>JAOPYM010000206.1 GCA_025964615.1 Actinomycetes bacterium
CTGATCCGCCGGTCGATGCTGATCGGCAGCGGTTCCGGGTTCCGGATCATCGGGTCGCGCTTCTCCCCGGACGCCCGGCGGTTGCGTGACTTCGCAGCCCGCAACCGGCTGCCGTACCGGTGGATCGACGTCGAGGAGGACCGCGCCGCCGAGACGATCTTGCGTCGCCTCGGCGTCCGGCCGGAGGAGACACCGATCGTCAGCTGGGACGGCCGGGTCGTGCTCCGCAACCCGAGCAACGCGGAGCTCGCGCGGGCGATCGGCCTGCCGGTCCCGGGTCCGGCCTTGAACACCTGTGACCTCCTCATCGTGGGCGCGGGTCCGGCCGGGCTCGCCGCTGCGGTCTACGGTGCCTCCGAGGGCCTGACGACCACGATTCTCGATGCGGTCGCGGTCGGCGGCCAGGCCGGCACCTCACCCAGGATCGAGAACTATCTCGGCTTCCCGGCAGGCATCTCCGGATCCGAACTCGCTGAGCGGGCGGTCATCCAGGCGGAGAAATTCGGCGCCCATATCGGGGTACCGGCATCGGCCACCTCCCTCGATCCGAGCGATGGGCACTACGTGATCGGGCTCGAGGACGGCACGACGGTCGCCGCCCGCGCAGTGCTCATCGCGACGGGGGCCCGCTATCGCAGGCTCAACCTGGACCGGCTCGCGGACTACGAAGGGTTCTGTGTCTTCTACGCCGCGACCCTCAACGAGGTCGCAATGTGCGGGTACGGTCCGGTGGTCGTCGTGGGAGGCGGCAACTCCGCGGGCCAGGCGGCACTGTCCCTTGCCGAGCACGCCCTGCGGGTGCATCTGCTCGTCCGCGGCGGCGATCTCACGGCGAACATGTCCCGCTACCTCGCCGACCGGATCGAACGGTGCCCGCGCGTGGAGGTGCGGTGCCGTACGGAGGTCAGCGAACTCGTGGGCGGTGCGGCGCTGGACGCGGTGATCGTGCAGAACACGGAGACGGGGCTGCGGGAGAAGCTGGACGCCGTCGCGATGTTCGTCTTCATCGGGGCACTGCCCGGAACACAATGGCTCGCAGGCCGGCTCACCCTCGATGATCACGGCTTTGTCCGAACCGGACCCGATGTCCTCCAGCCCGAGGACGACGAAGCCACGCAGCTGCGGATGCCGCTGCTCCAGACCAGCCTTCCTGGAGTGTTCGCAGCCGGGGATGTGCGACGTGGATCCGCACGGCGAGTCGCGTCCGCGGTCGGGGAGGGCGCCATGGCCGTTCGTCTCATCCACGAATACCTGGAACGCCCGGGCCCCGCCGCCGACAGGACATAGCGGCTGGTTCAGGACCGGCGGTTCAGGGCCTCCTCGATCCAGGGACGGAGTTCGTGCTTGGGCGCGGCGCCGGGGCGGAACGCGAGCTGCTCGCCCCGGTTCATGACCATGAGGCTCGGAATGTGGCGGACGGTGAAGCGGTCGGCCAGCTTCGGTGCGTCGTCCACGTTGACCTTGACGAGCTTGATCCTGCCGGCGAGGTCGTGTGCGAGGTCTTCGAGGACGGGGCTGACGATCCGGCAGGGAGCGCACCAAGGCGCCCAGAAATCCACGACCACGGGAATCGTCGCCTTCTCGACGATGTCGGAGAAGGTGTCGTCCCCGGCGTCCACGATCCAGGCGATGGGCCGATGGCAGTTGCCGCAGCGCGGGGAGCCTTCGGCGGATGGCGGGACGCGGTTCTTCTTGCCGCAGTCGCGGCACTGGACGATCATCACGCCTCCGAGTGGGCGAGGGTGTGGGAGACGGTGAGTTGCCCGTCGGAGAGTCCCACCTCGATGGTCGCACCGTCCTGGATGTCCCCGATGAGCAGGGCGCGGCCGATGCGGGTCTCGACTTCACGGGCGATGAACCGGCGCAGCGGCCGGGCACCGTACACCGGGTCGAAGCCCTGCCGGGCGATGAACCGGCGGGCCTCTGGGGAGACCGAAACGCCGATCCGGCGCTCGGCCAGGCGGTCCCGCAGGTCGTTGAACATCAGGTTGACGATCTGCTCGATCTCGGTCTCGGTGAGCGGCTTGAACAGCACGATGTCGTCGATGCGGTTGAGGAACTCGGGGCGGAAGTGCATCCGCAACTGGGCCATGACGGCCTCGTTGGCATCCGGCTTCAGCTCACCCCAATCGGTGATGCCGTCCAGCAGGTGGGCCGAGCCGATATTGGAGGTCATGATCAGAATGGTGTTGCGGAAGTCCACCGTACGGCCCTGGGCATCGGTCAGCCGACCGTCGTCCAGCACCTGAAGCAGGGTGTTGAAGACGTCGGCGTGCGCCTTCTCGACCTCGTCGAAGAGCACGACGGAGTACGGCTTGCGCCGGACCGCCTCGGTGAGCTGACCGCCCTCCTCAAAGCCCACGTATCCGGGCGGCGCCCCGACCAGGCGGCTGACCGTGTGCCGCTCCTGGTATTCACTCATGTCGATCCGGACCATGTTGTCCTCGGTGTCGAAGAGCGCGGTCGCCAGCGCGCGGGCCAATTCCGTCTTGCCGACCCCGGTGGGGCCGAGGAAGATGAACGACCCCACGGGGCGGCGTGGGTCCTTGATACCGGAGCGGGCGCGGATGATGGCGTCGGCCACCAGCCGTACGGCCTCGTCCTGACCGACCACCCGCTCATGCAGGATCTCGTCCAGGCGGAGCAGCTTGTCACGCTCGCCCTCCTCGAGCCGGTCCACCGGGATGCCCGTCCAGCGGGAGACGATGGCGGCGATCTCCTCCTCGGTGACCACCTCGCGCAGCAGCCTGCGCCCGCCCTGCTTGTCCTCCAGCCGTTCCTCCTCGACGCGCAGGCGACGCTCCAGCTCGGGTATCCGGCCATGACGCAGCTCGGCGGCGAGTTTGAGGTCGTAGTCACGCTCGGCGCGCTCGGCCTCCTCCCGGGCCTGTTCCAGCTCGGCGCGCAGCTCCTGCACCTGCCGCAGGGCCTGCCGTTCCGCCTCCCACTGGGCCCGCATGGCGCCGGCTTCGGCCCGTACGTCCGCAAGCTCCTTGCGCAGGTCCGCCAGCCGGGACTGGCTCGCGGGATCGTCCTCCTTGGCCAGCGCCGCGTCCTCGATCTCCAGCCGCATCACCCGCCGGGTCAGCTCGTCCAGTTCGGCAGGCATCGAGTCGATCTCGGTGCGGAGCATCGCGCACGCCTCGTCGACCAGGTCGATGGCCTTGTCGGGCAGGAATCGGTCGGAGATGTAGCGATGGCTGAGCGTGACGGCGGCGATCAGGGCGGTGTCCTGGATCTTGACGCCGTGGAACACCTCGAGGCGCTCACGCAGACCACGCAGGATGGACACGGCGTCCTCGACGGAGGGCTCGTCCACCAGCAGCGGCTGGAACCGTCGTTCGAGGGCGGCGTCCTTCTCGATGTGCTTGCGGTACTCCCCGACCGTGGTGGCGCCGATCAGATGCAGCTCGCCGCGGGCCAGCATCGGCTTGAGCATGTTGCCCGCGTCCATCGCGCCCTCAGTGGCCCCCGCCCCGACGACCGTGTGCAGCTCGTCGACGAACAGCAGGATCCGGCCCTCGGCCGCCTTCACCTCGTTGAGGACGGCCTTGAGCCGCTCCTCGAACTCGCCCCGGTATTTGGCGCCCGCGATCAGCGAGGCCAGGTCGAGACCGAAAACGATCCGGTCGCGCAGCCCCTCGGGCACGTCGCCCCGATTGATCCGCTGCGCCAGCCCTTCGACGATGGCGGTCTTGCCCACCCCGGGGTCGCCGACGAGGACCGGGTTGTTCTTGGTCTTGCGGGACAGGATCTGCACCACCCGCCGGATCTCGGAGTCCCGGCCGATCACTGGATCGAGCTTCCCGGCGGCGGCGTCCGCGACGAGATCCCGGCCGTACTTCTCCAGCGCCTCGTAGGCGACCTCGGGCATCGCCGACGTCACCCGCTGATTCCCGCGGATCTTGGTCAACGCCTGCAGGAACTGGTCTCTGGTCAGCCCCTGTGACCGCAGCAACCGCCCCGCCGCCGTGGTCGAGCCCTCTTCCAGCAGGGCCATGACCAGGTGCTCCACCGAGACGTACTCGTCCTTCAGGCGTTTGGCCTCGCGTTCGGCGCCCTCCAGCAGCCGCGACAGCCGCTGCGTGACGAACACCTGGCCGGGCGCCGCGCCCGGGCCCGTGACCCTGGGCCGCCGGCCGAGCTCGGCCTCGACGTCGGTGCGCAACCGATCAGGGTCGGCGCCCGCCTGGTCGAGCAGCCGGGGTACGAGCCCTTCGGCCTGGTCGAGCAGGGCGAGCAACAGGTGCTCGCCGTCCACTTCGGTATGGCCGAACCGCAGGGCCTTGGTCTGCGCGTCGTGCAGCGCCTCCTGAGACTTCTGCGTCAGCTGGTTCGGGTCCATGGGCGGTCTCCTCCCACACGTCGAGACGCCGCTTCGAGAACGGCGATGCGGTCGAGCAGGTGCAGCACCAGGTCAAGTGCGGCGTAGTCGAGGCCGAAGCCGCTACGCAGCCGCTGGATGCGGGCGAAGGTGGCGAGTTCGGCGGTACGGAACCACAGGCGCCCGGCGGCGTCCCGCTCGGCTTCCAGAAGCCCGAGGCCGACGAATCTGCGTATCAGCTCCGGGCTGGCCGAGCAGGCGCGGGCGAACGAATCCAGATCGAGGCGTACGGGCCGGGCCAGGGGATACATCACCGTTTCCTCCTCGGGTCGAACTGGGACACCGCGGCGAGCTCCTCGAAGAGTTTGCGTTCCTGGTCGGAGGGGTGCGGCGGGACCATGATCCGTACCTCCGCGTAGAGGTCGCCCGGGGTGCCCTTGGGATTGGGCAGTCCCCGGCCACGCAGCCGCAGCCGACGTCCGCTGGACGAGCCGGGCGGCACCTTGACCTTGGCTTCGCCACCGGGCGTCTCGACGCCCACGGAAGTACCGAGGGCGGCCTCCCAGGGGGTCAGCGGAAGATCGGCGGTCAGATCCCGGCCACTCACCCGGTAGCGCGGGTGGCGGGCGATCCGCGCGATGAGGTAGAGGTCACCGGGCGGATCTCCGCGCCCGCCCTGTCCGGCGAGCCGGATCCGCTGGCCGTCCGTCACCCCGACCGGGATGGTCACGTTGAGGGTGCGGCCGCCGTCGAAGGTGATCTTGCGGTGGCCGCCGTGGTACGCCTCCTCGACGGTCAGTTCGAGCTCGGTCTCCTGGTCGGCGCCGGGCACCCGGAAACCACCGCCCCGGCCACGCTCCGCCCTCCCGCCGCGGAAACCGGTGCCGCCGAAGACGCTGCCGAACAGGTCCTCGAAGTTGATCTCGTCAGCGGCCGGGCCGGGCCCTGGCGCACGGCCGCGGGCGGCCCTGGGGCGCGCCCACGCCTCCGGATCGACGTCCTGCGGGACCTGCCGGAAGTCCGGTCCGAAGGCGTCGTAGCGACGCCGGGTCTCCGGGTCGGACAGCACGGCATAGGCCTCGGAGATGTCCTTGAAGCGTTCCTCTGCCGCGGGGTCCTTGTTGAGGTCCGGGTGATACTCGCGGGCGAGCTTGCGGTAGGCCCGCTGGATCTCCTGCTGGTCGGCGTTCCTCGGCACTCTGAGGATCTCGTAGTAGTCGGCCATCAGTCAGCCCTTCTCCACCACCACGAGTGCGGGCCGGAGCTGGTGGTCCTCGTCGCCATAGCCCGGCTGGACGACCTCGGCCACGGTCCCCGGCGGAAGGCCGGATCCGCTTACAGTGCGGACCGCCTCGTGCCGTGCCGGGTCGAAGGGCACCCCCACCTCGTCACGCCGGGGGAAACCGAGTTCCGCGAGCAGGCGTACGGCCTGGTTCCGTACCGACCGCACGCCCTCGACGATGGCATCGGCGTCGGCACCCGCATGGGCCAGCGCGCGCTCCAGATCATCGATCACGGGGAGCAGCAGCGCCGCGACGCGGACCCGTTCGGCCGCCCGCGCCTGAGCCAGCTCACGCGCGTGCCGTTTGCGCAGGTTGTCCTGTTCCGCGACGGCCCGCCGCCAGAGGTCCTCCAGCTCGGCGATGCGAGCCCGCATCTCCTCGATCTCTTCATTGAGATCGGCCTGGGGATCGGGCTGGGGATCGGGCCGTCCGGAGGTCATTCGGTGAACTCGGCATCGATGACGTCCTCGCCGGAGCCGGCGGCTCCGGGACCTGGACCTGGACCGGGACTGGGACTGGGACCGGGCTGGGGCCCGGCAGAGGTGCCGAGCGACTGGGCGACCTGCTGAAGTTCGGAGGTCAGGGTCCGCATGCGGTCCAGCGGCGCCTCCTCCTTGATCGCCTGACGCGCGTCGTTCATGAGCATCTCCGCCCGCGCCCGCTCGTGGACGGCGACCGAGTCACCGAGCTCGGCCAGCCTGCGCTCCACCCGGTAGGCGGCCGAGTCCAGCTCGTTGCGGGCGTCGATCAGCCCGCGCAGCCTGGCGTCCTCGGAGCGGTTCTGTTCGGCGTCGGCGATCATGCGCTCCACCTCGGACTTGTCCAGGTTGGAGCTCTCGCTGATGGTGATCTTCTGCTCGGCATTGGTGTCCTTGTCGCGGGCCGAGACGTTGAGGATCCCGTTGGCGTCGACGTCGAAGGTGACCTCGATCTGCGGTGTGCCGCGCGGCGCGGGCCGGATGTTCTCCAGCCGGAAGCGGCCGAGGACCCGGTTGTCGGCCGCGCGTTCCCGCTCGCCCTGCAGAACGACCACGTCCACGGCGCCCTGGTTGTCCTCGGCGGTGCTGAAGGTCTCGGTACGGCGGGTGGGGATCGTGGTATTCCGCTCGATGACCTTGGTCATCACGCCGCCCAGCGTCTCGAGGCCGAGCGACAGCGGAGTGACGTCGAGCAGCAGCACGTCCTTGACCTCGCCCTTGAGGACGGCGGCCTGGATTGCGGCGCCCAGGGCCACGACCTCGTCGGGGTTCACCGTCATGTTCGGGTCCTTGCCGCCGGTCATCCGGCGTACCAGGTTCTGCACCGCCGGGATGCGGGTGGAGCCGCCGACCAGGATCACCTCGTCGATGTCGTCGGCGGTCAGCTTGGCATCGGCCATCGCCTGCCCGACAGGGCCGGTGCAGCGCTCGATCAGATCACTGGTGATCTGCTCGAAGGTGGCGCGCATCAGGGTGGTGTTGAGGTGCTTGGGGCCGGTGCTGTCCGCGGTGACGAAGGGCAGGCTGATCTGTGCCTGGGTGACCGACGAGAGCTCCGTCTTGGCCTTCTCCGCGGCCTCGAACAGCCGTTGCAGGGCCTGCGGATCGCTGCGCAGGTCGATGCCCTGCTCCCGCTGGAACTCGTCGGCCAAGTGATCGACGATCCGCCGGTCGAAGTCGTCGCCGCCCAGGTGGGTGTCGCCCGAGGTGGCCCGTACCTCGACGATGCCCTCGCCGATGGTGAGGACGCTGACATCGAAGGTCCCGCCGCCCAGGTCGAAGACGAGGACGGTCTCGTTGACCCGCTTGTCCAGCCCGTACGCCAGCGCCGCCGCCGTGGGCTCATTGATGATCCGCAGCACTTCAAGGCCGGCGATCTTGCCGGCGTCCTTGGTCGCCTGGCGCTGCGCGTCGTTGAAGTAGGCGGGTACCGTGATGACCGCCTCGGTGACCCGCTCGCCGAGGAATTTCGACGCGTCCTCGGCAAGCTTGCGGAGCACGAGGGCGGAGATTTCCTCGGGCGCGTACAGCCTGCCCTCGATCTTGAACCGCACGGCACCGTCTGGCCCGGAGACCACGTCGAACGACACGGCGTTCACCTCGCTGGCGACCTCGTCGTAGCGCCGCCCGATGAACCGCTTCGCGGAGTAGATTGTCCCCTTAGGGTTCAGAATCGCCTGCCGCCGGGCGATCTGCCCCACCAGGCGCTCGCCTTGCGGCGTAAAGGCCACCACCGAGGGAGTCGTCCGCGACCCCTCGGCGTTCGGTATCACGGTTGGCTGGCCGTCCACCGTTGCCGCGATCACAGAGTTGGTGGTGCCAAGGTCGATGCCGACTGCGACTGCCATCGATACCTCCTGTTAGAGCTGCGGCCCCGCAGCGCTCTCGCCACCGCGGCGTCGGGATCGGGTTGGTCAGCCGGCGACCTTAATCTGGTGCGGCTTCGCTGCCTCTGACTTCGGAATGGTCACCGTGAGGACCCCGTCGGTGAGCTGCGCGCTCACCGCGTCGGCGTTGACGTCACCAGGCAGGTACGTGCGGAACTCGAACCCGCCGGTGCGGCGGGAGCGGCGGTGACGGCGGCCATGCTCGGACTCGGGGATCTCGCCGGTGATGATCAGCTCCCGGTCCTGAAGCTGGATCTCTACCTGGTCTTTGCGCACTCCGGGCACATCGACCTCGACCACGTAGGCGTCGTCGGTCTCGGACAGGTCGGCGAGCGGGGTCCAGGGCCCGTCGGCCACGCCGACGGGGGGCAGGCCGAAGGCGAGGTTCATCAGCTGGCCCATGCGGTCGTAGATGTCCTCGAACTCGCGGGACGGGTTGACGATGGTGACGTTCCGCCCTCCGCTGCGGCGGACCGGGAGCATTGCCATGGCTGGCCTCCTGTGACTGAGAATGGCTGAGAACGTGACTGTCGGGTACCTTCAGTGACTACGCTTCCCGTCCGCGGAGGCGGGCACATCCTCCATCCTGGTAGTCCTGAGACAGCGGAACCGAAACGTTCAGATCAGCAGCCGGAAGATGCTGAACGCGCGTTCCCATTCCTCGCTGTGCACGGCCTTCTTGTCGGCGTCAAGGAGCTTGAAGGTCCTGGCCAGGGCCACGCTGATGCCGCCGAAGAGCCGCGGCAGCCGGGCCTGCGTCTCCTCGCTGAGCGCGTAGTCGAGCGGTGGACGAGCCGCGAGGGATTCAAGGATGGGCCCAAGCTCGACTTCCTCTTCGATGCGGTCGAACGTGTGCATGCTCTCCTGCAGCCCCTTGGTCACCGGCAGGTCCCAGGGCTCGACGATGTCGCGGACGTTGGCCCGCGCGGCCGCCTGCCCCATCAGCAGCAGGTCGTAGATCGCGTCGTTGACGAAATCGAGGTAGCGCTTGGCGTCGTCCCGGTCGATGGTGACGCCGCCCGCGGCCCGGAAGAAGCGCTCGAACTTGGTGAAGCCCATCACCGGCATGGCCGTTGCCCCCTCACACCGCGGGCATCGCGACGCCAGCGAGCAGAGTGATAGCTCCGCGAAATCGTGGTCATATGCGTGACTCCCTCTCACAGTCCCTGTGCCGTCCGGGTTCTTTCGAAGGCGAGCCGGATGGCCATCGCGCCCTCGCCCACGGCCACGGCGACTCGTTTGGCCGAGCCGCTGCGGACATCGCCGACGGCGAAGACGCCGGGCCGGCTGGTCTCCAGCGGCAAGGGCCCTGTTCCGGCCAGGGAACCGTCCGGACCGGGCAGCACGCTGGCCCCGGTCCGGACGAAGCCGTGGCCGTCAAGGTCAACCAGGCAGCCCAGCCAGCCTGTGCACGGTGCGACCCCGATGAAGACGAAGAGCGCGCGCGCCGCGAGGACGGGCCGCGTGCCGGTACGGCCGCCGGCGACGGTGATCGCTTCCAGCGTCTGGCCGCCGTGCAGCTCCCGCACCTCGGTGTCCACCATGACATGCACGTTCGGGAGCTGTGTGACCTGGTCGATGAGGTAGCGCGACATGTGCTCGCCCAGATCGTGCTCGCGAACTATGAGCGTGACGCTGGCGGCGTGCGCGGAAAGGAAGACCGCCGCCTGCCCCGCCGAGTTGCCGCCGCCGACGATCGCGACTGGGTCGCCGTGGCACATCAGCGCCTCGGCCTGCGATGCGGCGTAGTAGACGCTCGCCTTCTCGAAATCGTCCAGGCGCGGCACGTCGAGCCGACGGTACCTGGCACCGGTGGCGATGACCACCAACGTGCTCGTCAGCGAGGTCCCGTCCGCGAGGTGAATACGGTAGTTACCGCCGTGCGGCTCGATGGAGGTGGCCTCGGCCGGCACGGCGAACCGGGCACCGAACTTCTCCGCCTGGAGCACCGCCCGGTCCGCGAGCTCGGCGCCGGAGATACCAGAGGGGAATCCGAGGTAGTTCTCGATCCGCGATGAGGTCCCGGCCTGGCCTCCGGTGGCGACGCCGTCCAGGGCGGTCACTCGCATGCCTTCGGAGGCGGCGTACACGGCGGCGGACAGGCCCGCCGGCCCTGACCCGACCACGAGCATGTCGCAGCCGGCCTGCTCCGTGCTCGGCGCCGGGAGTCCGATCGCGGCGGCCAGTTCGGAATTACTGGGGTTGCGGAGCAGCCGCCCGTAGACGATCACGACCGGAGTGTCGTCGGGTGGCACGCCGAGCTGCGCAAGCATAGCCTCGGCGGCCGGGTCGGTCTCCAGGTCCAGCCACCGGACCGGGATCCGGTTCCTGGCCGCGAAGTCCCGGACCCGCCTGGTATCCGGTGAGTACCGTGAGCCGACGACCCGCAGGCCGACGCCAAGCCCGATCAGAATGGAGCGGCGCAGCAGGTAGGCGCGCAGGATGAGGTCGCCGAACGCGGGATCGCGGGCAAACAGTTCCCTGAGCCGGGCAACGGGTACCGCGAGCACCGCACCCGCGTCCAGCGTCAGGGCGGTGTAGAACGACCCCTCGCCAGTCAGCAGGCTCAGCTCGCCAAGGAACCGGCCGTGACCATGCACGCTGATGACACGCTCCTCGCGCGTCCCGTGCCCCGCGATGGAAGCCACTTTCCCGCCCAGGACAACAAAGAAGTCGCAGTTCCTGTCACCTTCACGGAACAGGATCTCCCCGGAGTCTGTAGCGCGGCGCTGGCCCTGGCTGGCGAGTGCGGCGATCTGGGCGTCGCTCAGCCGGGGATACGCCCCCTGCAGATCGGGGGTCTCAGCGACATCGTCGCAGGGGTCAGACGTAGGCTTCGTCGACATAGCACCAGCGCCAGGACTCGCCCGGCTCGAACGACTGAACGATCGGGTGCCCGTGCGCGAAGGCGTGCCCGCGGGCGTGCCGTAGCGGCGAGGAATCGCAGCAGCCCACGTGCCCGCAGGTCAGGCACAGGCGCAGGTGCACCCACGGGGACCCGAGAGCCAGGCACTCCTCGCAGCCCTCAGGCGTCCGCGGTGTCACCGCGCGAACCAGGCTCACGTGCGGATCGGTCGCTACCGTCATGCTCGCCGTCCTCTCGTCCTGCGCATATCCCCATGCTTGCCAGGGGCGGCGGACGGCACATCATCAAACTAGGTAGTTCTTGGGTACGGCCGGCGGGCCGCTGCCGGTCCGCGGCTGAACATCACGCGGCCCCGGTGATTGCGCGAATTTCCGCCGGCTCCAGATCGATGATCGCGGCCGCGACGTTCTGCTCGACATGCTCCGGCGAACCGGAGCCTGGAATCGGCAGGATCTGCGGCGACCTCGCGAGCAGCCAAGCCAGCGCCACCTGACGCGGGCTCACCCCGTGGCGCCTGGCAGCGTCGAGGATGGGCTGGCTGGCGTCGGCCTCGACGATCGGCGCCCACGGCAGGAACACCAGCATCTCCTGCTCGCACAGGTCCACCATCGCCTCGGAGGTCCGGTCGGTGACGTTGTAGCGGTTCTGCACCGACACGACCGGGGACACCCGCTCCGCCTCACGCAGCTGATCCTCGGAGAAATTCGATACCCCGATGTGACGGATCTTGCCCTCGTCCTTCAGCTCGGCAAGCGCGCCGATCGACTCCGCGACGGGCACCTTCGGGTCCGGCCGGTGGAACTGGTACAGGTCGATCCGGTCCAAGCGCAGCCGGGCCAGGCTACCCTCGCAAGCCTGGCGCAGGTGCTCCGGGCGGCCGTCCGGCTCCCACAGCCCCGGCCCCGGCCGCACCAGGCCGCCCTTCGTCGCGATCACCAGTTCGTCGGGATACGGGTGCAGCGTCTCCGCAATCAGCCGCTCGCTGACCTCCGGCCCGTAGGAGTCGGCGGTGTCGATAAAGGTGACGTCGAGCTCCACGGCCCGCCGCAGCGCCGCCCTGGCGCGGTCTCGGTCAGGCGGATCCCCCCAGATCCCCGGGCCCGTGATCCGCATGGCGCCAAACCCGAGCCGGTTCACCGTGAGGTCGCCGCCGACGTCTATCTTGCCCGCGGCCGCCGCTGTCGGCCTTCCGCTCATCGATACTCCTTCCCGTGGGGACTACTCAGCCTGGCCTGCGCGAATGCGCGGTCCGAGCAGCCACTGCTCGCCAGCTTCCTAGCTTCCCCGGCGGTCGGTGCGCGCGCATCCTTCGTTCGGGTAGTCCCCGGGTGTCACGCAGCCGCCGATACGGCATCGTAGGTGAATGGACAAGCGTCTTCGTTTCATGACCGATCTCATCGAACCGCTCATGGTGCCTCCTGGCAGCACCGTCAGGCTGAGCCGTGATCACGATCCGGGCTACACCGGCCAGGTGATCCGTCAGCAGGCCGCCGACCTGCTCGCCGACGGCGTGGATCTCCTTGCCGAGTACCAGGACCGGCTCGCCGCCCAGGACACGCACGGCGTGCTCCTGGTTCTGCAAGGACTCGACGCGTCCGGCAAGGACAGCACCATCAAGCACGTGATGAGCGGTGTCAACCCGCAGGCAGTGGAGGTTCGCGCCTTCAAACAACCCTCCGCCGAGGAGCTGGACCACGACTTCCTCTGGCGGTACCAGCGCGCCCTGCCCGGGCGGGGCCGGATCGGCATCTTCAACCGGTCCCACTACGAGGAAGTGCTCGTGGTCCGGGTCCATCAGG
>JAOPYM010000219.1 GCA_025964615.1 Actinomycetes bacterium
CAGGTCGCCGTACTCGCCGGTGGCGGCGTTGTAGCCGTGCCCGGCGGGCAGTCCGGCGATCTTCGCCACCACGACCGAGCCCTCCTGGCCCGCGTTCAGCGCGATCCAGCGGGCCGGCTCGGACAGCGCCTTCTTGACGACAGACACGCCGGTCGCCACGTCCCCGGTCTTGCCGAGGTCGTCAAGGCCGGACGCGACGTGCACGAGTGCCGCGCCGCCGCCGACCACGATGCCCTCTTCGATCGCGGCACGGGTCGCCGAGATCGCGTCCTCAAGGCGGTGCTTCTTCTCCTTGAGCTCGACCTCGGTGGCCGCGCCGGCCCGGAGCACGCAGACGCCGCCGGAGAGCTTGGCCAGCCGCTCCTGCAGCTTCTCGCGGTCCCAGTCGGAGTCCGTGGCCTCGATCTCGGTCTGGATCGTACGGATCCGCTCCTGGATCGCGGTCTGGTCGCCGCCGCCGTCCACGATCGTGGTGGTGTCCTTGGTCACCACGATGCGCCGGGCGGTGCCCAGCGCGTCGAGGCCGACGGACTCCAGCTTGATGCCGAGGTCCTCGGTGACCAGGGTCGCGCCGGTCAGCGTGGCGATGTCGCCCAGCATGGCCTTGCGGCGGTCGCCGAAGCCCGGGGCCTTCACGGCCACGATGTTGAGCAGCCCGCGGATCTTGTTGACGACGATGGTGGCGAGAGCCTCGCCCTCCACGTCCTCAGCGATCACGAGCAGCGGCTTCTTGGTCTGCGCGACCTGCTCGAGCAGCGGCAGGAAGTCCGCCATCGAGGAGATCTTGTTCTGGTGGACGAGAACGTAAGCGTCCTCGAGCACCGCCTCAAGACGCTCCTGGTCGGTGACGAAGTACTGCGAGACGTAGCCCTTGTCGAACTGGAGGCCCTCAGTGAACTCCAGCTCGATGCCCATCGTCGGCGACTCCTCGACGGTGACCACACCGTCCTTGCCGACCTTGGCGAAGGCCTCGGCGATGAGCTCGCCGATCTTCGGGTCCTGCGCGGAAATCGTCGCGACGTGCGCGATCTCGGTCTGCTCCTCCACCTCGCGGGCGGACTTGAGCAGCCGCTCGGATACCTCGGCGGCGGCGAGGTCGATGCCGCGCTTGAGGTCCATCGGGTTGGCGCCGGCCGCGACCGAGCGCAGCCCGAGGTGGACCATCGCCTGCGCGAGCACGGTCGCGGTGGTGGTGCCGTCACCGGCGACATCGTTCGTCTTGGTGGCGACTTCCTTGGCGAGCTGGGCGCCAAGGTTCTCGTACGGGTTCTCCAGCTCGATCTCCTTGGCGACGGTCACGCCGTCGTTGGTGATCGTGGGAGCGCCCCACTTCTTGTCGATGACGACATTGCGGCCGCGCGGGCCGAGCGTCACCTTTACGGTGTCGGCGAGCTTGTCCACGCCGCGCTCAAGGCTGCGGCGGGCGTCCTCGTCGAACTCCATGATCTTGGGCATTGACTTACCTCAACCTACGGTTGGATCAGGTGCGGTATTGGACCTGGTTGCCGCCGGCGGCCTTCCGGGCGCCCCACGAGGTGGGCCGCCCGGAAGCACGCACGGGCGGTGTGACTACTTCTCGATAATCGCGAGCACGTCGCGGGCCGAGAGCACCAGGTACTCCTCGCCCGAGTACTTCACTTCGGTGCCGCCGTACTTGCTGTACAGCACCACGTCGTCGACCTTGACGTCGACCGGTACGCGCGTGCCCTTGTCGTCGAAACGACCCGGACCAACCGCGAGGACCTTGCCCTCCTGGGGCTTCTCCTTCGCGGTGTCCGGGATGACAAGCCCAGACGCGGTAACCTGCTCAGCCTCGAGCGGCTTGACCACAATGCGGTCTTCGAGCGGCCTGATGACAACTTTGGTGGCGGTCGTCACGATCTGACCTCCCCCTCCGGAACGGTAATGGAAAGTTTGATGACTGCGAGGCGACCAGGGTCAGCCTGCCGTCGCGGGGGTCAGACCTGCCTCGTCGCATTAGCACTCTACACGAGCGAGTGCTAATCCCGAACACTAGCCGCCGCCGTTGACCGCAGTCAACACGCCCTGCCGGGCTGCGGCTGGCACCTCTCGCTGACCGAGAGTTTTAGCTGCTTGCACACGAGCGACCACGTAGAGCGATTAAAGTGATCACCACTCCACTCTCAGGAGCGCTTGCTTGAAGGAGCACGATGGACCAGTCGGGCAACAACCACTTGCTGTTGCGTGCCAGCCAGTCCGGCCCCCCCGGCTACAACGGTCAGCATGTAGCCACCGACCGGATGCGCGAACTGCTGGCGCGAACGGTGCATGACCACATTATGGAGGAGCGGTCCACGGCCGCCGCGCTGCAGGACATACGCCAGCGGCTTGACGCCCTCGACGGCGCCACCGCGATCGCGAGCACGCTTGACGGCCTGGCCGCCAGCCTTGGCGCGCTCGACAGCAAGCTGACCGCGCGGCTGGAGCGGCTCGATGAGCGGCTCGACGATCAGTACGACCGGGTGCGGGCGATCGAGGCGGCCGTCCAGGGGCAGTCGGTGAGCCTGGAGGAGACGGTGGCCAAGGCGGTCGATGCCGCCAGCGGCGACATCATGGCCCGTATCGCGTCCCTCGAGGACACCGTGTTCACACTGGCCGAGGCGCTGTTGCGCCCGTCGAGCCTCCGGTAGCAAGATCAAAATCTCCGGCCCGAACGCACGCGTGCTCCGAGCTAACCGGCCCGTTGGACGTCGCCTTCCAGGCCACCCGAGCCCCCAGCGCTAGCGCGCCAGCTGCCCCAGACCCGCGGCGCAGCGTGCCAGCCGCCCCAGACCCGCGGCGCAGCGTGCCAAGTGCGCATTTGGGTTCGCTCTTGCCGGCCCAAAGGCGCACTTGGCTCGCTGGAAGTCGGCACCGACGAGCCGGTTACTCCCACTCGATGGTGCCGGGTGGCTTGCTGGTGATGTCGAGCGTCACCCGGTTCACCTCGCGGACCTCGTTGGTTATCCGGGTCGAGATCCGCGCGAGCAGGTCATAGGGCAGCCGCGCCCAGTCCGCGGTCATCGCGTCCTCGCTGGTCACCGGGCGGAGCACCACCGGGTGACCGTAGGTGCGGCCGTCGCCCTGCACGCCCACCGAGCGGACGTCGGCCAGCAGCACCACCGGGCACTGCCAGACGGATTTGTCGAGGCCGGCGGCGGTCATCTCGGCCCGGGCGATCGCGTCCGCCTCGCGCAGGATCGCCAGCCGCTCCGCGGTGACCTCGCCGATGATCCTGATGCCGAGGCCGGGGCCGGGGAACGGCTGCCGCCAGACGATGTCGGCCGGCAGGCCGAGCTCCTCGCCGACCCGGCGCACCTCGTCCTTGAACAGCCAGCGCAGCGGCTCGACGAGCCGGAACTTCAGGTCGTCGGGGAGCCCGCCCACGTTGTGATGCGATTTGATGTTCGCGGTCCCGGTGCCGCCGCCCGACTCGACCACGTCCGGGTAGAGCGTGCCCTGGACGAGGAACTCGGTCGACTCCCCGTGCGCCCCCGCCTCCTGGGTGATGTCCCGGGCGGCGCGCTCGAAGGCGCGGATGAACTCGCGGCCGATGATCTTCCGCTTGGCCTCCGGGTCGGTGACCCCGGCGAGCGCGCTGAGGAACTCCGCGGCGGCGTCCACCACGTGCAGCCGGACGCCGGTGGCGGCCACGAAGTCCTGCTCGACCTGCTCCGCCTCGCCCTTGCGGAGCAGCCCGTGGTCGACGAAGACGCAGGTCAGCCGCTCCCCGATGGCCCGCTGGACGAGCGCCGCGGCGACCGCGGAGTCGACCCCGCCGGACAGCCCGCAGATCGCGCGGCCGCCGCCGATCTGCTCCCTGATCCGGTCGGTCTCTTCCCCGACGATGTTCAGCATGGTCCAGGTGGGCCGGCACCCGGCCGCGTCGAGGAACCGGCGGAGGATCTGCGTCCCGTACTCGGTGTGCATCACCTCGGGGTGGAACTGCACCCCGTAGAAACCGCGTTCGGGGTTCTCCACCGCCGCGGCCGGCGTGGTCGCCGTCCGCGCGGTCACCGCGAAGCCGGGCGGGGCGATGGTCGAGGTGTCCCCGTGCGACATCCAGACGCTGAGCTCGGAACCGAGCCCGCCAAGCAGCCGCCCGCCCGCCCCCTGGATCTGCAGCGGCGTACCGCCGTACTCGGCCGCGCCGGTCGGCTCGACGGTGCCGCCAAGCTCCTTGACCAGCACCTGGTGCCCGTAGCAGATGCCGAAGATCGGCACCCCCGCGTCGAACAGGCCCTCCGGCGCATTGGGCGCACCCGGGGCGTACACCGAGGACGGGCCGCCGGACAAGATGATCGCCTTCGGCTGCTTGGCCAGCATCTCGCTGACCGGCATGGTCGACGGCACGATCTCCGAGTAGACGTGGCACTCACGCACCCGGCGGGCGATCAGCTGGGCATACTGCGCCCCAAAGTCGACCACCAGCACGGTGTCAAACCCACCAGGCCCAGACACACCAACCGCCTTCCACCAGGTACATCCCGTGTAACGGCACAGTGTAGTTGCCTCCGGTTACCGGCGGGCCGGCCCTGGAACCGTCGCCGCCCATCACCGGGGCGCCGATGTGCTGTCTCAGCGTGGCGGTCAGGTCCACCGACTGCTTATTGCTCCACGGCGGGAATCCGCGCCAAATCGCGTACTTGAGCACGATGTCCGGAAATGCACGCGACTTCAGTGCCGCCTGACTGAGGGATGACTGGTGACAGACAGCGCAACATCAGTCACGCTTGGGACGTAGCAACTCCAGACAGGAATCACAGGAACGTTCCACGACGACAGGAGTCACGCCCGTGTCTGCACCTGCCTTGAGCTTCGAGCGCGATATCAAGCCGCTGTTCCGCGAAAAGGACCGCACCTCGATGAGCAGGGCCTTCGATCTCTGGTCGGCAGCCGACGTCGCCGCCCACGGCCAAGCCATCCTCGCCCGCCTGCAAGACGGCTCGATGCCCTGCGACGGCGCCTGGCCCGCCGACAAGGTAGACACCTTCGCGACTTGGCTAAACGCCGGCGCTCAGCCCTAACCAGAGGGCTCGGCGGCACCATGATCACGAAGACTTTTCGTGCGCATAGCACGAATTTCTTACGTCAGGAAAAAAGTATTCGTGATCATGTCCGCACGCTGGCCAGATCTAAGTCATCCTGCGTTGCATAAGTGCGCCGATGCATCACGAGCCTCTTTGCTACGGGCTGGTATCTGAGAGGTTGCTGGCAAGGGTAGTGGTCTCGGGGGTGGCGGGACTGGCGGGGCGGTCGGGTTGTAATCAGCGACAGGCGCGACTGCGAGCGTGGGTCTACGAGGCGGTTCCGGGACTGGTGGGACTGGTGGGACTGTCAGTGGTGGCGGTGGTGACGGGGGTGTCGGGACTGGTGGGGGTGGCGGTGGTGGCGGGGGTGTCGGGACTGGTGGGGGTGGCGGTGGTGG
>JAOPYM010000228.1 GCA_025964615.1 Actinomycetes bacterium
GAAGCGGGCATTGCCACGGGAATCCATTACCCGATTCCGCTGCATATGCAAAAAGCCTACGACTATTTGAACTACCGGCAAGGTGATTTCCCCGTCTCGGAAAAAGTGGCGTCGGAGATCGTATCGCTGCCGATGTATCCGAATCTGCAGCCACCTCCTCTATGACGTATCCGGGGGGCCGGAAGTTCAGCGGGTCAGGGCGACGACGGGGATCTCCCGGTCGGTGGTGGCGGCGAAGTCCGCGATGCTGGGGTTAGCCGCCACCTGCAGGTCCCAGACCCTGGCCCGCTCGGCTCCGGTCAGCGCGACTGCGGTCGCCGGGTACGACTCAGAGCCGATCTCTACGGTCACCCAGGCGCCGGCGAGCAGGTTGTAGTACCAGCCTGGGTGGGTCGCCCGGCCGCCATTGGCGGCGAACACCACTACCCGGTCACCGTCGCGCAGGTAGGCCAGCGGAGTGGTCCTGGCGATCCCGGACTTCGCCCCTGTGGTGGTCAGCAGCAGCAGCGGCGTCCCCTCGAACATCCCGCCGACCACCCCCGCGTTCGCCCGGAACTCCTTGATGATCTCAAGGTTGCGGCGTTCACGATCATTCATGGAACGAACCCTAATATCTGAACCCGCCGGGCGGGGTGACCGTGGCGATCGGCGAAGGCGCCTCAGTCGCGTACTCCGGCCATCCGTTCAAGGCGGGCGATCCGGTCGGCGGTGGGCGGGTGGGTGGAGAAGAGCCTCACCACGCCCTCGCCGCGGAACGGGCTGGCGATCATCAGGGGGCTGGTGGCGGCGATCTGGCTGTCCGGTGGCAGCGGCATGGCCTGCACCCCGGATTCGATCTTGCGGAGCGCACTGGCCAGCGCGAGAGGGTCGCCGGTGAGCAGGGCGCCGGACCTGTCGGCCTGGAACTCCCTGGTGCGGCTGATGGCCATCTGGATCACCGCGGCCGCGAGCGGGCCGAGGATCACCATGAGCAGCGCGCCGAGAATGCCCGGGCCGTCGTCGTCGCGCGAGCGTCCGATCGGCAGGAAGATCGCCAGGTGCGACAGGTAGGTGATGACGGTCGCGAGCGCGGCGGCCACCGAGGAGATCAGGATGTCCCGGTTGTAGACGTGCGAGAGCTCATGTCCGAGTACGGCCCGTAGTTCGGGTTCGTCGAGCAGCTGGAGAATGCCGCGGGTGCAGCAGACGGCTGCGTTGCGCCGGTTCCGCCCGGTCGCGAAGGCGTTGGGCTGCATGGTCTCCGAGAC
Organism: Actinomycetes bacterium; assembly: GCA_025964615.1. Classification (GTDB taxonomy): domain Bacteria; phylum Actinomycetota; class Actinomycetes; order Streptosporangiales; family Streptosporangiaceae; genus RYN-227. The sequence continues at coordinate 1,248 of JAOPYM010000228.1, forward strand.
GTACAGCCGTGGCATGGGCTGCCGGGCGGAGGTGGCCAGCTCCCGGACGATCCGGTAGAGGGCGGGGGCCTCGACCTCGCTCACCGGGTGGGCCCGCATGGAGCCGAGCGCGATGCGGTCACTGAAGAAGTACGCGATGCCGTTGGTCAGCAAGGCGATGATCAGCATGAGGGTGAGCCCGTCGCGGCCGCCGAGTGCCCAGCCCACGGCCAGCATGAGCGCGGAGAGCCCGCCGATCAGTGCAGCCGCCCTGACGCCGTTCAACGCACCTCCCCCAAGGTCGCTCACTGAAAGCAACGGCGTGACCTCGGCGAACGTTCCCGGTCAGGTGACGATCGACACCGTCTGCAGGACGATCTGGGGGGCCACCGAGAGGACCACCGCACCGGCGGCGGCCACCCCGATGGCGAGTCCGACGGCCGGTCCGGTGCGCAGGTCGTACGGCTCGGCTTCGGGTGCGGCGAAGAGCCTGACGGCCCAGGCGAGGTAGTAGTACAGGCCGATGACCGTGTTGAGGGCCATCACCACGGCCAGCCAGGTGACCCCGCCGCCGATGGCGGCGCGGAAGACCACGATCTTGGCGAAGAGCCCCATGATGCCGGGTGGCAGCCCGGCCAGGCAGATCAGGAAGAACGCCAGCGCCGCCGCCATCAGCGGGCTGCGCCTGGCAAGTCCCCGGTAGTCCGCAAGCTCGTCGAGCGAGGGGTACGACGCCGTACCGCGCCGCAGGCGGCGGCCGAAGGCGGTGACCACGGCGAACGCGCCGAGGTTCATCACCGCGTACAGCGCCACGTAGGCGACGGTCGCGGCGACCGCCTGGGGCAGGTGGTGCGAGCCGACCGCGAGCGGCGCCAGCATGTACCCGGACTGTGCCACCGACGACCAGGCGAGCAGCCGGACGGGGTGCCGCTGGCGCAGCGCGACCAGGTTCCCCAGCGTCATGGTGAGCGCCGCCAGCACCCCGACCAGGGGCCCCCACACGTGCCCGTAGGCGGGGAAGCCGAGCGCGAGCGTGATGGCCAGACCGGCGAACCCGGCGGCCTTGGAGATCACCGAAAGGAACGCCGCCACCGGCAGCGGGGAACCCTGGTAGACGTCGGGCGCCCAGAAGTGGAACGGCACCACGGCGACCTTGAACGCGAAACCGGCGATGACCAGGACGACCCCGACCGAGGCGACCGGCTGCAGCCCGGCGGGGACGTGCGCGAGCGCGATCCGGTCCAGGTGCATGGCGCCGGTCGCGCCGTACACCAGACTGATCCCGAAGAGCATGACCGCCGTCGAGATCACCGAGACCAGGAAGAGCTTGAGGGACGCCTCGCTGGCGACGCCGTCGTAACGGCGGAGCGCGACCAGCGCGAACACCGGCAGCGACAGCGTCTCCAGCGCGACGACCAGGGTGATGAGATCGCGGGCGGCCACCAGGGTGATCGCCCCGGCCGTGGCCGAGAGCAGCAGGAAGTGGTACTCCCCGGCGGGCAGCGCCGAACGGGTGATCTCGCCGACGGACAGCAGGACCACCACCACCGCGGCGGCGAGCACCAGGCCCTGGAAGAGCAGCGTGAAGTGGTCCGCGACGTAGGAGCAGGACGGCGGACCCGAGCCGCGGAGCCCGGAGGGCAGGCAGAACGTGGCCCGCCGGTCCCCGGACGCGAGCGCGATCACCGACGCCAGCCCGAGCGCCAGAGCCCCAGACGACACCCATCCGAGCACAGCGCGGGGCGTCCCGAAGGCGTCCAACATCAAGACGAGCACCGCCGCCACTGCGACGAGCAGCACCGGCGCGACCGCGGCGTAGTCGATCCCCTGGATCACCGGCCACCCCCGAGCAGCAGTTGTACGGGCGCGGTCGTCAGGTCGAGCAGCGCCTTGGGCCAGAGCCCGACGGCGAGGGTCAGCGCGATCAGCGGCACCCAGGCCAGGTACTCGTAACGGTTCAGCGCGGCCACCGGCGCCTTCCTGATGCTCGGCCCGTGCGTGATGGCCGACAGCAGCCGCAGGAAATACGCGGCGGTGAGCACGGCGCCGAGCCCGCCAAGGGCCATGAACGTCAGGAAGGTCGCGCGCGGCAGCCCCGGCGCCGGCTGGTAGGAGCCGAGGAGGGCCAGCATCTCCCCCCAGAACCCCGCCAGGCCGGGCAGCCCGAGGCTGGCGACGCACGCGAAGGTGAGGATCGCACCGAGCCGGGGGGCCTTGGAGAGCATCCCGCCGCCGATCCCGGAGAGTTCCCCGGTCCCGTAGCGTTCCTTGACCGAGCCGGCCAGGAAGAACAGCAGGCCGGTGATCAGGCCGTGTGCGATGTTGCCGAACAGGGCCGCGTTGAGCCCGACCGGGGTGAGGGTGGCGATGCCGAGCAGCACGAACCCCATGTGCCCCACGGACGAGTAGGCGATCATGCGCTTGAGGTCGTTCTGTGCCAGGCAGGCGAGCGCCCCGTACACGATCCCGATGGCGGCCAGCAGGCCCAGCCAGGGCGCCCAGACCGACGCGCCGGCGGGGGCCATCGGCACGGCGATCCGGATGAACCCGTAGGTGCCCATCTTCAGCAGCACCCCGGCGAGCAGCACCGAGCCGACGGTGGGCGCCTCGGTGTGCGCGTCGGGCAGCCAGGTGTGCAGCGGCCACATCGGCGCCTTCACCGCGAGGCCGAGCCCGACCAGCAGGAACGCGGTGACCTGCACGCCGTGCGACAGGCCGGCGCCGTGCCGCTGGGCGAGCGCGACCATGTCGAGGGTTCCGGCGTTGACACCGATCAGCAGGATGCCGACCAGCAGGAACCCGGAGCCGAGCAGCGTGTAGAGGATGAACTTGTACGCCGCGCGCCGCCGCCCCGGGCCGCCCCAGAGGGCGATGATCGCGTACATCGGGATCAGGACGACCTCGAAGAACACGAAGAACAGCACCAGGTCGAGGGCGAGGAACGTGCCGAGGAGCCCGACCTCGAGGACCAGGAGCAGCGCGGTGAACAGCCTGCCGGACGGCGGATACCGCAGCGAGTAGACGAAGCACAGGAACGTCAGCAGCGCCGTCAGGACGACCAGCGGCAGCGAGATCCCGTCGATGCCCAGGTGGAAACGGAGCCCGATCGCGGGAGCCCATGCGGCGTTCACGCCGTACTGCATCCGGCCGGGGTGCCCGTAGCCGAATCCGGCGGCGGCGCCGAGTGCGACGGCCAGGGTCACCCCGGAGACACCGACCCCGTACCAGCGCCGGTCGACGCCGGGGACGAACAGCAGCAGCGCCCCGGCCAGCGGGACCACCAGAAGGACGATCGAGATCATGTGAGGATCACCACCGCGAGGGCGATGAGGGCGACACCGGCGAGGAGGCCGGTCAGGTAGGTCTGCGGGTTGCCGTTCTGCGCCCGCCGCAGCACCCCGGCGAGCCCGCGCGCGCCGGTGGCGGTGCCCTCGACACCGGCGTCGATGACCTTGTGGTCGGCGATCGCGACGAACATCGCCAACGCCACTGCTGGCCGTACGATCGCCACCGTGTAGACCTCGTCCAGGTAGAAGGCCCGCTGGAAGGCCCGGGCGAGGGGGGCGGGCAGCCGCCGGGCCGGGTCGAGTGCCGGGTCCTGGTTCCAGATCAGGAACACCACCCCGGCCCCCGCGAGGGCCAGCAGCAGCGCCAGGGCGGCGGAGCCGAAGTGCGGGCGGAGCTCACCGGAGAAGACCGCGTACCAGCCGAGCAGCAGCGCCGGGGCCGCCAGCGCCGCCAGCGGCCAGCGCATCAGCGGCCCGGCCTCGCGGATCTCGTACGTGCCGCGCGGTTCGCCGAAGAAGGTCAGCAGCCAGGCCCGCATCGCGTACGCCCCGGTCAGCAGGACCGTGACCAGTAGCGTCAAATAGATGATCCACGCGCACCAGCCCGGAAGGGCGCCACCCAACGATGAGGCGGTCCGCGGCATGGGCGTACTGAAGACGGAGCTCTGGGCGGCCTCGATGATGGCGTCCTTGGAGAAGAAGCCGCTGGCCGGCGGCAGACCGGCCAGCGCCGCGTACCCGATGGTCATCGACCAGAACGTGAAGGGCATCAGCCGCAGCCCGCCCATGTCGCGCAGCAGGTTCGACCCGGTCACGCCGATCACGCAGCCCGCGCCCAGGAACAGCACCGCCTTGAACGCGCCGTGCGTGAGCAGGTGGAAGACGGCCGCGTCGCGGGACCCGACCGCCAGGCCCGCCGCCATGAACCCGAGCTGGCTGATCGTGGAGTACGCGAGCACCCGTTTGAGGTCATCCTGCGCGAGCGCGGCCAGTGCGGCCCCGAGCATCGAGATCGCGGCCATGATGCCGAGCACCGCCAGCGAGGCCGCCGGGAAGACCGGGTAGAGCCGGGCCACCACGTAGATCCCGGCCGCGACCATGGTGGCCGCGTGGATCAGCGCGCTGATCGGCGTGGGACCGGCCATCGCGTCGGGCAGCCAGGTGTGCAGCGGGAACTGGGCGCTCTTGCCCGCGACCCCGGCGAGCAGCAGCAGCGTGCCGGTCACCATCGTGGTGTGCGACAGCGGCGCCGCCAGCACGCCGTCGATCGAGAAGGTGTGCGCGCCCAGGCCGAGGACGAAGATGCCGAACAGGAACCCGACGTCGCCGATCCTGGTCACCAGGAACGCCTTGACGGCGGCCCGGGAGTTCGCGCGGTCCTCCCAGTGGTGGCCGATCAGGAAGTACGAGCAGACGCCCATGACCTCCCAGCCGACGTAGAGCACGAGGAGGTCCCCGGCGTAGACCACGAGCAGCATCGCGGCGGTGAAAAGCGACACGAACGCGGCGTACGAGCTGTAGCGCTCGTGCACGTACGCCACCGAGTAGACCTGCACGGCCAGCGCGACGCAGCAGACCATCAGCGCGACATCGGCGGCGAGCCCGTTCACTTCGAGGGAGACCCCGATGGGCACTGCTGCAGTGTGCACCATCGTGAGCGTCCCGGCCCGTACACCAGGCTGCGCCCACTGGGTGACCGCGATCCCCGCACTGACCACGGTGGCCAGGCCCATCGGGACTACGGCGACCAGCGCCGGTCGCAGCCGCCGCCCGAGCAGCATCCCGGCGAGCGCCGCCGCGAACGGCAGCAGCACCACGAGGGCGGCGAACCCGATCACTCGCCCTCCCTGGACTCTTGGAGGGTCTGCAATGAATCGATGTCGATCGTCTCCCTGTTGCGGAAGACCAGCAGGACGATGGCCAGGCCCAGGCCGACCTCGGCGGCGGCGATGACGATGGTGAACAGGGTCAGCACCTGCCCGCCGTGCAGCCGATCGCGCAGCCAGACGTCGAAGGCGACCAGATTGAGGTTGACCGCGTTGAGCATCAGTTCGGCCGACATCAGCACCAGAATGGCGTTGCGCCGCGCCAGCACCCCGTACACGCCGGCCGAGAACAGCAGCGCGGCGACCACGACCGGGTAGACCAGATGCATCAGATCTCCCTGCGGGACAGCACGATGGCACCGACGAGGGCGGCGAGCAGCAGCACGGACAGGACCTCGAAGGGCAGCACCCAGATCCGGAAGACGCTCTCGCCGAGCGGTTTCGCCGCCCCCTGCCCGGCCACGTCCAGCGGCGCGTACGCCGTCCGGAAGCCGCGCACCAGCACGGTGACGAGCACCCCGGCGGTGGCCAGGGCGACCGCGAGCGCGGCCCACCGGTTGCCCGAGTCGAGATCGGCGGACCGGCCGATCGGGGCGCGGGTCAGCATGATGCCGAACAGCAGCAGCACGACGACCGCGCCGACGTAGATCAGCACCTGTACCCATGCGACGAACTCGGCGGTCAGCATCAGGTACCCGCCGGCCAGCGCGCCGAACGACACGACCAGCCACAGGGCCGCGTGCACGAGCTGCCGGGTGGTCACCACGAGCACGGCGGCGCCGACCGCGACCACGCCGAGCAGCACGAACACCACGTCCAGAGTGGTCACCTGGCCTCCTTGGGGAGCTCGGCGGCCGGGTCGTCGGCGGGCGGTGGCGGGACGGTCCACATCCACTCGCGGAGCCGGTCCTTCTCGTGGGTGAGCTCGTTGATGTCGTACTCGGCGTACTCGAACTCCGGCGACCAGAACAGCGCGTCGAACGGGCAGACCTCGATACAGATCCCGCAGTACATGCAGAGCGAGAAATCGATCGCGAACCGGTCGAGCACGTTGTGGGCGCGTGCCCGTGCGGTGCCCTCGGCGGGCAGGGTCTCCTTGTGCGAGTCGATGTAGATGCACCAGTCGGGGCACTCGCGGGCGCAGAGCATGCAGACCGTGCAGTTCTCCTCGAACAGCGCGATGACGCCCCGGCTGCGCGGCGGCAGGTCGGGTTGGACGTCGGGATACTGACGCGTGATGGAGCGGCGCGTCATCGTGCGGAGCGTGACCGCGAGCCCCTTTGCCAGTCCACTGCCCGGTAGTGCCACGGCGTCCATGATTCCCTAACGCCACCCCCAGGGGAACCGGTCCGGCCCGGCCCCCGTCTTTACCAGTATGGATGCGAGCGGAACTTTCGGGCCTGACGGCCGATCTCGGGCTTACCATCCTGGTATGGCGTGGCAGCAACCTCCACAGAGACCGCCTTACCCGGTGCCGTCGGGCTGGCGGCCGATGCCCGCTTTGCCGCCGCCGCGCCCGCCGGCGGTCGATCCGCAGGGCGTGGCGTGGTCCGCGGTCCCGATCGTCACGCTCGGCATGGGCTCGCCCTTCTCGTTCGTGTACGCGGCCAACCGGCACCGTTCGGCAAAGTTCGCGGCGGCCGGGGTGGGCTACGGCGCCGGATATGTGGCCGTGTTCACCACCGCGCTCCCGGTGCCGCTCGCCATCGTGCTGTTCATGACGCTCTGGGTCACCTCGTCGGTGCACGCCCTGGTCGTACGGCGCGAGCTGTATCCGCGGCGGACCCCGCGGGACCGGATGAACCAGCACGCCATCGAGGTCGCGCAGTACCGGCGGTCGCTGCGCGAGGCGGCCCGCAGGCTGCTGGCCGAGGACCCGGCGCTCGCCGCCGAGCTGCTGATCGGGCGCCCGGATCTGCCCAGGGGGTACGACGACGGGGGCCTGATCGACGTCAACCATGTGCCCGCGCCGACCCTGCGGCTGCTGCCCGGCATCGAGGACGAGCTGGCCGAGAAGATCGTCCGGATCCGTACCGAGCAGGGCACCTTCGTGTCGGTCGAGGAGCTGGGTGTCGACGCCGACCTGTCCCCCGACCTGGTTTCGCGGATCGCCGAGTACACGATCTTCATCAGATAGCCACACGTGCGAAGCCATCCGGTAGCCCTCGGTCACGTGGCGATCAGGACCCTGACGACGCCGGTGAGGGCCAGCTGGACGAGGGCCAGCGGGACCAGCCAGGCCCAGGCGAGCTTCTGCAACTGGTCCTCGCGGAGCCTGGGGTAGCTGACCCGCAGCCAGATCACCACGAACGCCAGCGCGAAGATCTTGATCAGGGTCCACCAGAAACCGTCCAGGAACGGGCCCTTCCAGCCGCCGAGGAACAGCACGGTCGTCAGAGCGCTGAGCACCACGATCCCGGCGTACTCGGCGAGCAGGAAGAATGCGAACCGCAGCCCGCCGTACTCGGTGTAGGGGCCGAAGATGATCTCCGAGTCCGCCACCGGCATGTCGAAGGGCGGCCTGCGCAGCTCGGCGAGCCCGGCGGTGAAGAAGACGATCCCGCCGATCGCCTGCCAGGGCAGCCACCACCACTGCCACTGGCCGACGATGCCGGTGAGCGACAGGGTCCCGGCCGCCATCGCCACCGACGAGGCCGCGAACACCATCGGCAGCTCGTACGACATCAGCTGCGCGGCCACCCGCATCCCGCCGAGCAGCGAGTACTTGTTGGCGCTCGCCCAGCCCGCCATGATCGCGCCGAGCACCCCGATGCCCGTCACGGCGAGGGCGAAGAACAGGCCGACGCCGAGGTTCACGCCGACCTCGTCGCCCGGGCCGACCGGGATCACGATGAGCACCACCAGGTACGGCACGAGTGCGATGCCGGGTGCGAGCTGGAAGATGCGGCGGTCGGCCGCCGCCGGGATGACGTCCTCCTTCTGGGCGAACTTCACCCCGTCGGCGATCAGCTGGGCCCAGCCGTGGAAGCCCCCGGCGTACATCGGGCCGAGCCTCGACTGCATGTGCGCCATCACCTTGTGCTCGGCCTGGCCGACCAGCAGCGGCAGGACCAGGAAGGCGCCTACGACCAGCAGCAGCTTGACCGCGGCGACCGTGAGTTCCGTCACGTCGTGCCCCAGCCGTCGGGGACGCCGGGTGGGAGGGTCTTGCGGCGGCTCGGGGCGCCCTCGCGGCCCTCGCCGGGTTCCTTCGCCCCCGGCCAGGCCTTGGCGACACGGGCGGCGAGCACGAAGTCCTTGCGCAGCGGATGCCCCTCGAAGCCGTCCGGCAGCAGCAGCGGCTTGAGGTCGGGGTGGCCGTCGAAGATCACCCCGAACATCTCGAAGGTCTCCCGCTCGTGCCAGTTCGCGCCCCGGTAGACATCTGTGGCGGTGGCGAGCCTCGGGTCGTCGCGGGCCACCCGGGTACGGACCAGCAGGTGCTGCCTGGTCTCCATCGCGTAGACGTGCACGACGATCCCGAAGCCCTCCGCAAGCTCGTCGACGCCGGTCAGCCAGTCGAAGAAGTCGAAGCCGAGGTCGTCGCGGGCGAACTTCAAAGCGTCCACCCAGGCGTCCGGCGCGACCCCCACGGTCAGCGCGCCGTAGCTCTCGTCGAAGGTCAGCTCGGCGCCGAAGCCGGCCCAGTCCTCAGGACTCATCGGCGAACCCCGGGATGATCGACGTGTCGTGGGTCAGGCCGTCGTCGGGGCTGAGCCGCCTGACCAGGTCCGCGAAACTGGTGCGCTTGTCCGGTTCCGCTCCGGGCAGGGGCGGGGCCGGGGCCGGGATCGTGGGGCGGCGCAGCACGGTGGCGGTCAGCGGCGCGGGCCCGTGACCTGCAGGCGGGGCGCTGCCGTAGCGGTCGCCCAGGGACTCCGCGGCGATCTTCTCCTGGAGCCTGATGATGCCGTGCAGCAGCGCTTCGGGCCGGGGCGGGCAGCCGGGCACGTAGACGTCCACGGGGATGATCTGGTCGACGCCCTTGGTGACGCAGTACGAGTCCCAGTACGGGCCGCCGCAGTTGGAGCAGGCCCCGAACGAGATGACGTACTTCGGCTCCGGCATCTGCTCGTAGAGCCGCTTGATCGCGGGGGCCATCTTGTCGCTGACGGTACCGGAGACCACCATCAGGTCGGCCTGGCGCGGGCCGGGCGCGAACGGGATGACGCCCAGGCGGATGAAGTCGTGCCGGGACATCGAGGTCGCGATGAACTCGATCGCGCAGCAGGCCAGCCCGAAGTTGAAGACCCAGAGGGAGTAGCGGCGCCCCCAGTTCAGCACGAACTTGACCGGCTTGGGCGCCATCCTGGACAGCGGCCCGATGCTCGGCGGCGGGAGATCGACGGTGCTCACAAGACCATTGTTGCGCGAATCCGGCCTCAGACCCAGGAGAGGACCTTCTTCTTCGCCGCGTAGGCCAGTCCGGCGGCCAGGAAGCCGAGGAAGACGAACATCTCCCCCAGCGTCGTGGGGCCGTACCCCTTGAGTGCGAACACTGTGGCCCAGGGGAACAGGAACACGGCGTCGACGGCGAACACGACGTAGAGGTAGGCGAAGACGTAGTAGCGGACGTAGGACTGGGCCCAGCCCTCGCCGACCGGATCGACCCCGCACTCGTAGGTGGTCAGTTTCTCCCTGGTCGGCCGGTGCGGGCGCAGCAGCCGGTTGCCGCCGAGCCCGCCGGCCACGATGCCCGCACCCAGGAGGACCAGCACGAAGACGACCAGATAGTCATGGAAGTACGTGTTCACCCGGCCTCCAAAATATTCGCTCAGGGTCAGGTTACGGCCAGGCGAACCGGAAAGGCATGACACCACAACCCGTGGCTTACGTCAGACTATTGACCGAATGCGGCTTTGAGGAAGGACAGGCTGGAATGAATGACGGGCCGTACCCCCCGGCCGGAGAACCCGGTCAGCCCGCTGACCCTCAGCACCAGCCTGGCTGGGCGCAGCCCCAGTGGGCGCCCCCCGGCATGCCGCCGATGCCGCCGCCCCCACCGGGGATGCCGGGCGGGACGACTCCCCAGCCCTTCCAGCAGCCGTTCCAGCAGCCCCTCCAGCAGCCCCTCCAGCAGCCCGGGTACGGCACCCCGCCGCCCTTCCAGCAACCCGCCTGGCCCGGGCAGCCCCCGTACCCCGGGTACCCCGGTCAGCCGGGCTTCGGGCCCGGGTACCCGCCTCCACCGCTCGCGCCGCCCGGGAAGAAGCGGACCGGCCTGATCATCGGAGGGGTGCTCGGCGGCGGTGTCCTGGTCATCGTCGTGGCGGTGGCCATCCTGGCCGCGATCGGCGTGTTCGCGCCGCAGCCGCCCTCGCCGACCGCGCTGCTCGCGAAGGCCGCCCAGCGCCTGTCGGCCCAGCGCGGCCTGAAGTACCACGGGACGGTCACCTCCGGATCCGACAACCTGGCCGGCGACTTCGCGGTCACCAGTGGCGGCCGGGCCAGCGCCTCGGTCACCTGGGGGACGAGCAGCATCCAGCTGATCTCCCTTGACGGGAACGTGTTCGTCAAGGGCGACCAGAGCTTCTGGTCGCCCTTGACGAAGTACAACCCCAAGAGTGACGGGAACCCCGTCGACGGGACCCGCTGGGGCAGGCTTCCCTCGGCCTTGCTCACCTTCGACTTCAAGCAGAACCTGACGCCGGCGCTCCTCGCCGCCCAGCTCCGCCGGGTGACCAAGACCTCGATCGTCGGTAAGCCCGCGACGGTCAACGGCACGATGAAGATCATCACCGCCGCCGGGACCTACTACGTCACGACCGGGACTGCCCCGCGCCTGGTGCGGGTCGAGTCCACCGGTCTCCCGTCGTACTCCCTTGACGTGGCCGAGACCCCGGACGCCACCGCAGATCTGCGCACGGACGTCGCCGCCCTCAAGGACTCCTTCGACCCGGGCGTCGACTCGCTCAAGGCCGACCCCAAGGGCACCTGCAGCAGCTCCGGATGTGACGTCTCGGCCACCATCTCGGCGGCCAGGGGGTCACGGGCCTCGATCCCGATCACGGTCTTCTTCTGGGTCACCTACGATTCGGTGACCGGGAGCCGGGCCGGTGCCTGCAACTCCTCCGTCGAGGTCACTTCGGACGCCTCGGTGAAGGCCTCGTGCCGGGTCAGCGCTTCGGGGCTCGGCTCCCGCACTGCCTGGGTGCACCTTGTCCCGGTGGCGGGTGGCGCCACCAGCGCGGAGATACAGACGATGCTCGATGGCATTTCGCACGAATAAGCGGCTCCTCGGCGGGGTCCTCGCACTACTGGCCCTCGCCGTGGTGGTCGTTCTGGTCTGGAACAGCGGCGGCACCCCGGCCGATCTGCGGACCCCGGCCGGGCGCCGGGACTTCATCGACCGGGCCGCCGGGGCCCTGGCCAGGGCCAGCGCGATCCGTTACACGGGCCCGGGAGTCCAGCTGACCGTCACCAGGGACGGCTGGGCCACCGGGACGCTGAGCCTCGGCGGCGCCTCCGCGGCGGTGCTCACCGCCGACGGGTCGACCTACGTCAAGGCCGGGCAGGCCTTCTGGCGGGCGAACGGGGCCGCGACCCATCCGGAGTACTACGCCGGCAGGTGGTCGCGGACCACCTCGGCCGCCCTCGGTCTCGATCCCGCGACGCTGACTCCGGCGGTGGTCGCCCAGCGCCTCCGGAATGCCGTCTCGGTCACCGAGAAGGGCGCGTTGATCCGGGCCGATGACCTCCAGCTGTCCGCGCTGAGCCCGTACTCCCTGCTGAACGTGGGCGGGCTCGGCGCGCACTCGCTGTCCGGCAAGGGGGCCTACGACACGGTGCGCGCGGCGGTGAGCGGCCTGGCGGGGGCACTGGATCCGGCCGTCCGGTTCCCGCCGGACAAGGCCCTGCGGTTCCAGAACTGTGGCGCCGGCGGATGCACGCTGTCGACCACGGTCACGGCCACGGGCGCGCTCAGGGAGGTGACCGCGGCGGGCAACGGGACGATCTTCGCCGACGGGCTGATGCTCGGCGGCTGCACCGACGGCGGGCCGCTCGGCGCGGGGCGTACCGTCACACTGAGCTGCCGGGTCACCGGATTGGCATGGGACAACTGGCTCACCGACGCGCAGACCATCGCCGGGGACCACCACTACTGGGCCGAGTTCCGGGTTCTCGCCCAGTCGGTCTCGGCCACGGACGTCGCCCGGCTGCAGGGCCTGGTGGACCAGCAGGCCAGAGCTACTGGCCAGTAGGCCAGGACCGGTGTGACGGAACAGAATTCGGCACGCGTATAGTGCTGCCGGAATTCGCCGTACCGCACGAACTCCCGCCCGATGTGATACGCCGTTTGTAACGGGGGCTTACGTCGTGCACGCACTCAGCAGGACCCATCGTCCTGCCCAGACGTAACATGTAGGTAAGCCTAAGTAGCACATCAACCCCGGGCACCTCCCCCGGGGTGGGTGCTGCGCGTCGAGGAGGTCATCCTCTGTGACCAAACAGGTCCAGCAACTCGACCGTGTCATCATCCGTTTTGCCGGCGACTCCGGTGACGGTATGCAGCTGACCGGTGATCGCTTTACCCAGGAGACGGCTTCGTTCGGCAACGACCTGTCGACCCTGCCCAACTACCCGGCCGAGATCCGGGCTCCGGCCGGCACCCTGCCGGGAGTCTCCAGCTTCCAGCTGCACTTCGCCGACCACGACATCCTCACGCCGGGCGACGCGCCCAACGTCCTCGTGGCGATGAACCCGGCCGCGCTCAAGGCGAACCTCCCAGACCTGCCGAGAGGCGCCGACCTCATCATCAACACCGATGAGTTCACCAAGCGCAACCTGGCAAAGGTCGGCTACGAGACGAACCCGCTGGACGACGACGCCCTCGACGCCTACCAGGTGCACGCGCTCAAGCTGACGTCCCTGACGGTCGGTGCGCTCGCCGGCTTCGAGATCTCCAAGAAGGACGCCGAGCGGGCGAAGAACATGTTCGCCCTCGGGCTGCTCTCCTGGCTGTACCACCGGCCGACCGAGCAGACCGTGGCGTTCCTGGAGCAGAAGTTCGGCAAGAAGCCCGACATCATGAAGGCCAACATCGCGGCCTTCCAGGCGGGCTGGAGCTACGGCGAGACCACCGAGGACTTCTCGGTCTCGTACGAGATCAAGCCGGCCAAGCTGTCCCCTGGCCTGTACCGGAACATCACCGGCAACATCGCGCTGGCGTACGGCCTGGTGGCCGCGGGCACGCAGAGCGGGCTGCCGATCTTCCTCGGGTCGTACCCGATCACCCCGGCCTCGGACATCCTGCACGAACTGTCCAAGCACAAGCGCTTCGGGATCAAGACCTTCCAGGCGGAGGACGAGATCGCGGCGGTCGGCGCGGCCCTCGGTGCCTCGTTCGGCGGTTCGCTCGGGGTCACCACCACCTCGGGTCCCGGGGTCGCGTTGAAGAGCGAGACCATCGGCCTGGCGGTCGCCACCGAGCTGCCGCTGGTCGTGATCGACGTACAGCGGGCCGGTCCGTCCACAGGCCTGCCGACCAAGACCGAGCAGGCCGACCTGCTGATGGTCATGTACGGGCGCAACGGCGAGTCGCCGGTACCGATCGTGGCGCCGCAGTCGCCCAGCGACTGCTTCTTCGCCGCGCTCGAGGCGGCCCGGATCGCGGTCAAGTACCGCACCCCGGTGATCGTGCTGTCCGACGGCTACCTGGCCAACGGCTCCGAGCCCTGGCGCCTGCCCGACATCGAGGACCTGCCGGTCATCGCGCCGGACTTCGCCACGGCGCCCGCGGACGGCACGGAGTTCCAGCCGTTCAAGCGGGACCCCGAGACGCTGGCCCGCCCGTGGGCGATCCCCGGCACCCCAGGTCTCGAGCACCGCATCGGCGGTCTGGAGAAGGCCGACGGTTCCGGCAACATCTCCTACGACTCGGGCAACCACGACCTGATGGTCCGGCTCCGCCAGGCCAAGGTCACCGGCATCGCCAACGACATCCCGCCGCTGCACGTGGACGACCCCACCGGGTCGGCTCGCGTCCTGGTGCTCGGCTGGGGCGGTACGTACGGTTCCATCGCGGCCGCGGTACGGCGCGTACGCAAGTCGGGCGGCGAGATCGCCCAGGCGCACCTGCGCCATCTCAACCCGTTCCCGGCCAACACCGCCGAGGTGCTCCGGTCCTACGACAAGGTCATCGTGCCGGAGATCAACCTCGGCCAGCTCGCCCTGCTGCTGCGGGGTAAGTACCTGGTCGACGTCATCAGCTACAACAGGGTCCGCGGGCTGCCTTTCAAGGCGGAAGAGCTCGCCGACGTGATCGGGGATGTGATCGCAAGTGTCTGAGCTTCCGGACGTTCATGGCGCCCTGGCGCTCGTGCCCAAGGACGACGCGCCACAGACGGCGAAGGACTTCAAGACCGACCAGGAGGTGCGCTGGTGCCCGGGTTGCGGTGACTACGCGGTCCTCGCGGCGGTCCAGGGCTTCCTGCCGGAGCTGGGGCTGCGGCGCGAGAACATCGTGTTCGTCTCCGGCATCGGCTGCTCGTCCCGGTTCCCGTACTACATGAACACCTACGGGTTCCACTCGATCCACGGCCGTGCCCCGGCGATCGCCACCGGCCTGGCCGCGGCCCGCCCGGACCTGTCGGTCTGGGTCATCAGCGGCGACGGCGACTCGCTGTCCATCGGCGGCAACCACCTGATCCACGCGCTGCGCCGCAACATCAACCTGAAGATCCTCATGTTCAACAACCGGATCTACGGGCTGACCAAGGGCCAGTACTCGCCCACCTCCGAGATCGGCAAGATCACCAAGTCGACCCCGATGGGCTCGCTGGACGCGCCGTTCAACCCGATCTCACTGGCGATCGGCGCGGAGGGCTCGTTCGTCGCCCGGACGCTGGACTCCGACCGCAAGCACCTGCAGTCGGTGTTGCGGGCGGCCGCCCAGCACAAGGGCACCGCGCTGGTGGAGATCTACCAGAACTGCAACATCTTCAACGACGGGGCCTTCGAGCCGCTGAAGGACCCGGCTGTGCGCGACGACATCACGCTGCGGCTGGAGCACGGGCAGCCGATCGTGTTCGGTGCCTCTGGCGAGAAGGCCCTGATCCGGTCGGCGTCGGGCGCCTTCGAGGTGGTCCGCACCGCGGATGTGGACTCCGCGAGCATCGTCGTGCACGACACCGCGAACCCCGACCCGTCGCAGGCCTTCGCCCTGTCCAGGCTCGACTCCCCGTCGTTCGAGCACACCCCGATCGGGATCTTCCGGAACGTGGACCGCCCGTCCTACGACGAGCAGCTCCGCGACCAGGTCGGCGAGGCCATCGAAAAGCAGGGCCCAGGCGACCTGGCCTCCCTGCTCGCCAGCGGCGACAGCTGGCGCATCGACTGACCCCGGGGATACCCACCCGTGCCCACCACCGCCGCCCCCCCCGTTGAGTCGTGGCGTTTCCCGCACTGAAACGCGAAACAGTGCGGGAAACGCCACGACTCAACGAAGATCAGCCGTTCAGGTGCCCTGGAGGTCGTGGACGAGCTGGTTGGCGGCTGCGCTGGTGGTGGGGCCGGTGATGACGATCTGGCCGCCCGTGATGGCCATGTCCACGCGGGGCGCGGTGACCAGACGCCCCCGGACGACCAGGGCCAGGTCCCGCCCGATCATCCTGCGGGTGAGGTCGGCGAACGTCTTCGCGTCGGCCGGAAGAAGCCGGATCGACACGTCGTACCCGGTCTTGCTCCGCTGCACGTGGATGTCGCCCACCTTGTGGATCGCGATGCCCTCGGTGACCTGGTAGCAGACGGGCCCGCTGGGGTCCAGCCCATTGACGCCCTGGACACCCGCCACACACTGCCCCTGGGTCTTCTGCGCGACCGGGTAGACCAGCAGCGGCGAGGTCAGCTTCGTCTGGTGCTGCAGCTGCGAAATCGCGCTGTAGACACCGGTGACCCCGACTGCGATGACGATCACGGCGAGGGTGACGATCCCGGCGATCAGCGCAGGCCTTCCCGGCTCCCGGGCCTGGAGCTGCCGGTGTCCCTTGGGAATCGGCTTGAACCCCGGCTGTTCGGCCAGCACCCGCGCAGGCCCCCGCTTCGGAGACCGCACCACGGCCAGATCGCGGTCCTCCACCGCGGAGGCGTCCGGGACATCCGGCTCCGGTGCCTGTTCGAGCGACGACGTGTCCGGGACGTCCGGCTCCGGTGCCTGTTCGAGCGACGGCGTGTCCGGAGTATCCGGGATATCAAGGAGAACCGGGGTCTGCTTCCGGTTCCGGGTCCGAAGGGGGGAACGCACGTGATCTCCTGTTCAGGCGAGATCTTCTGAGTGTCCCAGTCCTTACACCCACCAGCGCAATACCGAGCCCCCAATACCCGGCCGATCCCGGCCATCTTTTTCGTTGAGTCGTGGCGTTTCCCGCACTGGAAGGCGGAACGGTGC
>JAOPYM010000239.1 GCA_025964615.1 Actinomycetes bacterium
CCGCCAAGGCAGCCACGCCCAGGCGAGCCAATTCATCTACGGCCGCCGCGGCCCTCTGTGGATCAGCCGCGGTGTCTCGGACCACCAGCTCGAGTGGTCTTCCGACGATCCCGCCGGCGTCATTGACATCGCGAACAGCCAGCTCGAGTCCAGCGAGCAAGTGTCGGCCCGCCTCGACCCAGCCAGGCCGAGTTAGCGGAACGAGAGCGCCGATCTGGACGGATGATCCGTGAGTCCGCTCCGCTCCAGGTGGCGATAGTGGCGTATTCATGCGTTGGCGTCTCCCGTGTACGATTCGGTTGCAGTTTGCCCGGATCGCAGAGTGGCAAGGCTCGGTAGGGGGCTTCCCCCCTGATCGTGGGCACCGGTTTCAGGCTGCGGTAGCCAGGCTAACTGCGGTTTTCTCGTAGTCGATCGGTGAGATCTGACCGAGGCGGGAGTGTCTCCTCTTGGTGTTGTATCGGGTCACCCATCGGAACACCGCCAGGCGGGCGTCGCGGGCGGTGGGCCAGGCTCGGGCGCCTTGCAGGGTCTCGCGTTCAGGGTGTGCAGCAGGCCGTCGAGGCCAAGGAAGGGCTTGCGGTCAGCCCCAGCCGCAGCGTCTGCGCCTCGATCACCCTGCAGGGCTATCTGTGTTTGTACGGCAAGCTCGCCGGGATGACGGGCACCGCTCGGGCGGAAGCCGCCGAGTACCGCAGGGTCTACGGGCTCGACGTGGTCGAGATCCCCACCGACCGCCCGATCGCCCGCATCGATCATCCCGATCAGGTGTACGCCACTGAGCAGGCCAGGGACATCGCGGTGGCCGGTCTGGTCGCAGAACGACACGAACGCGGACAGCCGATCCTGATCGGCACCCGCTCGGTCCTGGAATCCGACCGGATCTCGGCGCTGCTCACCGAACGGGGCATCGGGAACACAGTCCTCAACGCCGCCAACCCCGAGAGCCAGGCCAGTGTGATCGCCCTGGCCGGGCACCGTTTCGCGGTCACCGTGATCACCGGAATGGCCGGCCGCGGCACCGACATCGAACTCGGCGACCGGCCCGAGGAGTACGACGCTGTGTGCGCACTGGGCGGGCTGCTGGTCATCGGCACCGGCCGCCACCTGTACCGGCGTCTCGACGACCACCTACGCGGCCGCGCAGGCCGCCGCGGCGACCCGGGAGAGTCCCAGTTCCTCCTCGACATCGAATGTCTCACCAACGTGTCGCCGAGGGCACGCCGGCTCGCACAGCATGACCTCGCGCTCGGCGACACCCAGCTCATGATGCGAGTCGCCCGGCGCGGGTTCGACACCCTGCAGGACACCACCGAACGTCAGGCGTTGGAGGACCGGGCCCGGTACTACGCCTACGACAAGGTCATCAACGAACAGCGCCTACGCATCTATGCCGAGCGGCGCACGGTCCTGGAAGGCATCGACTTGCGGCCGCGGCTCCGCGACACGCTCGACACCGTGATCGAGAGGTTCGTCGCTGACGCCGCCCGCGACACCCCACCCGAATTCGCCGGGCTCGACGCCCTGGCACGACGCTGCCAGACGTACTACAAGGCCTCGGTCAGCGCCGAACACCTCGCCCAGGTCCCGGACCTGGCCGCCTACCTCAAAGCCGACGCGCAGCGCGCCTACCAGCGCAAGGAGCAAGAACTCGGCTCCGAGGTCATGCGGGAATTCGAGCGGCGAGTCGTCCTGTCGGTCATCGACCGGGCTACCTCGCCGAAGTCGAACTTCTGGGGGAAGAAATCGGCCTACGCGGGATCGGCAAGCGAGACATCCTCGCCGAATACCACCGCGAATGCACCGCCCGACTGAGCAACAGGACAGCCGAGATCATGCCCGCCGCCGTCTGGTACCTGTTCACCCTCGACATTTCCGTCGAGGAACGCTCGGCGGATCTTCCGGGCGACGTCGGCTTGTGACGACGGGCAAGGTGGTTCCGAACAACCCGGTCTACCCGGCGGCCGGCAGCTCAGCGCCTTGGCCGGTGCGAAGCCCGGCCGACGGCGGCGAGGGGTCGTAGCATCGCCAGCAGAGCGCCAGGGTCGGGAAGGGTTTGGAAGAACGCGGCGTCGGCTGTTTCCACGATGGCGATGGCCTGCTGGGCGAGGTCCAGCGGTTGACCTTGGTGAGGTACTTGAGCCTGATCAGCCGGGGGAGGTCCTGTAAGCCGGGAATGTCGGCGAGCGGGGCGGCGCCGACCGACGTTTCCGGGTCGGTGAGCAGGAAGGCGTACGCGTCGAAGCCCATGACCTGGGGGCAAGGCTGTGCCAGCCGGCCGTCCGGGGCACTGGCGCGGTGCCGGACCCGATGGCTGGTGCTGACGGTGTGTGCCGTGATGACGGACCTTCTCCAGCAGGGCGATGCCACCACCTCACCCTCACCCCGAACTGCGGTGTACGGCTTTCGTCGTCACCTTCCGGCAGGATCTGGCCCTGGATGGGTTCCGGCCGAACCGCACCGACCCGCACGGCGTCGCCGTCATCATGGTCGCCCCGCGCCGTTAGGGGCCCGGCCGACCAGGACGGCGACGCCGTCGAGCAGGCGCTGCAGCCCGAACTCGAAGAGGGTGTTGAGGTCCAGGGAACGCTCCGGGATTGACGACAGCAGCGGGAAGGCCCGCATCGCCTCGGTGGCGTGCGCGTGCATCCACTGCTCGTCGGTGATGCCGGAGGCCGCGACCGCCTCCTGCTCGGCCTCCAGGTTCAGCGCCAGCCCCCGGGTGTGCGCTGCCACGGTGGCGTGCACATGGATCATCGTGACCGGGTCGAGGCCGAGGCCGTCCAGCGCGCGCATCACCCACTCGGTGTGCGCCATCGCCCCAGGGGTCAGCAACGGCCTGGTGAAGGACATGGCCGGTGCCAGCCACGGATGCCGCCGGTACATGGCCCACTGTGCCCGGGCCGCCAGCTCCAGCCGCCGTCGCCAACCCCCCGGTGGCGGGTCGGCGGGTGGGGTCTCGCCGAACACGGCGTCGGCCATCAGCAGCACCAGGTGCTCCCTGCTCGACACGTGCCGGTAGAGCGCCATGGTGGTGACGCCCAGGTCGGCGGCGAGACGCCGCATGGACAGGGCGGCCAGTCCCTGCGCGTCGGCGGCGAGGATCGCGGTCCGCACGATCATCCCGCGGCTGAGCGCCCGCGGTGCGGGCTGCCGTGGCGTACGGGCGGGCATCGGGCCCGGGTTGTCCACGACGGTGCCGATGCCGGGGACGGCCCGGGCCAGACCCTCCTGCTGGAGGGCGGCCAGCGCTTTGCTGGCGGTGGCCATCGCGACCCCGAAGTCGCGGACGATCTGCCGCGTCGACGGCAGCGGGTCGCCGGGACGCAACTCGCCGAGCGTGATCCGCCGCCGCAGCTCCGTGGCGATCCGGGCATAGGGCGGCTCGGTCATCATGGCCTCACTGTTCTAGTGCATCAAATCATGCTGACCTCCATTGTAACGGCAGTGCACTAGTGCTTGTTTGCATCGAAGATTGCGAGCTATATACGGTGCATACAACGGAGAACGCGAAGGAGCCCGACATGAACATCACCCGCGCTGAGCTGGACCTCGACGGCCGCCGTCTGTCCTACGTCGACTTCGGTGGGCCGGGGCGGCCGCTGCTCGCCCTGCACGGCCACCTGGACCAGGGCCTGATGTGGGCGGACCTGGCCGCCGCGCTCGCCCCACAGTGGCGGGTCATCGCCCCCGACCAGCGCGGGCACGGTGCGTCCGACCGGACGGCGGACTACACCCGGGAGGGGTACGTCGCCGACCTCGTGGCGCTGCTGGACCACCTGGACCTCGGCCCGATCGTGGTGCTGGGGCACTCGCTGGGCGGCGTCAACGCCTACCAGCTCGCCGCCCGCCACCCGGAGCTGGTCAGCGCGCTGATCGTCGAGGACATCGGAGCCGTCATCAGCGGTCCCAACCGGCTGGACTTCCTGCTCGCCTGCCCCTACCAGGCGGCCACCCGCGACGAACTGGTCGCAGGTCTCGGCCTGGCCGGGCCGATGTTCGGCGACCGGCTGATGGAACTGCCGGACGGGACCTGGCGGCTGCCCTTCCACCCGGAGGACATGGTGCTCTCCGAGGCCAGCAACTGGGGCGACCACTGGGCCGACTGGCTGGGTTCGGACCGCCCCGCCCTGCTACTCGTCGGCAAAGAAAGCCCAGTCACCGCGGGCCAGGCCCGGCCGATGGCGGACAAGCGGCCGAACACCCGTCTGGTGGAGCTCAACGGCGACCACTTCCTGCACAGCCAGGACCCGGCCGCGTTCACCGCCGCGATCCGCGACTTCCTGGATTCGGTCCCGGCCTGAGGCTCAGGTCGAGGCGATGCGGTCGAGACCGGGCGGCAGGTGGGCCCAGCCGCCCGGTCCAGCAGGAGCCCCGGGGGCCAGCGGACGCGACCTGGACCGGGCCGGCAGCTCAGCGCGCTGGTCGGTGCGAAGTCCGGCCGGCGGCGGCGAGGGGTCGCAGCATGGCGAGCAGGGCGGCGGGGTCGGGGATGGTGTGGAAGAACGCGGCGTCGGCTGTTTCGACGATGGCGATGGCCTGCTGGGCGAGTTCGGCGCCGCGGTCGGTGACCCGTAGTTTTCTGGCTCGGGTGTCGGCGGGGTCGATCTCGCGCCGGATGAGGGCTTTGGCCTCGAGTTTGCGCAGCACCTGGGAGGTCATCTTCACGTCGGTGCCGGCCTGGGTGGCGACGCTGAGCTGGTTGGGGCTCCCGCCCTGGGAGTTGAGCCACCAGGTGGTCGCGAGGAGCACGAACTGGACGTGGGTGAGGTTCAGTGGGGCCAGCGCCGCGGCGATGTCACGCTGCCAGCGCAGCGTGACATGCCACAGCAGGAATCCCGGGCTGTCGTCGGGATCGGCGGGCATGGCCTAGCCTTCCGCCAGTGTCACCAGCGCGGCGAGCACCTGGGGGAAGTCGGCGGTGATCGCCGGGCCGAGCTGTGGCCCGATCTGGTCGGCGGCGGGGCCGGTGATCTGTGTCCGGTAGAGGATCCGGGTCCGGCCGGTGGGCAGTGGCTCGAGGCGGTGGACGGTGGTGACGAGGAAGTCGCCGGCGTCCATTTCGTCGGTGAACAGCTCCCCTTCCACGATCTCGACGAGGCGCATCTGTACGGGGTCGTCTCCGGGCGGGGTCATCGTGAATGTGGTGCCGACGGCGAACGGGCCGTCGATCTGGATCTTCTCGATGCCGTCGTTCCACTGTGGCCACGCCGCCATGTCGGACCAGTGGCGCCACAGCGCCTGGGGGGTGGCGGTGGTCTCGACGCTGTGCTCGTACTCCCACATGATGCCCTCCGAGGCAGTTGAACTACGCGAAGACTATATGCGCACAGACTATCTGTCATCAGGCCTGAGGAGCCGGTCTCTCGCGGTCATCAGCGTGACCGTCGTCAGCGTGGCCACGGCTGGGATCGCTGGAGGCCCCACTCCAGGAGTGTGGAACCGGGTAGCGGGGGACACATTGATCAAAGGTTGCTGGTGTCGTAGTCGCCGGCGTGATGGGGGAGGCGTGTCAATGGCGAAGAGAGCGACGGTGAGCTGGGCTGATGCCCCGGCGGAGAAGGACTACCCTGCTGCCGCGTTGTTCCTGCGGCTGACGGCCGCTCCGCCGCTGGTGGAGGTCCTCACTGCTTTGCTGGCGCAGGCGCCCACGGTGCAGCAGCAGGCCAAGGACATCCTGCGCGCCGCCCGGCTGCAGCTGCTTCCCGCCGACGACCACGAGGTGGCGAAAGATCTGAAGAAGGTAGCCAAGGGAACGGCGCTGTCACCGATCCTGCTCGTTCGCGGTGACCTACGCGAAGGCCGCCCCCTGCAGATCGCCGACGGGTACCACCGGGTGTGCGCCGGCTACCACCTCGGCGAGGACACCGAGATCCCGTGTCGCATCGTCGATCTGCCCACAACGGTCGGCTAGACACTGACCCCCGGCACACAAGGACGCGTCATGGTGGGTGATGAGACCGGACGCCGTGACGGGTACGAGCGTATCGAGGCAATGGTGCACGCCCGCCATGGGTCACCGATCGCGGCCATTCTTGAACGCGAGCCGGTATGGGCCCGTGACTTCACCGATCTGACCTACGAAGCGCGACGGCTGTTCGGCGAGCTGTTCGGGACCTTTCTGCTCGTCCTGGCCGGGGCCGGAGCAGCGATCGTGGAGGCGGTCACCCGTGGTCATATCGGCCGGGACGCTGCGGTGACGGCTCCTGCGCTGACGGTACTGGTCGTGATCTTGTTCATGGGCGCCGTCTCCGGCGCCCACCTGAACCCCATCGTCAGCATCGCATTCGTCCTGCGCGGCGACTTCAGCTGGCGGCGGATCCCCGGCTACATCGGCGCCCAACTCGCGGGCGCCGTGCTGGCCGCGCTCCTCCTTAAGGCCACCTTCGGCGACGAAGCCCACCTGGGTGCGACCCTGCCCGGGCCCGGCTTCACCACGACCCAGGCGTTCGTCATCGAAACCGTCCTCAGCCTCGGGCTCGTCAGCACGATCCTCGGCACCGCCTCCAGCGCACAGAACGTGGGGCCGCTGTCCGCGATCGGTGTCGGCGCCTACATCGCACTGGCGGGCCTGTGGGCGGGCCCGGTCAGCGGCGCGTCCATGAACCCCGCCCGCTCACTCGGACCCGCGCTGATCGGCGCAGACTTCCACGATCTGTGGATCTATCTCACCGCGCCGCTGCTCGGCGCGGTCACCGCTGTCGGCGCCGCCTACATCCTTCGCGGGCCCGGCGGCGGACCCAGCGGAACCCAGGCCGCCCAGGGCACACTGCAACAACCAACCCCCGGACACGACTAAGGCCCGATCAGGGCGGCCGGACCCTCAACCGGCAGCGGACCGAAACGCCACCGGTTCGGGTTCAACCAAAACAGCCAGGCCGCGTTGCTAATGGCAGACTCCTACGGATCGAGCTGAGTACGAAGATCGACCACGTCCACAAGTAATTCGCCGAGGTCAATGGGTACAGAAATTCTTGGGTGACGGCACCATCGGCGAGCGCCTGACCGACGGCCGGGAGGCGGCCGGCTGAAGAACAACCGGCCGCCACCCAGTGATCTTGCCGTGTTACTTCTTGAAGACGTCCTTGACCTTCTCGCCGGCCTGCTTCAGATCGCCCATGGCCTGCTCGGCCTTCCCTTCGGACTCGACCCTGCGGTTGCCCGCGGCCCTACCGGCGATCTTCTTCACCTTGCCCTTGAGCTCCTCCGCCTTGGCGCGGGCCTTCTTGGTCACACTCATGAGTTGCTCCTCATGACGGGATCAGTTCCCGCCCAGCCCACCGCATGCCCGCCCTGCTCGACTCCTAACGGCCTTCGCTTCGTACAAAAACCATTGCCAGCCGGCAGGGACTCCGGAGGGCCGCCACGGGCTACCTCATCACCGCATCGACACCCAAACTGGGAACGCGCAGCGACATCACGCCCTGCCCGCCGACCGGTAGGGCCACCCACGAGTTTGCCCTGCTGTGTCGGCGGGGATAATCAGACA
>JAOPYM010000242.1 GCA_025964615.1 Actinomycetes bacterium
GTACCGCCCACAGGCCGAGGGCTCAGCCGACCTCGCCGACGCCGTCTGCGCCATCGCCTTCCACGGCCTGCGAACCTCTCGTTGACTCGTGGCGTTTCCCGCACCTTTTCTTCAAACGGTGCGGGAACGCCACGACTCAACGTTGAGAAGGGACCGGTCAGTCGTGGCGAGCGCACAGGAGGTGTGGGGGCTCATCGCCACGCGACCCTGGCTGCCACACTTGAGGCGTGACCGACGAAGACATGATCTGCTCCGCCAGGGGCTGCAACGCCGCTGCTCAGTGGGGTCTGCGCTGGAACAACCCCAAGATCCACACGCCCGAACGGCGGAAGGTCTGGCTGGCCTGCGACGAGCACCGCGCGCAACTGTCGGCCTTCCTGGACCTCCGGGGCTTCCTCAAGGACGCGGTCCCGGTGAGCGAACTCCAGCCGTCGGACGGGTGAGCGGTCTCTGATGGCGCTCGCTCCGCTCGCGCGGTGCTCGAGCCTTGACGCGTGGCCTTCCCTCGTCACTGACTCGCTACGCTCCCTCGCTCCGCAGTCCAGGCCACGCGGCCCAAGCACGTAACTCGCTGGCCCCCTGCCACGCGGCTGCCAGTTCCGAGAGCCGGGACGCGGCCGCCCGAGGTTCGGCGCCGCGGCCGACGGCAAGGCCGAGCAGGTAAGCGGTCAGTGGCGCCCCGGGCCTGGCCACCGCGTGCGCCACGTCCCTGGCCAGGTCCAGGATGAGGTCACGGTCGACGGTCGCCCGCTCCACGCCGAGTTCGAGGCAGACCAGGTCCAGCCATTCCTCCAGCACGAGGCCACCTCCACCAATCCGGTCAGGCCAGGAGCTTCCCGGCCCGCGTCACATCATCCAGAGTGTCGCAGTCGAACCAGGGGCCCGACACGGGGACCCGTACAAGATCCAGCGGGTTCAGCAGCCCGCGCAGCGACGCCCCCTGATAGGCCCCTAGCGCCCGCCGTAGCACCGGCGTCCGCCACACCCCGGTCAGCCACTGCTCCCGGCCGTCGCCGTCGACCAGGACCGCGCCGTCAGCGGGCTTGGCGGCGGCGAGCAGCCGGGCGATGTCCGATGCCCGAAGGAACGGCAGGTCCGCTGCGAGCAGCGCCGTCCACCCGGCCTTGGCCAGGCCGAGCCCGGCCCGCAGCGCGGGAACGGGCCCCCCGCCGGGCGGGTCCTCGCGTACGGTCAGGGCGGTGGGCAGTTCGGCGCGCGGCGGGCCGACCACGATCAGCCGGCCGGCATCGGCGACCGCGTCGGCAACCCAGGTGATCAGCGGCCTGCCCTGCAGGAGCGCTCCCGGTTTGTCGGAGCCGCCGAATCGCCGGGCCGCTCCCCCGGCCAGGATCACCGCGTCAAAGGTGCTGTTCAGGTGGCCCACCGCTCTTCCCGGTCTCCCGCTCGTAGGCGCTGAGGTTCTGTTCGAGGGCCTTCATGAGCTCCCAGACCTGGCTGGGCGGAATTCGTACCCGGGAGACGACCCGAGCCGGGATGTGCACATAGGGCAGGCCCGCGTCCAGGTCCTGCAGGACCTCGGGCGGGCGGATCTCGATGGCGAAGTCCACCACGAAGCATTCCTGGGTACGCCACACCGAGGCGAAGCTGGCGTACGCTCCCACCTCGGCCTCGGGTGGCACAGCGATCTCGACCCTGTGTTCCAGCGGCTGGTCAGTCACCGTCCCATTGTGACCGGACGGCGGCGGTCAGCCGCCGATCGCCGACATCGGGCGTGCCGGTTGCAGGAACGACGGGTCGTCGATGCCGTGCCCGGCGCGCTTGCCGGCCACCGCGGCGCGCCACCGATCGGCCAGTTCGGCGTCGGAGATCCCGGCGCGCATGACGTCCCGCAGGTTGGACTCCTCGCGGGCGAACAGGCAGTTGCGGATCTGCCCGTCGGCGGTGAGCCTGACCCGGTCGCAGGCCCCGCAGAACGGGCGGGTGACCGAGCCGATGATGCCGACCCTGGCCGGGCCGCCGTCGACCACAAAGGTCTCCGCCGGAGCGCTGCCCCGTACCGAAGGACCATCGGGGACCAGATCGTAGACCGGGGAGAGCATGTCGAGGATCTCGTCGGCGGTGATCATGTCGTCGCGCCGCCAGCCGTGCTGTGCGTCCAGCGGCATCTGCTCGATGAAACGCAGTTCGTACCCACGTTCCAGGCAGTAGGCGAGGAGCGGGACCGCGTCCGCGTCGTTGATGCCCCGCATCAGCACGGTGTTGACCTTGACGGGGACGAGCCCCGCGTCCGCTGCGGCAGTCAGGCCGGTGAGAACGTCGGCCAGCCGGTCACGGTGCGAGAGCTTCTGGAAGGTGTCGCGGTCGAGAGTGTCGAGGGAGACGTTGACCCGGTCGAGGCCCGCCTCGTGCAGAGGGGCCGCCAGCTTGGCCAGGCCGAGGCCGTTGGTGGTGAGGGAGACCTGGGGGCGTGGCGTCAGCGCGGTGGTCCGCCGCACGATGTCCACCAGACCCCGGCGCAGCAGCGGCTCACCGCCGGTGTAGCGGACCTCCTGGATGCCGAGCAGTTCGACCCCGACGCGGACGAGGCGGACGACCTCGTCGTCTGTGAGCAGCTGCGGCTTGGGCAGCCAGTCCAGCCCCTCTGC
Organism: Actinomycetes bacterium; assembly: GCA_025964615.1. Lineage (GTDB taxonomy): Bacteria > Actinomycetota > Actinomycetes > Streptosporangiales > Streptosporangiaceae > RYN-227. The sequence goes on from JAOPYM010000242.1 coordinate 2,607, forward strand.
GGGCATGCAGTAGGTGCACCGGAGATTGCACTTATCGGTAAGGGAGACGCGGAGGTCCGTGGCGACCCTGCCGAACCCGTCGATCAGCACGGGAACCCTCCTCATTCGTGACCTTCGGTTTTGCCCCAGCTTATGCCGCTCCTCGAACTTCACGCACACCAGACACAGCTCGTCGAATTAATGAGCTTACGTCACTATTCGTAAATACTTGATTACTACTGGTTCAGGTATTCGGCTGCACAGCGCAACCCCGCTGATGTTCCATCACAGAGGCCAAAGTAACCACCTGTCACGTCAAGAGGGCTTTATGGCAACTTTCCGGCGCGCTGTGCTTCCTTTCCCTGATCTTGTTCGTTGTTTCCATATTCACGCTCTGGTGGATGATGCACGCCTGGCGAACCCCGGAGATCCTGCACGGCACCCGCTTTGCGGC
>JAOPYM010000245.1 GCA_025964615.1 Actinomycetes bacterium
TGGGGGACCATGGGCTACTCGACGGGCGGGTTCTGCGCGGCGAAGATCACCGAGCAGTTCCCGAACCTGTTCAGCGCCGGGATCAGCCTGGCCGGCTACTTCGACCCGAGCTCCCCCGACATCACCAGGGACCCGCTGCTGACCGCTGCGAACAGCCCGCGGGCCCTGCTGGCGAGCGGCCCGCAGGTCTCGCTGCTGCTCGCGGGCAGCTCGGCGGACTCGAACACGGTGGACGAGATCAACGCGATGGTCAAGGCCGCCCGGCCGCCGACGAAGGTCTTCACCTACATCGTGCAGAACGGCGGCCACAATGTCCGGGTCTGGCAGGAGATGCTTCCGCAGGCCTACGACTGGATGAGTCGCCAGCTCATCGGCCCCGTCTAAACGCGCCGCCAGCCTCCGGCGGCGTGGATGCCGCCGTCCACGTGCATGCGGACCATCGTGCGAGCCTACCGAGCGCTTGGTCAATTTCGGACGTATTCGCAGGTCAGAGCCAGCTCCGGGCCAAGATCCTCGGCCTGCCCGCCCCAGGGAAACGCCAGCTTCTATTGGACGACTCAACGATGGGAGGATCGGGGGATGAGTGTGATCGAGGCGGTCTTCTTCGACCTGGGCGAGACGCTGGTCAACGAGGGGGAGATCTACGGGCGGTGGGCGGACTGGCTTCGCGTGCCACGGCACACCTTCAACGCGGTGCTCGGCGGGGCGATCGCGCGCGGCGACTCCTACCTTGCGGTGTTCGAGCACTTCCGGCCCGGCTTCGACCTGGCCGCCGAGGAACGCGCGCGCGCCGAGGCGGGGGTACCGAACCTCTGGGGCGCCGACGACCTCTACCCGGACGCGCGCGGGTGCCTGGCCGCGCTGAAGGCCCAGGGCCTCCACGTCGGGGTGGCCGGCAACCAGCCGAAGGAGGTCACCGAGCTCGTGGCCGGTCTTGGCCTCGCCGCCGACGTCATCGGGATCTCCGACAACTGGGGCGTGCAGAAACCCGACCTGGCGTTCTTCGCACGGGTGACCGAGGAGGCGTCCCGAGGCCTGGGCCGCCCGATCGGGCCCGACCGGATCCTGTACGTCGGTGACCGCGTCGACAACGACGTACGGCCCGCGCTCGCCTTCGGGATGCCGATCGCCTTCCTGCGACGTGGTCCGTGGGGGCACGTGCAGAGCCACGACGCGGCCGACGTCCTGCCCCGCTGCCTCTTCCGGCTGGACGATCTCGATGAACTCCCGGCCCTCGTCGCCGCGCACAACGCCCTGCGTTGAGTCGTCCAATGGAAGCTGGCGTTTCCCGCACTGCTTGCAGAAAAGGTGCGGGAAACGCCAGCTTCTATTGGACGACTCAACGGTCAGGTGCCGGGGCGGACCAGGGGGAAGGCGATCGTCTCGCGGATCGTGCGGCCGGTGAGGGTGATCAGGAGGCGGTCGATGCCCATGCCCATGCCGCCGGACGGGGGCATCGCGTACTCCAGGGCACGCAGGAAGTCCTCGTCGAGTTCCATCGCCTCGGCGTCGCCGCCCGCCGCGAGCAGGGACTGCTCGGTGAGCCGCTGCCGTTGCAGGACCGGGTCGATCAGCTCGGAGTACGCGGTGCCGAGTTCCAGGCCGAAGACGATGAGGTCCCACTTCTCGGCGAGCCTCGGGTCGTCGCGGTGCGGCCGGGTCAGCGGCGATGTCTCCGCCGGGAAATCCCGTACGAACGTCGGGAACATCAGCGACGACTCGACCAGTTCCTCGAACAGCTCCTGGACCAGCTTGCCCTGCCCCCACTCGGGGTCGAAGCCGAGACCGACCCGGGCGGCGTGCTTCTGCACGATCGCCACCGGAGTGTCCGGCGTGACCTCCTCGCCGAGCGCCTGCGAGACCGACCCGTACACGGTGATGTCCCGCCAGGGGTGGCTGAAGTCGTACTCCATCCCGTTGCGCTCGATCACCGTGGTGCCCAGCGACGCCTGCGCGGCGTTGATCACCAGGTTCCTGGTCAGCCTGGCCATGGTGTCGTAGTTGCCGTACGGCTCGTAGGCCTCGAGCATGGTGAACTCGGGGTTGTGCCGCGCTGAGACGCCCTCGTTGCGGAAGTTGCGGTTCAGCTCGAAGACCTTGCCGACGCCGCCGACGAGCAGCCGCTTCAGGTACAGCTCAGGGGCGATCCGCAGGTAGAGGTCCATGTTGTACGCGTTGATCCTGGTGGTGAAGGGCCGGGCGGTCGCACCGCCGTGGATCGGCTGGAGCATCGGGGTCTCGACCTCGAGGTAGCCCCGGTCCCGCAGCTCGTCGCGGACCGCCGCCACTGCGTCCGAGCGCTGCCGCAGGATCTTACGCGCGTCGTCGTTGACCATCAGGTCCACGTACCGCTGCCGGACGCGGGCCTCCGGGTCCTGGAGCCCGGTGCGCTTGTTGGGCAGCGGCCGCAGGCACTTGGACGTCAGCGTCCACGAGGAGGCGAGCACCGACAACTCACCGGTCTTCGAGGTGATCACCTCACCGGTGATGCCGACCTGGTCGCCCAGGTCGGTGAGCTGCTTCCAGATCCTGAGCTGGTCCATGCCGACGCTCTCGCAGGTCAGCATGATCTGCAGGTCGCCCGTCTCATCGCGCAGCATGGCGAACATCAGCCTGCCGTGCGCTCTGGCCAGCATCACCCGGCCCGCGATCGAGACCTGTTCGCCGGTGTGCTCGTCGGCCTGCAGGCCCTCGAAACGGCTGCGGATGTCGGCGATGTAGTCGGTGCGGTCGAAGCCCAGGGGGTACGGGTCGATGCCGGCTTCGCGCAGCTCGTCCAGCTTCGCGTGCCGTACCCGCTCCTGCTCCGACAGCCGCCGCAGCGGCGCGCGGGCGGCCTCGACCTCCTCCTCGATCTGCGCGATCGCCGCCACCAGCTGCGGCGAGGGTGCCACCCCGCCCAGCCGGGGCTTCATCAGCGTCGGCATGAAACCCTCGGCGCGGGCGAAGGCCAGCCCGATCCGGACGATGTCGCGGGTCTGGCTGAAGCAGACGAACCGGGGCAGCCAGATCGGGTTGTACTTGGCGTTGGCCAGGTAGAGGGACTCCAGCTGCCAGAACCGGGAGGCCAGCGACAGGGTCGCGTGGTAGAGGCGCAGCACCGGGCCGGCGCCGATCTGCGAACCCCGCTCGAACACCGACCGGAGCATCGCGAAGTTCAGCGACACCCGCACGATGCCCAGCTGGGCGGCGTTCTCGGCCACCTTGGCGACCATGAACTCGTTGAGGCCGTTCTCGGCGGTACGGTCCCGGCGCATCAGATCCAGCGACAACCCGTTGCGTCCCCACGGCACGAAGCTCAGCATGCCCCGCAGCCGCCCGGTCGCGTCGAACGCCTCCACCATCACGCACCGGCCGTCGGTGGGGTCGCCGAGCCGGCTCAGCGCCATCGAGAAGCCTCGCTCGGAACCCTCCCGCCACTCGTCGGCGTGCTCGATGATCTCGGCCATCTCCGCGGTGGGAATCTGGCAGTGCCGCCGGATCCGGATCGTGTAGCCGGCCCGCTCGATCCGGCGTACCGCCTGCCGGACCTGGCGCATCTCCCGGCCGTCCAGGTTGAAGTCGTCGACCTCCATGATCGCTTCGTCGCCGAGCTCCAGGGCGTCCATGCCGTGCCGCCGGTAGGCCTGGGCGGCCCGCTCACCGGCACTGACCACGCCCGGAATCCACGCGTGCGCCTTGCACTCCGACAGCCATGCCTCGATCGCCCCGTCCCATGACTCCGGGTCGCCCAGCGGGTCGGCGGCGGCCAGGCAGACCGAGCCCTCCACCCGGTAGGCGATGCCCGCCCTGCCGTTGGGGGAGACGACGAAGTCCTTGTCGCGCCGGAGCGCGAAGTAGCCGAGGGAGTCCTGGTCGCCGTACTCGGCCAGCATCCGGCGGGCCGGCAGCTCCTCCTCGGGCTTCAGCACGGCCTCGCCCCGGCCGGGCCGGAACAGCGCCCAGGCGGTGATCACGAGCATCACGGTGCCCAGTACGGCCAGCGTGAAGTCCACCCAGGTCGGCACCAGCACGTCGATGTGCTTGCCGCTGATCGCGGCGCCGAGGATGGTCTCCCCGGCGACGTAGATGGGATGCGCCCAGGCGCTGCCCTGCGGGTCCCTGTCGGTGAGCGAGACGAGCGCGGTGCCGATCAGCCCGTTGACGACGAGCAGCACGCCGAAGACCTTCAGCGCCAGACGGTGGTTGGCGCGGTCGGGCAGCGTGGAGAACTCCTCGCGGGCCGCGATCAGCAGGACCAGCGCGAAGGCGAAGCAGCCGGCGGTGATCCACTGGCCGGTGCCGCCGAAGGGGGCCAGCGCGAGGAGCGCGGAACGGCCGAAGAACAGGCCGAACAGGACCACCAGGATGCGCCAGGCCGCCTTCTTGCGGCGCCGGACGCCCACCGAGATGAGCAGCAGCAGCAGACCGTAGGGCAGACTGGGGCTGCTGCCCAGCTGGCTCATCCAGCGCAGCGCGAACATGCCGGCCATGTCCTGGACCAGATCGGAGGAGAACCAGCCGATGATCGACACGACTCCCGACAGCCGGATGTACCAGAGAAAGATCGTGGGCACCGCTGCGATCAGCCGATGCCAGGCATCGACCGGCCCACTCTTCATCGTCATCTTCCAAGCCCCCACTGTGGCGTGCCGTCCCTCTCCGTCATTTCTACCGACTTCCCAGGCGACTTTGCGTCGATCGCGAGTATGACGCTGCTAGTGGGCGGAAGGCGGGGGGCGGGCACCGTACGATACCCACAAGGTTGGACGCAATGTCGAGATGGTCACTTACATGCTTGAAGAGCAGGCGCACGACGAAGGCCGGCTGATCGCCCGAAGATATCGCCTGGGTGAAACGGTCGGCCGTGGCGGCATGGGCACTGTGTTCGCCGCCCACGACGAGCTCCTTGGCAGGGACGTCGCCGTCAAGGAGGTCGTTCTGCCTTTTGGGCTGACCGATGAGGAGCGCGAGACCCAGTACAAGCGTACCTTCCGGGAGGCCCGAACAGCCGCCAGGCTCGGCCATCCGGGCGTCGTCACCGTGTACGACGTGGTCGAGGAGGACGGCCGTCCGTGGATCGTGATGGAGCTGATCCAGACCCGTAACCTAGACCAGGTGATCAAGCAGGACGGGCCGCTGCACTGGGGCCGGGCCGCCTCGATCGGGCGCCAGATGCTGGGCGCTCTGCACGCCGCGCACGAGGCGGGGGTGCAGCACCGCGACGTCAAGCCCAGCAACGTGCTCCTCGCCGAGGGCGACCGGGCTGTGATCACCGACTTCGGCATCGCGCACGCCACCGGGGACGTCACCCTCACCACGACCGGTCTGGTGATGGGCTCACCGGCCTACATCGCGCCGGAACGGGCCCGGGGCCGCACGAC
>JAOPYM010000029.1 GCA_025964615.1 Actinomycetes bacterium
GTAAGGTGGTCTGTTACCGGGCCGGACACGCCAGTACGGAATACGTGGCCGTGCCAGAATGCTGACTCTTGTCAGAGGGTACGCTGCGGTCTCGCAAGGGCGCCCGCCAGGGCAACACGGATCAACCTAGCCACACGTTCGTTCGAGAGGTATTTGTGTCGCCTGCCAGTTCTATCTCGAAGCCGACCGAGCTGCACGAGCACGTCATCGGGCAACTGATCGAACGTGGACGGTCTCAGGGGTATCTTGAAGCCGACGACGTACGCCGTACGTTCGAGGAAGCGGATATCCCGGTCTCCAAGGCTTCGAGCATCTTGCGGAGTCTGAGCAAGGAGGGTGTGACCGTCGTGTTGAGCGCAGCCGACTCCGCGGCGCCGAAGCGTCCGCGCAAGCGTGCAACGCCGGCGGCCCCGCGGAAGACCACCACCGCCGCTGTCGCCAAGGAGCAGCCCGACACCGTGACGGCGGTCGTCGACGACTCCGGAGAAGCCGTGGCCGCGGCGGCCAAGCCTGTGGCCAAGCCGAGGAAGCCCGCAGCGGCCAAGCCCAAGCCCGCCGCGAAGCCGGCTCCGGCCAAGCCCGCCGCCAAGGCGCCCGCCGCCGCCAAGGCGCCCGCCGCCCCCAAGGCGGCCCCCGCCAAGGACGAGCCCGTCCTCGACGAGGAAGAGGTCGTCGACCTCGAGGACCTCGAGGACCTCGAAGTGGAACTGGTCGAGGAAGACGTGGTCGTGGAGGTCGTGGAGGTCGTGGTCGAGGACACCGACGACGAGGACGCGCCCAAGGGCCAGGCCACCCCCGCGACCGCCGCCAAGGAGGAGGAGGACGAGACGTTCGTCCTCACCGACGATGACGACGACGCTCCCGCCCAGCAGATCGCCGCGGCCGGCGCCACCGCAGACCCGGTCAAGGACTACCTCAAGCAGATCGGCAAGGTCCCGCTGCTCAACGCCGAGCAGGAGGTCGAGCTCGCCAAGCGCATCGAGGCCGGCCTGTTCGCCGAGGAGCGGCTGCACTCGGAGTCGCTGCAGCTGTCCGAGGAGGACCGCGAGGACCTCGAGTGGATCGCTGAGGACGGCCGCAGGGCCAAGAACCACCTGCTCGAGGCCAACCTGCGCCTGGTCGTCTCGCTGGCCAAGCGCTACACGGGCCGCGGCATGCTCTTCCTTGACCTGATCCAGGAGGGCAACCTCGGTTTGATCCGTGCGGTCGAGAAGTTCGACTACACCAAGGGTTACAAGTTCTCCACGTACGCCACCTGGTGGATCCGGCAGGCGATCACCCGGGCCATGGCCGACCAGGCGCGGACCATCCGCATCCCGGTCCACATGGTCGAAGTGATCAACAAGCTGGCCCGCGTGCAGCGGCAGATGCTCCAGGACCTGGGCCGTGAGCCCACCCCGGAGGAGCTGGCCAAGGAACTCGACATGTCGCCCGAGAAGGTCGTCGAGGTCCAGAAGTACGGCCGCGAGCCCATCTCGCTGCACACGCCGCTCGGCGAGGACGGCGACAGCGAGTTCGGTGACCTCATTGAGGACTCCGAGGCCATCGTCCCGGCCGACGCGGTCAGCTTCACGCTGCTTCAGGAGCAGCTGCACTCGGTGCTCGACACCCTCTCGGAGCGGGAGGCGGGCGTCGTCTCCATGCGGTTCGGGCTGACCGACGGCCAGCCGAAGACCCTCGACGAGATCGGCAAGGTCTACGGGGTGACGCGCGAGCGCATCCGGCAGATCGAGTCGAAGACCATGTCGAAGCTGCGGCACCCGTCCCGTTCCCAGGTACTGCGCGACTACCTGGACTGAACATCTCGAGGAGCCCGGGTCATTGCGCCCGGGCTCTTCCGTATGCATCGGCCCGTGATCACTCTCTGATCACGATATCGATGCCGGTGGCGGTGAGCTCGGCGGTGTAGCCGAGGTCACGCAGCACCCCGGCGAGCTCCGCCGGGGTCTCCGGGTCCACCCCGGTCTCGACCAGGGTACGGGCCACCGCGCCCCGGGTGGCCTTGGCCATGTGGCTCACCACCGACCGTTTCGGCACCCCGTTCACGATCTTCTCCTGTACGACCCGTACGCCCGCCGACGGAACCTTCCAGGCGGCCGCATAGGGGGCGGACCGCATGTCCACGACCAGGCCCTCCGGCCGCAGGACCTTGCTCAGGGCCGGGCGCCAGACACTCGCCAGGCCGCCGAGCGGGGGCAGCCTCACGCCCATGGCCAGCCGGTACCTCGGCACCCGGTCGTCGAGGCCGAGCACGCCCCAGAGGCCGGAGAAGATCCAGATCCGCTCGGCGGCCCGCTTGCGCGCCTCCTCGTCCAGGGTGGCCAGTGCCAGGTTGTCGTACAGCACACCGGTGTAAAGCTCCGCCGCGGTCAGCGTGGGAGCCCTGCGGAGCAGCCGGTTGCCCGCGACGGCGTCCGCGAGGCCGGGGGCCAGTTCGAGCACGTCCATGGCCGTCTCTCCGGGGCCCTTGCAGAGTGCGGTGAGCGCGCTGAGAACCCTCTTCCGTACCGGCGTCAGACCGGGGAACGACAGCTCGCGCAGCTCGACCGGCGGCCCGTACCCACCGGCCGCCTTGCCCTCCGACGGCGGCAGCAGAATGCGCACGTCCCCTCCGATCCCATCGCCCCGACCAGGCCCCGACCAGCACAGTCTTCCAGGCCGCACACACACGAAGGCGGCCACCGGACTCCGGTGACCGCCTGTGCCGTGAATATGTAGGGGTTGTTCGTCCTTGCCGTCAGTCCTCCGCGACCACGGTGGGGGTTTCGATCAACCGATCTGTCTCGTCGTGAATGTCCGCCCCGTTGGCACGCAGCGATTCGCTGTACTTGCGCCCGTGGTGGGCACAGAACAGGAGGTCGCTGCCGCCTACTAGGACTGCGCGGACATAGGCTTGGGCGCCACAGCGGTCGCAGCGATCCTGCGCCGTCAGCGGCTTGGATGGGGCAAGGGCTCCAGTCACGGCACCTTCCTCAGCTCGGGGGTCGGTACTTAGGAGAACATCTAACCCGACCCAGACGTTCCCAACCCGCCTGTACGTACGCCCAGAGCAGAATGCCCCATTAAGTGACACACATCACATCCGAGGCTTCCACCAGCGTGAACCCGCCCGCGCGGTGCTACGAATCGTCCCAGCGGAAGAGCCTGATCCCCACCAGTGACGCCACCAGGGTGATCGCGAGCAGCACCCCGATCTGGGGCAGTGCCGAGGCCGGGCCGAGGCCCCGCCCCATGACGTTCAGCATGCCCTCGTTGAGGTAGCGCAGCGGCACGAGGTACGACACGGTCTGCAGCCACTGGGGGGCGTTGTCCAGCGGGAAGAACGACCCGCCGAGGAACACCATCGGGAAGATCACCATCTGGATTACGGTCTGTGCCGAATCCTGCGTCTTGGCCCACGCCCCGATCACCATCCCGATGGACAGGAACGCCATCACACCGGCCAGCACCACCGGGATGGACATCCACCAGGACCCGCTGAGCTTGAGGCCGAACATCGGCAGCTGGGCGACGAACAGGAACACCGCCGTCTGCACCAGGGCCACCCCCAGGCTGACCGTCACCCGCGCCGCGAACACGTTCCTGATCGGTACCGGTGACAGCCGCAGCCGCCGCAGGATGCCCTTGGTCCGCCATGACACCAGCGTCTGCGCCGCGCCGAACATGGCGGCCGACGACAACGCCCAGCCGAGCATGCCGGGGGTGATGAACTGGATCGCCTTCAGCGAGCTGTCCTCGACCTGTACAGGGGCGGCCAGCGTGAACGTCGGGGGCCTGCCGGAGGTCGCCACGTTGGCGGACTCGACGATCGAGCCGACGATGCTCTGCACGGTGCCGGCCTTCACCCGGTCGGCCGCGGAGTAGTGCACGGTGACCGTGTCGCCCAGCTGCTCGACGGCCCCGTCCTGGTCACCCTTGCCGACCTTGGCCAGGGCGGCGCTCCGGTCGGCGTACCTGGTGATCGTCAGGACCTTGGCGAGGTCGGCGCCGCCCTGCCGCACGGCCTGATCGAGTACGGGCACGGAGCCGATCTCGATCACCTTGACCTTCGCGGTGGTCGCGTGCCCGAACAAGGTTCCGAACAGGACCAGGAACATCAGTGGGAACAGCAGCGAGAAGAACATCGCCCGCCCGTCCCTGCGGAAGCCCAGGTACATCGCCCAGGACAGGCTCTTGAATCCGCTCATGCCCGGTACGCCCTTCCGGTCAGGGTGAGGAAGAGGTCCTCGAGGGTGGCCCCGTGGATCTGCACGCCGTCCAGGGCCTCCATCCGCGCCATCGCCGAGACGACCGTGGACGGGTCCCGGGTCTGGATGACCAGAGAGATGCCGTCGTCGGAGACCTCGGCGGCGCCCGGCAGCTCGCGTGCCTGGGCCTCGGTGAGGGTGCCGCTGGCGATACTGATCCGTACCGGCGCGTCCAGGTCGCGCACCAGCGTCGCGGGCGGGCCCATCTGCAGGATCTTCCCGCCGTCCATGATGGCCACCCGGTCGCAGAGGATCTCGGCCTCGTCCATGTAGTGGGTGGTCAGCACGATCGTGCGGCCCTCGGTGTTGATCCCGCGCAGTACGTCCCACAGGTTCCGCCTGGCCTGCGGGTCGAGCGCGGCGCTCGGCTCGTCCAGGAACACCAGCTCGGGCTCGTGCACCAGGGCGCATGCGATCGACAGGCGCTGTGCCTGCCCGCCGGACAGCCGCTCCACCTGGACATCGGCCTTGTCGGCGAGCCCGACGACCTCCATCATCGCGTCGGCCTTCGTGGCCGGTACGCCGTAGAGGGAGCCGAAGGTGCGCAACTGCTCGCGGGTCGTCAGCCGCTCGAAGAACGAGCTGGACTGGAGCTGCACGCCGATCCTCGGCAGCAGAGCGGGATTGCGGGGCCAGGGCGGCAGGCCGAGCACGGAGACCTCCCCGCCGTCCGCCTCCCGCAGCCCCTCGATGATCTCCAGGATGGTCGTCTTGCCGGCTCCGTTCGGGCCCAGGATGCCGAAGAACTCGCCCTCCTCGACCGCGAACGACACGCCGTCGACGGCCCGCAGGTCTCCATAGCTCTTCGTGAGCCCGTCCACCACGATGGTCTGTGACATGCCCCAGACACTAGGACTGATCTTCCCGGAAGGCACCCACTCGTGGGTGGATGTCCGATGTCCACCTGCCCCCGTGCGGGAAGTGGCGAGCCTGCGATCCGGATGTCACTGTCCAGGGGTAACCTTTCGGTCGTATGTACGAGTTGGCGCGGACCCCTGACCGCCCAGTCCCCCGGAGGAGCACGACCCGTTGACCGCGATGACCGCTGAAGTGGCCGCCGATGATACGCACGGCTATTCCGCCCGGCACCTCTCGGTGCTCGAAGGCCTGGAGGCCGTCCGGAAGCGACCCGGGATGTACATCGGGTCCACCGACAGCCGCGGCCTGGCGCACTGCCTGTGGGAGATCGTCGACAACTGTGTCGACGAGGCGCTCGGCGGGCACTGCACCCACGTGACCGTGGTCATGCACGCCGACGGCTCCTTCGAGGTCGGCGACAACGGCCGCGGCATCCCCGTCGACATCGAACCCAAGACCGGCCTGCCCGGCGTCGAGCTGGTGATGACCCGGCTGCACGCGGGAGGCAAGTTCGGCGGCGTCTCCTACACCGCCTCCGGTGGTCTGCACGGCGTCGGCGCCTCCGTCGTCAACGCGCTGTCCGCCCGGGTCGACGTCGAGGTCGACCGGTCCGGCTTCACCCACGCGATCTCGTTCAAGCGCGGGATGCCCGGCGAGTTCGCCGCCGAGGGCCCGGACGCGAAGTTCAGCAAGAAGACCGCCAGGCAGTACGGCATCCGGCAGACCGGGAAGGTCGCCCGCAAGGTGACCGGCACCCGGGTGCGGTTCTGGCCGGACTACCAGATCTTCCTGCGCGACGCCACGGTCGAGCAGAAGCTCGTCTTCGACCGGATGCGCCAGACCGCCTTCCTGGTCCCCGGCCTGGAGATCTTCGTACGCGACGAGCGCGGCGAGGAGGTGGTCGAGGAGACGTTCAAGTTCGATGGCGGGATCAGCGAGTACTGCGCGTTCCTGGCCAAGGACGCGGAGGTCAGCGACGTGCTCCGGCTCCAGGGCCGTGGGCACTTCACCGAGACCGTGCCGGTACTCGACGAGCAGGGCCACCTCACCCCGACCGACGTGGAACGCGATCTCGACGTGGACGTGGCGCTGCGCTGGGGCACCGGGTACGAGACCATCACCCGGTCGTTCGTCAATGTGATCGCCACCCCCAAGGGCGGCACGCACGTGGCCGGATTCGACCGGGCCCTGGTCCGGGTGCTGAACGAGCAGCTGCGCGCGGTGAAACTGCTCAAGAACGGCGACGACCCGGTCCTCAAGGAGGACATCCTCGAAGGCCTCACCGCCGTGGTCACCGTGCGGCTGCCCGAGCCGCAGTTCGAGGGTCAGACCAAGGAGGTCCTCGGCACCTCGGCCGCCACTCGCATCGTCTCCCAGGTCGTCGGCAAGGAGCTCAAGGAGATCTTCGAGACGCCGGGCCGTGGGCAGAAGCAGCAGCTCAGGAACGTCCTGGAGAAGATCAACTCCGCAGCCCGTGCCCGCATCGCGGCCCGTACACAGCGTGACAACCAGCGCCGCAAGAACGCCCTGGAGAACTCGGCGCTGCCCGCCAAGCTGGTCGACTGCCGCACCTCGGACGACCGCAGCGAGCTGTTCATCGTCGAGGGTGACTCCGCCCTCGGCACGGCGAAGCTGGCCCGCAACTCGGAGTTCCAGGCCCTGCTGCCCATCCGCGGCAAGATCCTCAACGTGCAGAAGTCATCGGTCGCGGACATGCTCAAGAACACCGAGTGCGCCGCCATCATCCAGGTCCTCGGCGCCGGCTCCGGCCGCACCTTCGACCTGGACAGCGCCCGCTACGGCAGGATGATCTTGATGGCCGACGCAGACGTGGACGGATCTCACATCCGCTGCCTGCTGCTGACGCTGATCCACCGCTACATGCAGCCGATGCTGGAGGCCGGGCGGGTCTTCTCCGCCGTGCCGCCGCTGCACCGGATCGAGTTGTCCCGGCCGAAGAAGGGCCAGGCGAAGTACGTCTACTGCTACAGCGACGGGGAGCTGCGCCAGAAGCTCGTCGAGTTCGAGCGCAAGGGACAGTCCTGGAAGGAACCGGTCCAGCGCTACAAGGGCCTCGGTGAGATGGACGCCGACCAGCTGGCCGAGACCACCATGGACCCCCAGCACCGGATTCTGCGTCGCATCCGCATCGAGGACGCAGAAGAGGCGGCCAAGATCTTCGATCTGCTCATGGGAAGCGAAGTCGGGCCGCGCCGTGAGTTCATCACCGCGGGCGCCTCCGAACTGGACGCGAGCCGAATCGACACCTGATCCCATCCACCCGCGGGTGGAGTCGGTGATCTCCATCCGCACGCCGATCCGCGGCGCGGCCGTGATCCGTAGCGTTCAGGCATGAACCAGTTGCCGAATCTCGTCATCGCCCTCGCCGTGATCGCCTGGGTGGTCAGCCGCCAGCTCAGCGCCCAGCCGGTCGACGAGCGGAAAATGTACGTGCTGCCGCTGATCCTGGCCGCCGCCGGGATCTCCCAGGCCGGGCTCATCGACCCGCATCACCAGGTACTGAGCACCGGCCTCCTTGCCGTGGAGAGCGTCGTGGCGCTCGGCCTTGGCCTGCTCCGCGCCGCGACCGTGCGGATCTGGCGGGACGAGAGCGGGATGCTCTGGCGGCGCGGAACCTGGCTGACCGCCGGTGCCTGGCTGCTCTCGCTGGCCGCCCGCATCGCCCTGATGGGGGTCGGGTACGTGCTCGGGGTCAAGTCCGGGAGCGGCGGGGTGCTGCTCTTCCTCGGGATCTCCCTGCTCGCCCAGAACGCGATCGTGGCATGGCGCGCTCGGTTCCTGCCCGTCGGCGCGGCTGTGCGGTGGGGTGCGCGGGCTACCGTCCAAGGATGAACGCGAGTCGGCTGCTGCTGTGGTTCCGGACCGTGGCGCTCGGGGGCGGAGGACTCGCCGCCTACCTGCTCAGTGCGGTCCGGGACGTGCCCGCCGGATCGCGTACGCCCGGTTACTGGTTCCTCAACCTGGTTGCGCTGGCACTGCTGGTCGTTGGGGTCCGTACCAGCCGAGCGCCCAGGGTGTGGACCCGCTGGTGCTTCGCGGGCACCATCGTCCTCGCGCTGGTGATCACCACAATGGCCGGCGGGGGACCGGCGATCTCGCTCGCCTACATCGCCGTCGGCGTGGACGCGGCCCGGACGCCAGCCCGGTCGCCGGCCCGGTCGCCCGCCGGCTGGGGGGTGGGCCTGGCGGTCTTCGGGATGGCAGGTCTCGCCGTGGTCGAGTACACGAACCACGGGCACATCGACGTGTGGTCGATCGCCGGGATCGGCGGGGTCTTCCTGGCCGGGCTCGCCGCCAGGGAACGCACCGAGCTGGGGGCCGCCGAGGCGCGCAACGCGGTGCTGGCAGACCGCGCTCACCTGGCCCGCGAGATCCACGACATCCTCGCCCACTCGCTGTCCGCCCAGGTCGTGCACCTGGAGGCGGCGAGGCTGATGCTGAAGCAGAACGGTTCCACCGATCAGGTGCTGGAACGGGTGGAGCAGGCACAGCGGATGGCCCGCAACGGGCTCGCCGAGACCCGCAGGGCACTGGCCGCGCTGCGCGGCGACGCCAAGCCGGTGGAGGAGGCGCTCGCCGAGCTGGTCGAGGAGGTGAGCGGAGGCATGCTCGACGTGCGGGGCACACCGCGTGAGCTCTCCGCCGAGGCCGGCCTGGCCGTGGTGCGGACCGCCCAGGAGGCGCTGACCAATATCCGCAAGCACGCGCCCGGCGCGCGGGTCCAGGTCCTCTTCGAGTACGAGCCCAGTGCCGTCACACTGGAGGTCACCGACACCGGAGCGGTGGGGGAGCCGCTCGGCCTGGGCGGCTCGGGGTACGGGCTGGTCGGTATGCGCGAGCGGGCCGAGCTGATCGGTGGGATCCTGGAGGCAGGTCCATGCGAAGGGGGATTCCGGGTGCTGCTGAGGGTTCCGGCATGACGACGAGGGTGCTCGTCGTGGACGACCAGACGGTGGTACGGGACGGGTTGATCCTGCTGCTCGGGCTGCTGCCCGGCATGGAGGTGGTCGGCGCCGCGGCCGACGGCGCGCAGGCCCTGGAGCTGGTGGCCGCGCACCTGCCCGACGTCGTGCTGATGGACCTGCGGATGCCCCGGATGGACGGGGTCGAGGCCACCCGCCGGATCCGCGCCTCGCATCCCTCGGTTCAGGTCGTCGTGCTCACCACCTACGCCGACGACGACTCGGTGTTCTCCGCGCTGAAGGCCGGAGCGCGGGGCTTCCTGACCAAGGACGCCGGGGCCGAGGAGATCGCCCGCGCCATCTCCGCCGTACGGGATGGGGAGGCCCAGCTCGACCCGTCCGTGCAGCGCCGCCTGGTCGAGGCCCTGGCCGCGAGCCGTCCGGTGCGCCGTACGACTGACCTTCCCGACGGCCTGACCCGCCGTGAGGCTGAGGTGCTCAAGCTGATCGCGGCGGGTCGTACCAACGCCGAGATCGCCCGCGAGCTGTATGTCGCCGAGAGCACCGTGAAGACCCACGTCAACAACCTGTTCGCGAAGGCCGGCCTGCGCGACCGCGCCCAGGCCGTGACGTACGCCTACCGCCACCACCTCGCCGAACCTGGGTAGCCGAGGCTCAGGTGGTGATGTCGCCGGGGCCGTAGAAGGCGCGCATGCTGGAGATCTTGCCGTCGTCGCCGAAGGTCATGGCGTCGATGGCCTTGATGGTCATGCCGCGGACCTTGATGGTGAAGGCCATTGCGGCCCCGTTGCCGTGCGAGCCCCGGATGGGGGTGTCGAGCACCAGCTTCGCGCCCGCGCCGGTCGCGATGGTGAAGAACTCCCTGAAGGCGTCCTTGCCGACCATCGGCGGGTTGCCGTAGGGGTCCTCGACGACGGCGTCGTCGGCGAACAGCCCGAGCACGGCCTCCGCGTCACCCGCCTCGAAGCCGTCCAGATACCCCTGCAGTACGGCCTTCATCTCATCTTCGGTCGGCACGGTTGCGCTCCTTTCCCAGGTATGGCGGCCACTGTTTCACGTACTCCTGTGATCGCCAAGGAGGTGCCGCTTTGGGCCTGGGATGGCGGCGGGCGCTGTGGCACGCTGGTGATCCGTCAAGCGAAGGGTGAGCCGTGGTGGCGAGTGCGACCGTGGTGACGGCCGGGGCCGCCGGCCGGAGATCCTGGAGGCTCTATCCACGGCTTCGGCTGATGCTCGGCACGGCCATGGTGCTCACTGCGTTGCTCTGGATCGCGGTGACGGTACCGCTGCTCGAGGCCCGTACGACCATCGCCTTCACCAGGGACCGGGCGATCCCGTCCTACCTCGGGGCGCTCACCGCGCACGCGGCCCTGTCGGACGCGGACCGGTCGGCCTGGCTGAGCTTCCGGTCCGGTGAGGCGCAGCTGATCGGCCCGGGTCAGCGCTACCAGGACGACATCACGACCGCAGGCCAGAACCTCGAGCACCTCGCGGAGCTGGACACCGCCGGGCCGGAGGGCCGTCAACTGCTCCGCGCCGTCAACGGCCAGCTCGTCACCTACCAGGGGCTGGTCGAGCAGGCCGACGCGAGCTACCGGGAGGGCGACCGGCCGCTCGGGTTCGCCTATCTGACCTACGCGACGACCTCGCTGCACAACCCCGGCGGACTGCTCTCGCGCGTCGACCAGATCGGTGAACTCGACCACCGCGCCGTTCTGAGCGGGCAGAACTCGGTCTGGGTCCGTCCCGGGGTGCTGCTCCTGCCCGCGATCGTGGCGGTGTTGCTCCTCGGGTTCCTCGTCCTGGTCCAGGTGTACGTGGCGCTCGGCTTCCGCCGGACGATCAACCTTCCGCTGGTCGCCGCCTGCGTGCTGCTGACCGGGCTGACCGCAGGGGCCTTCGGCGCAATGATCCATTCCGGGCAGGCGTTCCAGACCGCCGAAAGCCGGGCGCTGCCCGCGCTCACCGGAATCTGGCAGGCCCAGATCGGCGGCGCCGACGCGGGCACGACCGCACTGCGGGCCGGCCGGACGGCCGGCTCCTCCGGGGGCCTGGATGTGGCGGCCACCGAGCCCGCGCAGCAGCGGCTCGACTCCGGCTTGGCCGCCGCCGCGAACACCGGGGGACTGGTCGTCGTGCTTCCGCTGCTGGTGCTCGGGGTCGCGGGCCTGGCCGCCCTCGGCCTGCAACTGCGCCTCCACGAATTCCGGGGTTGAGCATGCGTCTGGTGAAGCTGAAGGCGCTCGTGCTGGTCCTGCTCTGCGGGTCGGGCGCCGTCTCCTGTGGCGGATCCGGATCAGGGGCCTCGGTCACCGTGCTCGGTCCCTGGACGGCTCCCGAGGAGGCCGGGTTCCGGGCCATGCTGGCCGGATTCGAGAAGCAGACCGGTATCCGCGTCGACTACACCGGTACCCGTGACGCCGACTCCGTCCTGGCCAGCGAGATCCAGAACGGGAAGCCACCGGACGCCGCCGTACTGGCCACTCCGGGCGAACTGCGGCAGTACGCGGCCGCAGGCACCCTGCGGCCGATCGATGGCGCGCTGGACCAGGCCAGGATGGCTGCCGAGTACGGGCCCGGGGTGCGTGACCTGATGACGGCGACCGGCCCTTCGGGAACCCCGCACTCGTACGGGATCATCGTCAAGGCCGCGCTGAAGAGCGTCATCTGGTACGACCCGAAGCGGCTGCCGCCCTCCGTCAGCGCGGTCCTGACCGCAAGGGGGCTGACCTGGGACCGGCTCATCGGGGCCGTGGCCGGTCTCGGTACCCGTCCGTGGTGCATGGGCATGGCGGACACCTCGAACTCAGGCTGGCCGGGCACCGACTGGATCGAGGACCTGCTCCTGCACCAGTCCGGGCCGCGGGCGTACGACCAGTGGGTGGCGGGGCGGCTGCCGTGGACCTCCGGCCAGGTCCGGCAGGCATGGCAGGCCTTCGGAGCCGTCGCGGCGAGGGCCGGTGGCGGCCCCGGCCCGATCCTGCTCACCAATTTCGGATCGGCGGGAGCCCCGATGTTCACCGCGCCTCCCGGCTGTTTCCTCGATCACGAGGGTTCGTTCATCGCCGCCGACTACGCCAACGACCCGACCTCTCCGCGCCCGGGAACCGACTTCGACTTCGTACCCTTCCCGCCGGTCCAGGCCGGACAGGGAGCGGAGGAGATCGCGGGTGATCTGCTCGGCATGTTCCGCGACACCCCGGCCGCACGGAAGCTGATCGGCTACCTCACCACGCCGGCCGCGCAGCAGGCCTGGATCCGGCGACCGGCCGGCGGTGCGATCTCGATGAACCGCGCCGTCCCGCTCAGCGACTACCCCGACCCGGTGTCACGGAAGATCGCCGACAACCTCACTCACGCGGGCACCGTGCGCTTCGACGGCTCCGACTCCATGCCGCACGTCATGTCCAGCGCCTTCCAGCACGCGGTCCTGGAATACCTGTCCGACCCGGGCAAGCTCGACGTGGTCCTCACCGCCCTCGACAAGGTACGACAGTCCGCATACCGGTGATGCCGGACCTCACTCTGCGGCTCGTACCTGCGCGGTAGTCCTGCGCGGTGGTCAAGGATCCGTCAAAGCCCTCATGGCAGGCTGCGCGGCGGGCACCATGAGGAACGGTTGACATGGAGATGTCAGGGGGGCTGGGCGTGCGGAAGACCTGGATGATTGCGCAGTACCTGCGGACGGTGGCCCGGTGGCGGCTCGACCGCGCCGAGCAGTCCGACGGTGGCCGGAACGCCCGCGCCGCGATCGGTCTCATCGACGCGGCGGCCTACGTGTGGGATCTGGACGAGAGCGACCGGATCGTCGTACGGCTGACGATCGCGGGGTGTTTCATGCTGGGCCGTTTCCAGCCCGGCCTCGAAGGGGAGCGGATCATCCGTTTCTGGCACTACGAGGACGGCTGCGGGGGGCCCGCGGAACTCCTCGACGAGATCGCCGCCGCCGCCGAGCGGGTCCTGGTGCCCCGTCCCCGCGCACGCGTCTGACGGGCTTTCCTGACATAACGACCCTCCGTGAACTAAGGGCTGATCCGGCA
>JAOPYM010000309.1 GCA_025964615.1 Actinomycetes bacterium
TCGCGGACACCCCCTCCAGGAGGGTGTCGCCGGGCAGCGGCAGCGACTCCTCGCGCCACGCGAGCCCGTTCCAGCGGACGAGGAGCGGCCCGGCACCCCGGCTCCCGGCCGCCCACGCAGTGCCGCGATCGGGGGCCGTCACCTCGCCGAGCACCGTGTTCACGTCCTCGGGCAGTCCCGGCTTCTGCACCCGCACATATCGCCAGTCCGGCCCCGATGCCGCCGTAAGGGTTCCGGGGCCGGGCTCAGGGGCGGCCAAGGCGTGGACGGAGGCGAGGGCGGTGGTGACCAGGACGGTAAGACGCATGGTCAGGGTCTACCGGGCGGCGGGCAAGCTCCACGCCGGGTCCTGGCAAAGGAACCTTGGGGAGCCTCAGTGCGGGGACGCCGGACCGCCCGGGATCACCAGACCGGACTCGTAGGCCATCACCACGGCCTGGGCACGGTCGCGCAGGGCCAGTTTGGTGAAGACCCTGGCCACATGCGTCTTCACGGTGTGCTCGCTGACCACCAGACGTCCGGCGATCTCGGAGTTGGACAGGCCGCCGGCCATGAGGACCAGCACTTCGGTCTCCCGCGCGGTCAGGCTGGCCAGCTCGGCCACCGGCTGGGGCTGGTTGCGGCGCTGCCGGGTGAACTCGCGGATCAGCCGCCCGGTCACCTGGGGGGACAGCAGCGAGTCGCCGCGTGCCACCACCCGGACCGCCGAGACCAGCTCGTCAGCCGTCGCGTCCTTGAGCAGGAAGCCGCTCGCTCCGCAGGTCAGCGCCTCATAGACGTACTCGTCGACGTCGAACGTGGTCAGCATCAGCACCCGCAGCGCGTCGTTGCGGGTGTCGGCCAGGATGCGCTTGGTCGCCTCGAGGCCGTCCATCCGGGGCATCCGGATGTCCATGATCACGACGTCCGGGCGGTGCCGCTGGGCGAGCTGGACCGCCTCCAAGCCGTCGCCCGCCTCGCCGACCACGGTGATGTCGGCCTGGGCGTTCAGCAGGGCGGCGAAACCGGCGCGCACGATCGTCTGGTCGTCGACGATCAGCACTCGGATCACTTTCGGGGGGTCTCCTCGTGAGCGAAGGGCAGCTCCGCCTCGACCACGAAACCACCCTCGGTCGCGGGTCCTGCGGAGAATCGTCCGCCCAGCATCGTCGCACGTTCCCGCATCCCGAGCAGCCCGTGGCCGACTTCGGCCTCCTGCGCGGCCGTCCCGTGGCCATTGTCGCGGATGCGCACGGCCAGCCGATCGGGCAGGAATGCCAGGTCGACGTGCACGTTCGCGCCGGGCGCGTGCCGGCGCGCGTTCGTGAGCGCCTCCTGAACGATCCGGTACGCCGACAGCTCGATGGTCGCGGAGAGCGTCCGGGGATCGCCGTGCACCGCGATGTCGGCCTGCCCGCCGGCGCCCCGGTGCCTGTCGATCAGCTCGGGCAGCCGGTCGAGCCTGGGCTGCGGGGCGGTCTCCGCCTGTGCCTTGCCGTCCGCGCGCAGCACGCCGAGCAGCCGCCGCATCTCCACCAGCGCCTCGCGGGCGGTCTGCGCGATCTCCTGGTAGCCCTCGGCGGCCTCCTTGGAGAGGTTCTGCATGGTGTACGGCGCGGTCTCGGCCTGCACGGCGATCATCGACACCGAGTGGGCCACCACGTCGTGCAGTTCGCGGGCGATGCGGGCCCGTTCCCGCAGCACGGCCTGTTCCCGCTGGACGGCGTTCAGCTGGGTCAGGGTCTCGGTGTTGCGCTCCTGCGCGGCCGCCTCCGTACGCTCGGCCGTCTCCACCACCCGCCGGGCGTCGCCGAGCCCGACGGCGGCCAGCACCGCGATCACCGCGGCCGGGATCGGGACCCCGTTGAGCCCGCTGGCCGCGACGTACACCACGAGCACACAGCAGACGGTGGTCGCCCCGAGCACCCCGGCGCCCTGCCGGTCGAGGTGCCGGGCCAGCGTGTAGAGCGTGTACAGCGCGGCGAACGCGGCCGTCACCAGGAGCTGCTGCCCCGACAGCAGGCTGGCTGCGAACGCGCCGAGGACCACGGCGGCGACCGGGCGCAGGAACTCCCGGCGCCAGACCAGCGGCAGCGTGGTGGCCACCGCGAACCCGCCCGCCACACTCACCGGGGACAGCCCGTGCGGGTACAGCTCGGCCACCGCGCCCAGGGTCAGCGCCACCCCGGTCAGCGGCGCGAACCACCACGACCCGGCGAAGTCCCTGGCGGCCCTGATCCAGCGCGGCAGGGGGGCCAGCGCGTACTCGTCGGGGTTCGGCGCGGCCTGTATCCGGGTGCGGCCGTCATGCTGGGGTCCGCTGCGTGCCGTACGGCCGTAGAGGCGGGCGACGATCCGCTCGGCGAGCGGAGTGAGCAGGCGGCCGATCCGGGTGAGGACCCACAGGAGCACCTGGCCGACGCCCGCCACGACCCGCCCGGACAGCCGCCAGGCAAGCTGCGCGAGCCCCTGACCCAGTGGTGGTGCGTTCTCGCTGCTCACGAGTCCATCTTCGCCCCTGTTCCCGATCGCTGCCTCACCGCAGGGAGCTACCTGCGGCGCCGGTGTCCGCCTTAAGGATGACGGGCTTTCCGTTCCAACGGGGGACGTCCGCCCCTGCTGTGAGCACATAGCGTTGTGGCTGTGACGGACGCGGTGGCGTTCTCCTCCGAGGGGGTTCGGCAGCCGCCGCCGCAGTCACACCGCCGTCGGGCTCAGGGGTCCGGGCGGTCCTGAGGAGGCATCCCTCGCCGGTACGGCCGGTCACGACCGGTCTCACCTGGGCTGGGGTTGGACGACCGGCCAAGGCCGTCCGGCGGGGGACAATGCCTGGTCTCAGCGGTCTGTTCTCAGCGGCCTGTTCAGCGGCCGCGCAGCAGGCGCAGGGCCTTCTCCTTCTCGAAGTCCAGGGCGCTGGAGGGCGGTGGGCGCAGGCGGCCGAGCCGCTCGCCCAGCTCCTGGACCCGAGCCCGTACCTCCGGCTCGGCCAGCACCCGGAGCGCGAACGCCAGCTCGGCGGGCCCGACGTCGTACCGCTGCTCAAGGGCCAGTGCCAGCGCCACCGCGCGCAGTTCCAGCTCGCCGAAGCGGCGGTGTCCCGAGTGCTCACGGACCGGCGGCAGCAGGCCGAGCGCCTCGCGGTAGCGGAGCATGCGGGGCGAGGTGCCGAGCCGCTTCGCGGCCTCCGTGATGCGCATTCTGACAAATCTATGTCAGATTTGATGCTTTCGCTCCGGAACCGCACCTAGGATCGACTTGGAACCGCACCGATCTGGGGAGCATTCACACCATGGACTACAAGGTCGCCGACCTTTCGCTGGCCGCCTTCGGCCGCAAGGAGATCCAGCTCGCCGAGCACGAGATGCCCGGGCTGATGTCCGTACGCAAGGAGTACGCAGCCGCTCAGCCGCTGCGCGGGGCCAAGATCATGGGCTCCCTGCACATGACGATCCAGACCGCAGTCCTCATCGAGACGCTGGTCGACCTCGGCGCCGACGTCCGCTGGGTCAGCTGCAACATCTTCTCCACCCAGGACCACGCCGCCGCCGCGATCGTCGTCGGCCGCGATGGCACCGAGGCCGACCCGAAGGGCGTACCGGTCTTCGCCTGGAAGGGCGAGACCCTGGAGGAGTACTGGTGGTGCACCGACCAGGCCCTCGCGTGGCCGGACGGCACCCCGCCGAACATGATCCTCGACGACGGCGGCGACGCCACCATGCTGGTGCACAAGGGCATGCAGTACGAGAAGGCCGGCGCGGTCCCGGAAGCCGGTGAGGACGACCCGGAGGAGTGGCACGTCGTCATCGACACCCTCCGCCGTACCATCGCCGACAAGCCCGGCCGCTGGACCGCGGCGGCCACTGCGATCAAGGGTGTGACCGAGGAGACCACCACGGGCGTGCACCGCCTGTACGAGATGTTCAAAGCCGGTGAACTCGCCTTCCCGGCGATCAACGTCAACGACTCGGTCACCAAGTCCAAGTTCGACAACAAGTACGGCTGCCGGCACTCGGTCATCGACGGCCTCAACCGCGCCACCGACGTACTGATCGGCGGCAAGGTCGCCGTGGTCTGCGGTTACGGCGACGTCGGCAAGGGCTGCGCCGACGCGCTGCGCGGTCAGGGCGCCCGGGTCATCGTCACCGAGATCGACCCGATCTGCGCGCTGCAGGCCGCCATGGACGGCTTCCAGGTCACCACGCTCGAAGAAGTCGTGCCGTACGCCGACATCTACGTCTCGACGACTGGCAACTTCAACATCATCACGGCCGGGCACATGGCCGGGATGAAGCACAACGCGATCGTGTCCAACATCGGGCACTTCGACAACGAGATCGACATGGCCGGGCTCGCCAAGACCCCGGGCATCGTCAAGACCAACATCAAGCCGCAGGTCGACACCTGGACCTTCCCCGACGGGCACGCGGTCATCGTGCTCGCCGAGGGCCGCCTGATGAACCTGGGCTGCGCCACCGGCCACCCGTCGTTCGTCATGTCGAACTCCTTCACCAACCAGGTGATTGCGCAGATCGAGCTCTTCACCAAGACCGGCCAGTACCCGGTGGGCGTCTAC
This sequence comes from Actinomycetes bacterium, assembly GCA_025964615.1. Lineage (GTDB taxonomy): Bacteria > Actinomycetota > Actinomycetes > Streptosporangiales > Streptosporangiaceae > RYN-227. Next base: position 4,553 of record JAOPYM010000309.1, read on the forward strand.
GTCCTGCCCAAGCACCTGGACGAGAAGGTGGCCCGCCTGCACCTGGACGCGCTCGGGGTCAAGCTGACCACCCTCACCAAGACCCAGGCTGAGTACATCGGCGTGGACGTCGAGGGCCCCTACAAGCCCGACCACTACCGCTACTGATTTTCCGGACGCGGGGGTACGGATGAGTGACATCGCAGACGCCGCACTGGCGTTTGCCGGGGTGAAGCGGATCGAGTGGGCCGACCGGGCGATGCCCGTGCTGCGCGAGATCCGCGGGCGGTTCGCCGAGAGCCGGCCGCTGGACGGGCTGCGGATCGCGGCGTGCATGCACGTCACGACCGAGACCGCCAACCTCATCCGTACCCTCCAAGCCGGCGGGGCGAGCGTCGCGCTCGCCGCGTCCAACCCGCTCTCGACCCAGGACGACACCGCCGCCGCCCTGGTCCAGGAGTACGGCGTGGAGGTCTTCGCCCGTTCCGGGATCGACAGGGACGGCTACTACCGGCACATCCACCAGGCCCTGGAGACCCGGCCCGACCTGGTGCTCGACGACGGCTGCGACCTGGTCAACATCCTGCACACCGAGCGCCTGGACCTGCTCGGCACGGTCCGGGCGGGCTGCGAGGAGACCACCACCGGGGTCATCCGGCTGCACCAGATGGCCCGTGCGGGTGCTCTGCGGTTCCCCATGGTCGCGGTCAACGACACCGACACCAAGCACATGTTCGACAACCGGTATGGAACGGGCCAATCGACCCTGGACGGGATCATCCGGGCCACCAACACGCTCCTTGCGGGCAAGACGATCGTCATTGCGGGCTTCGGCTACTGCGGCCGGGGCCTGGCCGAACGGGCCCGGGGCCACGGTGCCCGGGTAGTGATCACGGAGATCGACGCGGTCAAGGCGCTCGACGCGGCACTGCAGGGCTACCTGGTACTGCCCATGGCCTCCGCGGCACCGGTCGGTGACATCTTCATCACCGTCACCGGCAACCTCCAGGTGATCCGGGCCGAGCACTTCGCGATCATGAAGGACGGCGCGATCCTGGCCAACTCCGGCCACTTCGACGTGGAGATCGACGTTCGCGGGCTTGCCGGGTTGTCGGTCGATGTGCACCGGGTACGGCCGATGGCCGACGAGTACGTCCTCGCGGACGGGCGGCGCCTCGTGCTCCTCGCCGAGGGCCGGCTGGTGAACCTGGCCGCCGCCGAGGGGCACCCGGCCGCCGTGATGGACATGTCCTTCGCCGACCAGGCCCTCACCTGTGCCTGGCTCGCGGCCTCCTGGCAGACACTCTCCCCGGGTGTGCACAACGTGCCCAAGGAGATCGACGCTGAGGTGGCCCGGCTGAAGCTGGCATCGATGAGCATCGGCCTCGATACCCTCACGGGGGAGCAGGAGGAGTACCTCTCCTCATGGCAGCATGGTTCGTAGGGGGCTTCACACATGGCTGACGAGTACCGGGTCGAGGTCGAGCTCGACGATCCGGAGCACGGCTACTCGCTCGGCGAGCGGCTGCGCTCGTTCAAGCTGGACGACCAGGTCAAGGACCGCCTCGGCGATCAGGTCACGGTGACCAGGAACGGCTCGCAGGTCCTGCTGTACGCCTCCAGCGAGGCCGACGCCCGGACGGCCTCGCAGGTCGTGACGGAACTTCTCGGAAAGGACCGCCTCTCCGCGACGGTCCGGATCAACCGCTGGCACCCCGCCCAGGAGGAGTGGCTGGACGTGTCGGTGCCGATGCCTTCCACCCCGGACGAGGAGGCCGGCGAACGGGCCGCCAACCAGGACATCGGCCCCGGCATCCCGGACGGGCGCCTGGTCTGGGCCGAGGCCTACGAGCCCCGCTTCCTGCGCGACCTCGGCCTTTAGTGCCGCGCGGTACCTACCTTCATCTCGCGGATGAGGCGGAGGAGCACTTCCAGTGCGCTCCCGGTCCTGGCGGCTGGCGCTATGTGAGCGATCTGGCCGACGTCACGGTCGACTCCCGCTGGCGCCAGATCCGCGTGCAGCTGCGAACTCCCGGCTGGCTGATCCGCGGCGGCCTGGCCGGCCCCGATCTCCAGTGGGTCCGCTCCCCGGCAGGCGGGCCCGTCGCCAGTGAGCACACCGAACCCGCGGCGGGTTTCCTCGGCGACTCTCCCGGCTTCCTGGTGGCCGTGGCGCGTTCACTGCGCCTGCAGCCCGGCGAACCGGCGGATGTACGGCTCGTCCGCCTGACCGGTCCCTCTCTCGCGGCCCTCACGATCACCCAACGCTGGCGGCTGTCCGAAACCACCCCGTACGACACCGACCTCGGTCCGCTGCCCGTCGAGCGCTACCTCGTCACGGACCTCACCACTGCCGAGACCCATGAGATCCATCTCGCCGGAGATGTGGTCCTCGCAGCCCCCGGCATCGAACTAACCGCCCTCGACACCCCACCGACTCTCCGTTGAGTCGTGGCGTTTCCCGCACCGTTTGCTGAAACAGTGCGGGAAACGCCACGACTCAACGGAGGGTGAGGGGGTGAAGCTGATGTTTACGAGAAGCCCTGCAACCGGTCTCGTTGTCGGCCTGTCCTTGGATGTTCTCGGTTGTGGATTTTCGAGGAGAGTTTCGTGAGGGTTGTTGCACTGGGAATCGCCGGGCTCGTCGCCGGTGGGCTCATCGTCGGCTCGGCCGCCCCGGCCCTGGCCAAGGGGAACCTCGCCCTGTCAGTCGACCACCGGACGGTGAAGGCGGGTCAGCCCATACGGTTCCGCGGCGTGATCATGGACGATGCCGGGGTGCCTCCGGCGCTCCGGTTCTGCCTGCAGGAACAGGTGGCGGGCCACTGGGTCCAGATCAGGTCCTGCATCACACACGGCCGCGCGGGCTTCTTCAGCGAGGTGTTCGTGGATGTCATACGTCCGGTACACCTGGGCAAGCATCAGTTCCGGGGCATTGTGCTCGACGCGGTGGGGCACCAGCACTACACGGCGTCCCCGCAGGTAGCGATCACCGTGGGCTGACGGTTCAGTTGCCGGGGAAGGTCTGCTGGAACGGCGCGGGCGGCGGGAACCCCTGGCCGTACGGCGGGTAGCCCGGCCCGTTGAGCCGGCCCCCGGACCCGGGTTGCCCGTACCCCGGCCCGGGCTGCCCGTACCCGGGCTGCCCGTACCCGGGGGCGGGTGGCCCGTACCCGTACCCGGGGCCGGGCGCTGGCATCGGCGGGGGCGGGCCGAGCGGGATGCCGACCGGCATCGGGATGCCGCGCCTGGCCTGGCGGCGGGCCAGCCGTACCTCCTCGCGGTGACGGCGCTCGGCCAGCACCGCCGACAGCAGGATCTCCGGGCGGACCCCGGGCGGCGGCGGGGGACTCACCCGGGCCAGCACCTGGTCGACGATCCGCTGGCCCATGGTGTCGCGGACCAGCGGCAGCAGTTCCCAGAAGCGCAGCAGGTACTGCCGGGCGCTCAGCGCGAGGCCGTCTGAGATCCCGGAGAGCTCCAGACCGCGCGCCCACCCGGCGAGCTGCGGGGGCATGATCGCGATCGGCGCGAGCATGCCGGACGCCGACATCCGGTCCTGGATGACGATCGTGCCCGCGAAGATGTCGCCGAGCCGCTTGCCCTGCCGGTTGCAGAGTGACGCGATGACCGCGGGGCCGCCGGTGAACAGCCAGATCTCGACCCATCCGGCCAGCGCCCGCATGAGCGACTGCCGGAACCGGACCGGACCGCCGTCGTCCCCGACCACCCGGATGCCCATGGCCATCTTGCCGATGGTCCGGCCACGGGTGAACGTCTCGCACCCAGCCGGATACCCCACCACCACGGCGATCAGGCCGAGAATGCTGAACCCGACCGCCCACGCGGTGTCCACCCGCGCGGTCAGGCCGGCCACGGTGGCGAGGGCGAGGAACAGCGCGACCTGGATCAGCATGTCCAGCAGGAGAGCGATGGCCCGGCTGGGCACCCGCGCCACTCGAAGATCGAGTGCAACGGCCTCGCCGGTGACGAGTTCTGCCACGGATCTCCCTTGTTCGGTCACGTAAGTCTAGTTCGCCAGGCGCTACCCTCGCGGAGTGGACGTCGATGCCTATGTGGCCGCACATCATCTCGAATGGGCGCGCCTGGAGCGGCTGATCAACCGGAGCCGCAAACTGAGCGGCATTGAGATCGACGAGATGGTGGAGCTCTACCAGCGGACGGCCACGCACCTGTCCGTCGTCCGCTCGGCCTCGCCCGACCCGGTTCTGGTCGGCAGGCTGTCCTCGCTGGTCGCACGCGGCCAGGCGACCGTCTCGGGATCGCACGCCCCGCTCTGGCGGGACGCGGGGCGCTTCGTCACCGTATCCTTCCCGGCCGCCGCCTACCGGCTCCGCTGGTGGTGGCTGAGCATCGCGGTGATCGGCAACCTGATCTCGCTCGCGGTCGCGATCTGGATCGTCCAGGACCCCGCCGTGCAGGCCTCACTCGGAGCGCCGTCGATGGTGCGCGACCTGGTGAACCACAAGTTCGCGAGCTACTACACCGACCACCAGGCCTCGGCGTTCGCCTTCCAGGTCTGGGTCAACAACGTGTGGGTGTCGGCCCAGACGATCGCCTTCGGAATCCTGCTCGGCATCCCCGTCGTACTGGTCCTGTTCGCGAACCAGCTGAACGTCGGGGTGGACGCGGGTTTCATGTTCGCTTACGGCAAGGGCGACATCTTCTTCGGGCTGATCCTTCCGCACGGCATGCTGGAACTCACCGGGGTCTACCTGGCGGGTGCGGCGGGTCTCAAGCTCGGCTGGACCATCATCGACCCCGGCGGCCTGCCGCGCGGCCGGGCGCTCGCCGCCGAGGGCCGTGCGATGGCGACCATCGCGATCGGGCTGATCGGGGTGCTCTGCGTCTCCGGCCTCATCGAGGGTTTCGTCACCGGGTACGTCCCGGTCACCTGGCTCCGCATCGGCATCGGGGTCCTCGCCGAGACGGCGTTCCTCACGTACGTGATCCGCTTCGGCCGCCAGGCAGTCCGCGCCGGCGCCACCGGCGACGAGGGCCTCACCCCCGACACCGTCCCCGTCTCCGCCTGACCCTCAGCGCCCAAGGGCAACAAGACCCTCCCCAAAGCGCACTCCCCACACCGTTGACTCGTGGCGGTTCCCGCACCGATCGGCGAAGAGGTGCGGG
>JAOPYM010000335.1 GCA_025964615.1 Actinomycetes bacterium
GGCGGGCAGCCGACCCGGCCGCACCACGGCCCGCCCGAAACCAGGGCGATGTCATGAGCGTCCTGGATACCGGCGATGGGCAAGGCTGGCCGGCCGGGCTGCTCTGATCGCGGTATGGCTCACCGGACTCGCCGTCGCGTGGCTGTTCATCGCGCTGGCGGGATCACAGTGACAGTGGCCACCCTGATCCGGGCCTGCCTCAACCTTGAGGTCGAGGCGCCGGTGGGGGGGTATCTCGGGATCATGGACGACGAGTCGCGGTACCGGCTGCACTACCTCTCCGACCTGGTGACGGCCTTCGGATACACCGAGGCCGGGATCGTCGGAAAGCTGGCTCACTATGTGCACCTGGCCTCCACCGGTGCGACCGCCTTGCGTCTCCCCGAGCAGGAGCACCGCCTGGTGGACGCTTTCCGTGAGGGCACCTTGCCGGCCCGCGGTGACCTGCTGCGCGACCTTCTCTTCGAAGGCGGCGATCCGGAGCAGCGGCTGTGTCGGGTGCTGAGGGCGGACGGGGTCGGGATCTATGCCGCCGACCGCTACTCCTTCGTCGCCACCACCCACGACGGCGAGGAACCACCGGCCGATGCGCAGGTGGTCTTCTACGGCTCCCCCGGACAGCATGTTCTCTTCTGATCCGGCCGCCTTCCGCAGGCGCGGACGGCTCCTACTCGGCGGAGCGGCCGTGAGCGTGCTGCTCATGGCCGTGGTGGGTCTGAGCGGCCCGTCCGCCGCCGTGCCGAAGATGGGGCCGCGTGGCGCACTGCCGCCCTGGTACTGGCCGGTGCACCCCACGGCGGCCGCCGTCACGGCGGCGCTCTGGGCCGCGGTGATCATCGGTACGGTCGCGGTGCTGGCCGGGCTGTCGGCGGTGCGGGCCGGATGGACGCCCAACCCCGCCCGGCTGATCGCGGCCGGCGTGCTCGCGGTGGCGGTGCTGGCGGTCGTGCCGCCGATCGGATCGACCGACCTGATGGACTACGCGACCTACGGCAGGATCGCGTCCCTGGGGCACAACCCGCACGTCATGACACCGGCCAAGCTGCGCCGGACCGGCGATCCCGTGGCGCGGCTGTCCTCGAAATCCTGGCGGAACACCCCGTCGGTGTACGGACCCGTAGCGACCGCCACACAGTGGGCGGCGTCCCGGCTGGGCGGCGCGTCGGCCGCGCGCACGGTCTGGTGGCTCAAGCTGGGCAACGCGCTGGCGTTCCTGCTGGTCGCCCTCGCGCTGGACCGGCTGGCGGGCCGGAACCAGGGGCGGCGCATGCGCGTGCATGTGCTGTGGACCGTGAATCCGCTGATGCTGTGGGCCGCCGTCGCCGGCGGGCACATCGACGGGGTGGCGGCCGCCCTGGCGGTGGCCGGGTTGTGGGCACTGCGTCCGGACAGACGGCGCCCCCTGCTCGCGGCCGTGGCGGGCGGGCTGCTGCTGGGCGGCGCCGCCGCGGTGAAGGCACCGTTCGCGCTGTTCGCGGCCGGTCCCGCCTGGTCCTTGCGACGCTCGCCCCGCCTGCTGGCGGCCGGCGCGCTCGGTGTGCTGATCGCGGTCGTACCGGGCTATGTACTGATCGGCGCCAAGGCGGTCAAAGCACTCGTCCATCGGGGCCAGCGTCTGTCGGGGCTAAGCCTATGGCGGCTGTTGGTGGACCCGGGCGGGGTACGGCCCCCGGTCTGGCTACTGACCTGGGGGATCCTGCTGATCACACTTGCGCTGGCGGTGGTCTACGCCCGCGCGCTGCCGGTGGAGCGCCCCGAGGTGACCGGAGTGCGCATCACCCTGGCGCTGTGCCTGGCCTGGGCGGTCATCACCCCGATCTACAACCCCTGGTACGAGGCCATGATCTTCCCCTTGCTGGCGCTACTGCCGTCCTCGCGCGCCGATCTCCTGCTGGTACTCCGTGGCGGGGTCGGCGCGCTGGGCTGCATTCCGGGGGTCGCCCTGACGCTCCAGCCGGCCTGGCTGAACACCCTCGTGATCCGTTCCACCATCACCTACGCCGTACCGTCCACCCTGCTGCTGCTATTCGTGGTGCTCACCATCACCGCTTGGTGGCGGACGTGGGTGCCTTCCTCATGGCGGCAGCCAGCAGACGACGCCTCCCCGACCGAATTGGAACCAGACTCCCTCCCTTGAGACTCCTCCCATGACAGACACTGCGCGGACCCCCACTTCCATCGCGCGATCGGATCGCGGCGATCTGTTCCCAGCCCATGGCCGCTGCGTACGCGGCAATCAGCAGACGTGCCTCCCTCAGATCCATGACCAGGCGGGCCCCCCAGAACCACCAGCGCTGCTACCACCTCCATCAACTGCTGGGGTTGATCGCCGGCACCTGCGCCTGGGCTCTCCCAAAGATGGCGATGACCGCGCCGATGGCGTCAAGGTCGGGTAGCGGCCGCTCCATGGCCTCCCACAGGAACCCGTCCACGCCGACGGCATAGCGCGGCGTCAGGTAGACCCGGGCGGCCGACACCATCTCCGGCAACGGGGCAGGCACACACACCTGCTTGCCCACCCATGGCGGAGCCGACGCCGATGGCCCGCCGGATCCGTCCCCGGCTCGACGATCTCACGCGCCAACGCTTCGGCGTGCCCGTAGGGGAACAATGGATCCTCGGTGCCGTGGATCACCAAGGTGGCCGCAGTGATCTGGCCCAGCCGCGATCCGTACCCGCCAGAGCGGCCCGGCCGAACCGCCATCGTGGGATGCGGGGCGCTGACCAGGACTGATCCGCGCCCCGGGCCGCGGCCATCCGCCGGGTCGGAGCCGGAAATCCGAGGTGGAGCGGGCCGGCATCGGTAAGGTCGCTGTCGTGGCGACCGACACCGGCACCGATCCTCTCGTCAGCGCTGACGCGCTCGAACTCATCGCCGTCTACACCGGCGAGCCCGACGCAGCGCGGGCTCACGCCCTGGTGGCATCCGTGCTGGACCATCCGGCGGGCCAGCATGTGTTCCTGGTCCGCAAGACCATCGGGTTCATCGGCGAGTCCTGGCGCGATGAGTGCGCCGCGGCGACCTACCCGGTAGTGCGGGCAGGGATGGCCGAGCGGCTCGCCGCGGTACTGCAGATCGAGGAGGAACTCGCCATCCACGGCGCCATAGACGCCTGCCTCAACGCCGACTTCTACCTCATGCTCATGCTCATGCCCCAGGCCGACGACCGGCTGATGCTGCACATCTTCGCCGCGTTGAGCGCCACTATCGGCGAACTGCTGTACGCGCCGGGCACGCTCGGCCCCATGCTGCGTGAGGCAGCCGCCCGCAACCGCGGCGCCACCTGACCACGGTCCAACCGGAACTTGAGCCGTTGCAACGGGGAAGCCCCATTCGTGATCAGCCAGACTTCATGGTCGGCCACTTACCGGTCCTCTCTTGCTGACATCGGCGCGGCTGGTGTTCCCCGGCAGCGACCAGTCGGT
>JAOPYM010000361.1 GCA_025964615.1 Actinomycetes bacterium
CGCACTGTTCCTGTGCCCGGGCACCGCCACCACCGGCAACCCGCCACAGCTCTGCCAGACACCCGCAGCCAACGCCACCATCGCCAACGACGAGGACATCTACACCACCGCCATCCCCATCCCCTGAGTGCCCGAGGGGCAGGGGCCGCAAGCCCCTGCCCCTCGGCGGCTCAGCCCGCTGCCTTGCCGGATCCCGCACCGCACCACCGGCAGATGATCAGCTTCCGTCCCGGAGGTCGGCCAGGCGGTTCGGCAGGAAGGAGATCTGGCTGAAAGTGACCGTGCAGCCCGGGCCGGTCGGAGACTGCGCCTCGAAACCGACCTCGACCGGCCGCGTGGTGTCCAGGTCGAAATAGCGGATCAACTGCCAGAACCGGCCGCCGTCGACCGACGCGTGGAAGGCGTACGCCGCCCCGAGCCGGGAGATCCGCAGCAGTACCTCATCGCCCTCGACGACGAAGCCGTTGGCGTCGTCGGAGACACCCCGCGTGACGACCGAAACCACCATCGGGGTCCGCTGAGGTGAATACTCGAAGCAGAGCTTGGCCCAGTGCCGGTCATCGGCTTGCAGGCTGAGCACCCCCGCGTCGTAGACGCTGCCGAAGCCGACCCGGACCCGGGCACTGAGCTGGAAGTCGCCTTCGACAGCCCCGGTCAGCCGCGGAGCGGTCAACGTAGCCGCGCCGTCCGCCGGGTCGACGAACATGTCGGTGTCCGGACCTGCTGTGACCGTCAGCATTTCGGAGGCTTCGTCGAAGACCCAGTCGGCCTTCTCTCCGGACGCGCACAATCGGGTCGGCAGGCCGGGCACAACGCCGAATTCGCTCACCGCCCGAGGGTACTGCGCACCGGTGGCCCGCGACGGCAAGATCCAGCTTGGCCGCGCGGACCTCGGTGCGAGGGGCTACATCTTCGGTGGGTGCTCATCGGCCGGAACTTCCCGGCCCGGCCGATGAGCACCGCCTCGCCCCAGAGCTCGTCCCCGTGATCAGGCCGAGGCCGGTGTCGCCGCGCGCTCCTCCGTGGCCCTGGCCGCTCATCTACGACGCCCTGTAGCTGAGCCCAGCCAACCTCCTCGGAGGTGACGCGGCCATCCCCGAATTCGGGGATTGCCGTTCTAAACTGGCGAGATGGCGGCTGTCGGGCGTGTCACGACACCGTCCGGCGAGACCGTGCAGTTCTCCGAGGGGCGTCGGCTGGTCTTCGGCCGGGGCCCTGACGCGGACCTGGTGATCGCGGCCGGGCGAGGACTCTCCCGGCGTGCAGGGATGATCAGTGCGCTGGCGGGTGGAGCCTGGGTCGGGAACCTGAGCCTGACTCATACCCTCTACGCCGAGACCGCAGGCACCCGGATCCGGCTTCCGCGCATGGAGGAACCCGGCGAGCCGGATGGCGGCTGGTTCATCCGGGCGGGTATCGCGCTGGTCGGTTCGCTCGCCATGCTGGACGAGGGCCTGCCGCTGCGGATCTGGGTCGAGGACCCGGCGTACGCCGAGGGATGGGTCGAGCCGGATGGCGACGACACACTGCTCCCGTTCTCGCTGGATCCGCGGACCAAGCTGTTCCTGGTGGCGATGCTGTGGTGTCGGCCTTGGCTCCTCGACCCGTCCAGGACGACGCCGCTGCCCAGGACGCCGGAGATCGCCAGGGCCGCGCTCGAGGTGACCGGCGCGGAGTACGAGCTGGGCCGGTTCGATCGCGATCCGCTCTTCCGTGACCGGCTCTCCGCCCGGGTCGGCGAACATCTCAAGGTACTGCGCCGCAAGATCGCGGAACGTGGCATGGTCCGGCTCGGCACCAGGCTTTCCGACGAGGTGGTCGTCGGAGTGCTGATCGAACACGTGATCATCGGCCCGGCCGACCTGGCCCGGCTCGGCGATCCGGTCTGGCGGTCACGGCAGGAGGACCTGTGGTGGCAGCTGCCTTCAGGCGTCGACCCGGAAACCGGTCTCGGCCCGCGCCGAGCCTGAGGTCGCCACCACACGCAGAATGCCAGGTGGCAACCGGCCGGGAAAGAACTCGTGGTTCTGGTTGATCGCATAGTTGAAGGTGCCCGCTCGATCCACGGTGGGAGTCGCGGGTGACACTTGGCCGCCGAGCCGCATGGTGATCCGGGCGCCCGGCGGCCAGCCGGTGCCGTGCACCACGAACACGGTGTCGCGGTCACCGAAGGGCTGGTTCACCACGATCGCCGGGTTCCCCGTCGGGCGATCCGTGGCTCCCGACACCGGTACCGGAGGTGGCCCCGGTAGTAGTGGCCCCTGCGCGGAGCCGCCGGTCTGGACGGGGACCTGTGAGGATCCGCCGAGCACACTGCCCAGGACGAGCAGGCCGGCGACCCCCCCGATGGCCACGACCGCCGAGACCACACGGTTCGCCCGTCTACGCCAGTTGGCGGGCGGCCGCGGCGGCCGGGCGATGACCAGCGAATCGAAGGTCGATCCGTCGGTGTCGCCGCCCACCTGGCCGTAGTCCTCGATCAGCGACCGCGCCGTCGATGGCAGCGGAGCCACGGTGAAGTCCTCGCCGGCAAGCGTCCGGAGCAGGTCGCCGGGGGCCGGGCGTGACGTCGGCTCGCGGGCGAGGCACCAGAGCACCAGGTCTTCCAGCTCGGAGGCAAGCCCGCTCAGATCCGGCGGCTCGGTGGCCAGCCGGACCAGCACGTCTGTGGCGGTGTCGCCTTGATAGGGAGGATGACCTGTGGCCGCGAACAGCAGGGTGGAGCCGAGGGAGAAGACGTCGGCTGCCGTCGTCACCGGCTGCCCGCCGCGAGCCTGCTCGGGTGCCATGTAGGCGGGCGTGCCGACAGCGTGCCGAGTCTGGGCCGACGCGGCGCGCTCCGCCACACGCGCGACCCCGAAGTCGATGACCCGAGGTCCGTCCAGCGAGATGAGCACGTTGGACGGCTTCAGGTCACGGTGCACCAGACCCGCCTCGTGGATCGAGTCCAGTGCCTCGGCGCATCCGGCGGCCAGCCACCGGACGGCGGCCGGGGGGAGCGGCCCGCATGCCCGTACCAGCTGGGCCAGCGACGGTGCCGCCACGTAGCTCGTGGCCAGCCAGGGTGTCTCTGCGTCCGGATCGGCGGCCACCACAGGCGCGGTGAACGCGCCACTCACCCGCCGGGCGGCTGCCACCTCCTGTGCGAACTGGTTCCGGAAGTCGGGCTCGCCGACGAACTCGCCCCGGATCGTCTTCACCGCGAGCAGCCGCCCGGCAGCCGACCGGCCGAGATATACCTGGCCCATCGCTCCGGCACCAAGCCGTCCCAGCAGCGTGTACGACCCGATCCGTTTCGGATCCCGCCTTGCCAGCGGTTCGATCAGCGACCCCACTGAAGTCATCTGCTCATCTTCCCCGCTCATGTCGGGCCGTGTTCCGTTTTGTCATGTACGACCCGTCTGGTCGCCTGCAGGAGACCTGTTCAGCATGGCCTGCGGGTGCTGTACGGGAGTCCGGACGCCGCCGCCCGTGGGGTTGGATCGGCTGACGGGCTGTGCCGCACGGCGGCCCGGCTCGGAGTCGCTCCGTGCCGTGGGCGGCCGGCGTCCGTGCCGTACATCCGCACGGCCGCTTCCGGACGCCGCCCGGTAGTACGTCGCCTGACCGGTGGTGGTCACCACGGCCGCGCAGGCGGGGGAACCGGCGCCGGCGAAGGCGGCGACCACGACCGCGCACGCCGTCGCGAGCGCACCCGGCGCCGCCCAGACCCATCGGCTCCGCCTCGCTGATCGCATTGCCGCCGCCTCCGGTGGTCGCGGACTGGTCAGGTCACGAGGTTAGGGAGAAGGCTCTCCGGTTGGAGCATCTTCGGCATTTCCCCCGAAGGGCGTCGTCGCGGACTTCGGCGACGAGACTGGAGGAGAGGTGCCCGTCAGAGTGGCGGTGGGGAGGCCGGGCGTCTTGTCAGGGCGGACCGGCCTGCGGCGTCGAGCATGAGTTGAGTTCGCAGCACGATCCCCATCTCGAATCGCCAGCCGGCATCGCGTAGCCGGGGTCCGAAGATCTCCTCGAGTTGGTGCATCCGGTAACGCACGGTCTGCGGGTGCACGCAGAGCAGGGCGCCGATCTCCGGGGTGCTGCCCCCTGTCGCCAGCCAGGTGAGCAGGGTCTCGGACAATCGCTCCCGCTGTGGCTCCTTCAACTGGGCCAGCCGCCGGTATCGACGCCGGATCATCAACTGGGTGATGTCTTCGTTGCCGAAGAGCAGCAGCGTCGGCAGGTGATCTACGCAACGGACATAGTGGTCGCACTCGATGATCCCTCGCCGTACGAGCGCGAGCGCCTGACGTGCCAAGCGCAGGGAGAGCGCCGCTTCAGGCAGTGGAACGCTCGGTCCGATCGCGAATGTCGAGTCTCGCAGTGCGCTGGCCAGCCTTCCGTGCCGGCCGGGTCCGTCGGCGTCGGGGATCAGAAGGCAGGGGTCGGGGCGTTCCAGGTCCATCAGGACCTCCGCGCCGACCGCGGGCGAGAAGGGCCGCGCCTCCGGTCCGAGGCCGTCGAGGGCCACGCATGCGACAGTGGTGGGGAGCCGCCACTGCGCGTCTTCGGCAAGCTGGACGAGCCGGTCGCGGGCTGTGGTCGGAGGGTCGGCGAGCAGGAGTTCCAGAAGCCGGTGGCGGCGGCGCTGCAGAGTGCCGGCAGTGCGTGCCCGCAACTCGGAGAAGCCTTTCACCGAGTACGCCGCGAGTTCTTCGATGTAGGCGAACACGGCCTCGGCGAGAACGCACATCGTGTCGGGTGTGAGGCCGGCCCGGAGCCCGACCGTGGCGAAACGACGCCAGGCGATGCGTGCACCGACGCGGTAGGCCGCTTGCAGGGCGTCCAGATCCCTGCCCGCGTGATACTCGCCCCGGCCCAGCTCCCGGCAGACGTTCACCACTTGCTCATGCGATGACGACGGGTCGGCGATCAGCTCGGTGAACTGACGCAACCCCTGCTCGACGCCGAGGAGGATGCCGGTTCCGAACTGTCCCCGCAGGGGCCGATCGAACTCCGGCACGCAACGCCGGATCTCCTCGACGATCTCGTCCGCCAGTGACGCCAGCTCGGGGCGGAGTATCTCGGCCAGCTCAGGGGGCAGCATCTCCCAGGGGTGGGCGAGAACCTGCATAGTGGATGACTTGGTCATGGCCGCCTCTCGATGCACCAGACTCGTGATGATCTTGCAGCTGTGACCGCGCCCTGCCCGCGGGACTCACGGGTTCGTGGAAGTGCCCGTGTGACCTGCGAGTGCCGTCACGGTAGCCCCGGTATACGACCTAGTCAACGCGCGCACCGCCCTCAATGGCCGGGATCACGGGCGTGACCGGCCCGGACCTTAACAGAACAAATCTTTACTGGATGTACTGTCGTTCTGTCATGGCGGACGGCACCTCACCCGCGCCCGGGTGCGGCGGCCACAACTGGCCGGGCGGCATCCCGTTCCTCGGGCCGTTCCTCGGCGGCACCACCTACGACATCGACGCCAACGTCGTGATCTGGAACTTCGTTTCCCAGTTCCATCTCCCATGAGCACCTGACACGACCCGCCCTGCGGCGGTGACCGTCCATCGGTCACCGCCGCAACTGTGGGTGGTGGACGGCACGACGTCTGCGCCGTCTCGTTTTCACTCCCCGGTGGCGCCGTCGATCCGTTCGCGGAGGAGATCTGCGTGTCCATTGTGGCGGGCATACTCCTCGATCATGTGGAGGTACACCCAGCGAAGGTTCATCTCGACCCGCCGGTACGAGTGGTAGAAGGTCTCCTCAAGCGAATGCCCGGCCGCCGCCACACGGGCCAGTTCAATCTCGCGGGTGAAGGTGTCGAAGTCCGCCTTCGCGTCGGCGGTGTCGACGTCGACCAAGTCGCCGTCGGGGTTGGTATCCACGTTGCAGTACAGAAAGTCGACCGGTTCACCGGCGAACCTGCGCCGGAACCATGCGCGTTCCACCTCGGCCATGTGACGCACGAGACCGAGCAGCGTCAAA
>JAOPYM010000366.1 GCA_025964615.1 Actinomycetes bacterium
ACTCGTGAAGCACTGGAAAGCGGTCAAGGAGAGCTGGCTCGAACAGCTCACCAGCCCGGCCGCCCGTCTCACCGGCTGTGACTTCAGGGCCGACTATGTGGCCAGCTGGACAGGGTACGACCTCGCCAACCGGCCGGTCGCGGCCGACCGGCCGGTCATCGACCCGCAGGCCGGCAGCATCAAAATCTGTGTCTACGAGATCAGCCACCGCAATCCAGATGTCCAGGCCGGACCGGACCGATTCATCAGCGGCAGCACGATCACCGCGCCCGGTCAGATCTCGGCGGCGCTGGCAGCCGCACACGATTCCATGCCGTGCACACTCAGTCCGACGAAATGGGCGATCCTCCAGCAGCCCGACCGCCAATGGATCCAGGTCGAGCTCGACGGCTGCCGGAGGGCGGGGATGGTAAGCAAGGGCACGCTCGCGCTCCTCGCCCCCGGGCCGTCGTTCTTCCAACTCATCCGCCCCTAAACCTGCCTACCGGTGGTTGTGGAAGAAGGTGCGGAGGTCGCTGGTGAGGAGATCGGGGACCTCCATGGCGGCGAAGTGACCGCCCCTGTCGTACTCCGACCAGTGCTCGATCCGGCCGGTGGGGTCCATCAGCGACCGGATGGTGCTGTCGGCCGCGAACACCGCGACGCCTGTCGGAGTCACGGGCTGAGGGCTCTCCGATGACGGTTGCGCGGCCATCGCGCGCCAGGCCTGCATGCCCTCATAGACGCAGTTGGCCGACGAGGCGCCCGCGCCCGTGAACCAGAAGATGCTGACGTTGGTGAGCAGCTGATCCCGGTCGACGGCGTCCTCGGGCAGCTTCGCGGAGGGATCGGTCCACGCGGCGAACTTCTCGACGATCCAGGCGAGCTGGCCGGCCGGCGAGTCGTTCAGGGAGTAGGCGAGGGTCTGCGGGCGGGTCGACTGCAGGTGCAGGTAGCCGAGCCCCTCGGCCTGGAACGTGTTGAAGCGCTCGGCGCGGACCCTGTCCGCCTCGGACAGTCCTTCGAGCTTGAGCGCGGGCCCGAACGGCATGGCCGCTCCCGTCCCGCTGAGGTGCATTCCGGCTACCCGCTGCGCGTCGATCATGGCAAGGATCCCCGACACGCCTGAGCCGACATCGGTGCCCTGCACCCCGTAGCGTTCGTAGCCGAGCCGGCTCATCAGCTCCGCCCACGCCTGGGCGACCCGGAAGAGGTTGCCCCATCCGTCCTCCCGTACCGGGGTGGAGAACCCGTATCCGGGCAGTGAGGGGATCACGACGTGGAAGGCGTCGGCGGGGTCGCCGCCGTGCGCGCGTGGATCGGTCAGCGGGCCGATGACCTTGAGGAACTCCACGGGCGAGCTGGGCCAGCCGTGGGTGAGGATCAGCGGCAGCGCGTCCGGCTCGGGCGAGCGGACGTGCAGGAAGTGGATGTCCTGGCCGTCGATCTCGGTGACGAACTGCGGGATCTCGTTCAGCCTCGCCTCCTGCTCACGCCAGTCGAAACCGCCGCCCCAGTAGGCGGCGAGCTCCTTCAGGTAGTCCACCGGAACGCCCCGGCTCCAGCCGGTGCCGGGCCGCTCCTGCGGCCAGCGGGTACGGGCGAGCCGGTCCTTCAGATCGTCGAGGTCGGCCTGTGGGATGTCGATGCTGTACGGGTGGATGCTCATGTCTGCAACGCTAGAACCGGATGCGGAAAGCTTCGTTCCGCATCATCGGGCAGACTCTCCTGCATGTTGGAAACGTCGGCCCGCCTGCTCGCGCTGCTGCGGGCGCTCGGCAAGCTCGTCATCGCGGGAGGGCGTCACCGATGAGCGTCTCGGTGTCTCCTGGAAACGTCCACCCGAGGTCGCCGGCTTTGCCCGTGTGGGCTGCGTCCTGACCGCCCTCGATGTAGCGCCGGAGCTGAGCTTCGTCCTCGGAAGAGCACGGCCGCAGCCGATTGACGCGGTCTCTTGAGATGCCTGCGGCGAGCCACCGAGCGAATGACTCGTCGCGAATCGACAGACCCCAGAGTTCGATGAAACGTGGTCCGGCGGAACTCGTCAGGATGAGGTCGATGTAGGTGTCAGTGATGCCGATCAGGGCCTTCCTCCGGCGGAGTGACATACCGATCAGCCACTCGTGCCGGATCTGCCCGATCGCGACCTTACCCAGGCTCCGTTTGGCCGCGCGGCGTTTGCTGACCGCGTTGGCGGAGGTCGCCACGGCCAGCCCGACCAGGCCGAAGCCGCCCCAACCGCCGCCGGTGTCGAACCTCCTTGTCAGGAAGGCCGTCCGGCGGTCGGTGACCACCAGCGTCATGTCGTCGAGGCTCCACTGTTTCGGGCGGAGCTCGGAGACCCGGGAAACGCCGACATAGAGGAGGGACTCCCCGGGCTCGAGGAGCAGTTCGACACCGTCCGTGGAGGCGGCTGTCCAGTACGGCAGCTCAGTGTCCCCGATGTCACGCACCGTCAGGATCCGTTCTGCGAGCATCGCGCTCCTTCCTGGGCATCGTCGGCCAAGGTCCTCACCAGATCCACAGGACGAAGCGGCCGCCTCGGAAGAGGTACCTCGAATAGAGGCCACAGACGACACTCCCGATGATGCCCTGTACAGGGTGCGAGGGAATCGCGAAGAGCGAGGACACAGCGAGGACCCCGTAGAGGATCCATGCCTTCGACCGCTTCGGACGCATGTTCTGCTGGTAATCCTCGATGGTTTCCATGGCTTTCCCTTCGGGGGTGACGTGCGTCAAGGCCGGAGTGCGGCGATCGTCTCGTCGCCCTCCTGACGACGTTCGCCGCGCAACGCGCGCTCCAGAACGTCTCGCTCTTCGTCGTTTACCGCTTCCTGCGCGAGGCGGGCCCTCGCCGCCGCGTTGACGATCACTTCAGCGACGCGACTGTGGACGGCCTTCCAGGAGGAGACACGCCCTCCTTCCACGATGGCGATCCCGCCGTCGATGACGATGGTCGCGGTGGTGGACACCTGCTGGATCCAGGTCTGCCGCTCCTTCACCCTGCCGAACATGGAGGTGCCCCGTCGTACCGAGACGCATTCGACGTCGACGATGGGCATCACCAGGGCGAGGACGCCACCGCGCCCGATGTCGACCTTCCCGGTGACCGACTCCGCCTTGTTCATCAGGAACACGAGGCGCTCGCTGGTGACCGTGAATTCCGCGGCTCCAGAGGCGATCTTGGTAATGGAGTAGCTGCCGTCGCCCCCCACGGCCGGTGGCTCGCCCTTGGCGTTCATCGCTCCGACTGCCTGGAGGATGACAGCGAAGCGGCCCATCTCCTCCTCGGTCTCGTTCAGGTCAAGAGCCAGGGAACCGCGTGAGGTGACCTGGAATCTGAGGCCGAGAGGCCCGTATCTCACCGGACCCGGACGGGGTGAAACCTTGATTCGCGCGAAGGCCGGCTTGAACTGTTCGGAGTTCTCGTTGGCCGACTGACTGACGGACATGGCCGGCCTCCATCGGGGCGCAGGCGTCGCTTCGGATCGCCAGTGCACCACCGAGACCGGCGCCCCCGATACCCACGAGGTCAGGGGTACGGGTTGTCAAGCGACACATCCTGGGCGCCCTGTGATGAGGCACTCCGAAACGGGTCGCTGCCCCCTACAGGGTGCACCGGTAGAGCGGAATGCGGAAACCTTTTGTTCCGCAATATCGGGCAGACTCTCCTACATGTTGGAAACGTCGGCCCGCCTGCTCCGTCTGCTCGCGCTGCTTCAGGCGCGGCGCGACTGGACCGGCCCGCAACTCGCCGAACGCCTTGAGGTGACCACCCGTACCGTCCGCAACGACATCGGCAGGCTGCGCACCCTGGGCTATCCCGTGCACGCGACGCCGGGGACGACCGGCGGGTACCGGCTCGGGGCGGGCGCGGCGCTGCCGCCGCTGCTGTTCGACGACGAGGAGGCGGTCGCCGTGGCGGTCGGCCTGCGTACGGCGGCGGGCGGCGGGGTGTCCGGGATCGAGGAGACCGCGCTGCGGGCGCTCGGCAAACTCGAACAGGTGCTGCCGTCCCGGCTGCGCCACCGGGTCAACGCCCTGCACAACGCGACCGTGTCGATCCCCGGCTCCGGCCCCACGGTCGACGCCGCCGTCCTGACCACGATCGCCGTCGCCGTCCAGGCCCGCGAGCGGCTGCGATTCGAGTACGAGTCGTACGACGGCACCGCAGGCGTGCGCACCGTCGAACCGCACCGCCTCGTGCGCACACGCGGCCGGTGGTACCTCGTCGCCTGGGACCTCGGCCGTGACGACTGGCGCAGGTTCCGGGCCGACCGGATCCGGCCCCGTACACCCAACGGGCCCCGCTTCACTGCCCGCGCGGACCCCGGCGGTGGCGTGGTCGCCTACCTGGAGAAGGGCCTCGGCTCGGCGACGTGGAGGTACCGGGCCCGGGTCAAGGTGCACGCGCCCGCCGGCCAGGTCGCCGCGCGACTTCCCGCAGCCGTCCAGGTGGAGCCGATCGACGAGCACACCTGCTTCGCCGACGTCGGCTCGGACAGCCCGCACACGCTCGCCCTCTGGCTCGGCATGCTCGACGCGGACTTCGAAGTCACCGACTCCCCCGAACTCGCCGCCCACCTCCGCGAACTCGCCGGCCGCTACACCCGCGCGGCCCGCTGACTACCTGAACCGCTCAGCCTCCGCTGACGGGTGGCCAGAATGGTTCCGCGGTCCTGGTACGACCACCCGTCGGTGTCGTCCTACCGTGCCGTTCTGCCACGGATGAGGAGAGAGATACGACGCCCGAGAATGACATAGGCAAGAGCCACGCCGGCAGTGTTCAGAATGATGTCGTCGACGTCGAACGCCCGGCCGGCGATGAGCGTGCCCTGCGTGGTCTCAATCGCCAGCGAGACCAGTGCCGTGATCACAGTGAGCCGGACCAACCCGCGCAACCGGGTGGACATCAGGGGCAGGAGAACACCCAGCGGAGCGAGCAGCGCGAGGTTACCGCCGATCTGGAGCGCGGCCTCCTTGACGCTGGGCCGATCCAGGTAGAAGCGCAGCGTGTGCCCGGGCTGGCTGTTTCCGACCGCCCATCCGTGGGGGTCGGGCACCGGTACAAGGGTGAATCTGTACGCCCAATAGCCAAAGACGCACAGGGCCGTCAGCGCCAGCAGTACGACCAGACCCCGCCCCGCCCTGACGTACCAGGACACGTCGTCGCGCCGCGCCCGCTCACGGCTCCTGGACGGCTTGGCCGTGATCGTCGTCGTGGATCGAGACGCTCTCATCATGTCCGTTCCGCTGATCCTCATGGATTCGATCAAGGCTATCCTCGTGCCCGCTGTACGGGCGATGATTCTCCTTGCCGGGATTCGATTCCGCGTACGTCACGGCGGCCGTCTGCGCTGTAAAGGCCGGTACCCATCGGGTTCGCGCATGCGCAGGCAGCACTAAGGACCGAACAACGTTCTGGGCACGGTGGTGACTATGTCCGCATCTGGCCAAACTTCCGCAGGCGATTGAAGCAGACGCGGATCCGGCCATACCCTCGCCCCATCTCGGTATCGAAAGGCTCGCTTTACCAGCCCTCCCGACACTGAGTCTGGATCGCCCTCGCTAAGCCCTGAACTGTCTCCCGAAGGTTCCGGCCTACGGCTCTATTACGGCTGGGCGCGGTGGTGACTCTGCGTGGTCCAGACAACTTCCCGCACCCCAGCCGGGGTGCGGCTCCTCTTCCTTGATCAAGGACCCAGCGGTTCTGCCTTGGGCTTATCGCAGCCGAGGGCAGCAAATCCAGAACTGTCACTGGCTCCTGGCAGTCTCAGAATCCCCCGACAGAAGGAGGTGTCCTGGATGGGCACAAGTTTGGCGAGTTGCCTGATCGACGCACTGAGCGAGGACCGGATCCATACGGCGCTGGTCGTCAGCGCCACCTACCAGCCGGTCGGCGGTACCGGTATGACAGTGATGCCACCGTCCTTCCCGATCGGTTCGAGCGAGACCGACCTGCGTAAGAAGTACGCGGTGGCGCCTCGACTGGTGGACGGCGAGCGTGTCGAGGTCGTCGCGATCGATCAGGAGCAGTCGCAGGCCAACCGGGTCGAGGAAGCACTGCTCCAGGCCCGAGACGGAGGACGTCTGGCCTATCCGCTGTTCGAGC
>JAOPYM010000371.1 GCA_025964615.1 Actinomycetes bacterium
CGTTTCCCGCACCGTTTGAAGAAAAGGTGCGGGAAACGCCACGACTCAACGGAGGGACTGGGCGTGCTGGATGAGGGTGGTGAGGTCGGTGACCTCGGGGTCGGCGGTCGCGGTGGCGAGGGGAGCCGCCAGGGTGGCGAGGTCGGGCAGGGTGAGGGTCGGTTCACCCGGAACGCGGCCGTGGGAGACGAACGGGCCCGGGGGCGGGGAGATGTTGACACCTTCGGGTGCGTTGCCGGGGCGGCCGTTGCGGAGAGCTTCGGCGAAGTAGGCCGCTACCGCGTCCACCCGGAGCCGCGGCGACCCGGCCGTCCAGAGCATCGGTGCCAGATCGGTCATGGTGATCGTACGGCCGGTCTCCTGCGGCTGGCGGGAGTCCGGATCGAGCCAGCGCACGGCCACGTCCGCGACGTGGCCTGCGGCGTTGGGCGCCAGGCGAACGGCGTACAGCGCCGTCACCGCGTGCCCGGGGCCGATCGCGCCGCCGTCGGTCGTGTCGTTGCGGAAGTCCTGCGCGCGCAGGCCCTTGTCGTCATAGCCGATGAGCCGGTACGACTCGACCTGCGCCGGGTCGAAGGTCACCTGCGCCTTGGCGTGGCGCGCCCGGATCTCCAGCGTCGCGGGCAACTGGTGGACGAACAGCTCGCGGGCCCCGGCCTGGTCCGAGACGTACACCGCGCGCCCGTCGCCGTGGTCGGCGAGGTTCTCCATGAGCTTGTCCCCGTAGTCGCCGCCGACCCCCACGCAGAGCAGCGAGATGCCCTTGGCGGCCTGAGCCGCGACCTTGTGCAGGATCGGCGCGGCGGTCGTGTCGCCCTCGTTCGCCAGGCCGTCGGAGGTGAGGATGACCCGGTTGGTGATCCCGTCCACGAAGCCGCGCTGAGCCTCCTGGTAGCCGAGCACCAGCCCGGCCTCGAGGTTGGTATTGTCCGCGGCCGCCAGTGAGTCGATCGCCCGGTGCAACTCGGTACCGTGCGAGGCCGCCGTCATCGGCAGCACCAGGGTCGCACTGCCGGCGAAGGTCACGATCGAGACCGCGTCGCTCGGCCGCAACTGGTCCACCAGATGATTGAGGGCGTCCTTGACGAGATCCAGGCGGCCGGGGTTGGCCATCGACCCCGAGGTGTCGATCACGAACGTGAGGTGCGCGTCGCGGCGGGTCGCCTGCGTGGCGTCCTGGGTCTGCAGGCCGATCCGGAGCAGCCGCACGTCGCCGCCGTCGGTCGCCGTGAGCCTCCCGCCGTCGGTGGTGAGGGTGAAGCCGCTCCCGGCCGGCTGCGGGTAGTCCTGCCGGAAGTGGTCGACGAACTCCTCCGGGCGTACGGTCGCGGGGTCGGGCAGCCGGCCGTTGTCGAGGGTGCGCTGTGCGTAGCCGAACGAGGCGGTGTCGACGTTGAGGGCGAAGGTCGAGAGGTAGCCGGTGGGCGGGCTGTCGAGGGTGTTGGCCCGGACGGTGTTCGGTGCGGCCGCGCCGGGTAGCGCCGCTCCCGAGCTACGGGGCGCACCGGCGCCACAGCCGCTCAGGATGAGCGCTGCGGCCACGGGCAGGATGATGCGCGGAATCCTCATGACACATGGATGTCCGGAATAGCCATCTCGCCCCGTAGGAGACCCAAAGGAGATCGGACCGGGACCGAACCGCGATACGGCTGATCAGGGACGTTCGGCGATGCGGTCCAGGACCCCGTCGCCGAGGCCGGGACCGCGCAGCAGGTCGGCGAAGGCGGCGTCCTCCAGCCGCCGGGCGCGCTGGATCGGCTCCCGGTGCGCGTCGGTGAGGAGGCGCTTGGTGGCCAGCAGCGATGCCAGCGGCTTGGCCGCGATCTCCCTGGCCAGTGCGTGCGCGGTCTCCAGCAGGGTCTCGGCCGGGCATGCCTGGACAGCGAGGCCGGAGGCGACGGCCTGCTCGGCGGTGATCCAGCGGGAGGCGTAGAGAGCCAGGGACGCCTGCTGGTGGCCCATCCGCAGCGGCAGCAGGTAGCTGCTCGCCGCCTCCGGCGCGACGCCCATCGAGGTGAACGGTGCGAGCAGCCGGGCATGGTCGGCGATCAGGACGAGATCGCAGTGGCCGAGCATGGTCAGCCCTAGGCCGACCCCGGAACCGTTGACCGCCGCGAGGAGCGGCTTGGGGAACTCGGTGAGCATCTCGAGCAGCCTGGTGAAGCCCTTGCCGCCTTCCCCGGTGGACTCCCCGGCCGCGTGGGCGCGGGCGATCTCGGCCATCTCGTTCAGGTCCGTACCCGCGCTGAAGGCCCTGCCCGCGCCGGTGACCAGTACCACCGACACCTGGTCGTCGGCGGCGGCCACCTCCAGCGCACCGGCCAGCGCGAGGTAGAGGGCCTCATTGAACGCGTTCGCGGCCTCGGGGCGCTGGAAGGTGAGCGTACGGACCCGGTCCCGGTCGTGGGCGCCGAGGATCTCTGCGGACATGTCGTTCCTTTGCGTCGAGAGCGTCAGGACGTGACGGCGGCGTAGCCGGCCGCGAGGTCGTGGAAGAAGACGCGGGCCAATTTCACGTCCGCGCAGAACGCCGACAGGTACACGTTGACGACGGTGGCGCCCGCCGCGACGAGTTCGGGCACGGTCTCCAGGCTGCGGGCAAGATCGGGGCGTCCGAACTCGTCGCGCAGGATCGGCAGCGACGCCTGCACGCGCAGCTCGTGCGGGTCCCGGCCTGCCGCGGTGAACGCGGCACGCAGGGTACGGACGCCGGCGGCGGTACCCGCGATGGTCTCGCCCATCAGCGGGATCCAGCCGTCGCCCCAGCGCGTGAGCCGGTCCAGGTTGTTGGGGTGCAGGTTGCCGCTGACCCAGAGCGGTATCCCGCCGGGCTGCACCGGCCTGGGCTCGCACCACAGGTCGGTGAAGGTGACCGTGCCTGAGGTGAAGGACGCGGGCGAGTCCCGCCACAGGGCCCGGCACGCGCCCATCAGGTCGGTGAGCAGCTCGCCGCGCCGGTCCCAGTCCAGGCCGGCGGCGTCGTACTCCTCCCGCTGCCAGCCGGTGCCCACCCCGAGGTCGAGGCGCCCGCCGGAGAGCTTCCGACCTGCGCCTATTCAGGATCGCCGCCCTGCTCGACGCCGCAGCCGGACCCGGCTTCACGCCCCCGCCGCGTTAGACCAGTACTCGTCCTTCAGCAGGCGCTTGTAGAGCTTGCCGGTGGGGTGCCGGGGCAGCTCGTCGCGGAAGTCCACCGAGCGCGGGCACTTGTAGTGCGCCAGGTGCTCGCGGCAGTACGCGATCAGCTCCTGCTCCAGCTCGGGCCCGGCCTCTCCCATGGGCTGGACGACGGCCTTGACCTGCTCGCCCATCTCCGGGTCGGGCACGCCGAAGACCGCCACGTCGGCGACCTTGGGGTGCACCGCCAGCAGGTTCTCGGCCTCCTGGGGGTAGATGTTCACCCCACCGCTGATGATCATGTACGACTTGCGGTCGGTGAGGTAGAGGAACCCGTCCTCATCGACGTACCCGATGTCGCCGAGGGTGGTCCAGCCATGTCCCCACGGGTCGCGGGAAGAGGAGGTCTTGGCCTCGTCGTTGTGGTACTCGAAGCGGGGCCCGCCGCCGAAGTACAGCGTTCCCGGCTCACCCGGCGGCAGCTCCGCGCCCTCCTCGTCGCAGACGTGCACCTCGCCGAGGATGGCCTTGCCGACGGTGCCCTTGTGCGCCAGCCAGTCCTGCGGGCCCGCGTAGACGAAACAGTTGCCCTCCGTGCCGGCGTAGTACTCGTGCACGATCGGCCCCCACCAGTCGATCATCTGCTCCTTGACCGGGACCGGGCAGGGCGCCGCGGCGTGCACTGCGTGCTTCAGACTCGAGGTGTCGTACGCCGCCCGGGTCGAGGCCGGGAGCTTGAGCAGCCGGATGAACATCGTCGGCACCCACTGGCCGTGCGTCACCCCGTGGGCCTGGATCGCCGCGAGCGCCTGCTCGGGGTCGAACTTCTCCATCACCACGATCGTCGCGCCGAACCGCTGGAACGTCAGGCAGTAGCGCAGCGGCGCCGCGTGATAAAGCGGTGCGGGGGACAGGTAGACCGAATCGCCGTCCGGCTGGAAGAGGAACGAGATCAGCTGGTAAAGGGGCCCTGGAGTGCCCATCGGGGTGAGCGGCAGCGGCGGCTTGACCCCCTTGGGGCGCCCGGTCGTACCCGAGGAGTAGAGCATGTCCATGCCCTCGCACTCCCCGGCCAGCGGCGCCGCCGGATGCCCGGCCACCGCCTGCTCGTAGGAGGCGTACCCGGGCGCGGTTCCGTCCAGCATCAGCCGGAGCTTCACCCCGGGCGTGCGGTCGGCGATCGCGACGGCCACGTCGGTCAGCGCCGCCGACGAGATGAACGCCTTCGCCTCGCAGTTGTCCACGATGTAGGTGAGCTCGTCGGCCTGCAGCCGGGAGCTGACCGCGGTGTAGTAGAGCCCGGACCGCTGAGCCGCCCACGCCACGGCCAGGAACAGCGGATGGTTCTCCAGCATGAACGCGATGTGGTCGCCGGGCCGCAGACCCTCGGCGTGCAGCAACTGGGCCAGCCGGTTGGACTCCTTGTTCAGTTCCCGATAGGTGATCACCCGGCCCGAACCGGCCATGATCACTGCAGGCCTGTCGGGGGTCCGTGCTGCGATCTCTCCCAGGTGCATGGCACGAAACATAGATTCCGAATCAGATTCGGTCAAGGCTCGTCACTGGCCGGGGCGGCCGTGGTAGCGGAACCGCACCCGCTCACCCGGTACGTCCACCGCCTCCACCTGGTACCCCACCGACATCCAGGCCTGGGCCTGCACCTGACCGAAGTCGTTGTCCCACCACTTGACCAGCCGCGGGTTGCGGGCCGAGGGGGGCAGCCGGTCGCCGCCCATCAGCGCCTCGATGTTGTCGAAGGACATCTCGATCCGCTCCCTGCCGTCCTGCAGGAGGTAGTCGATCAGCGGCTGGTACTTGGTCCGGACCGGCGGCGGCCCGCCGTTCAGCCACTCCCTGACCTGCTCGGTCGGCAGCGCGATGAACTCGCCGTGCTGCCAGCCGAGCTGCTCGTCCGGGTTGTGCAGCGGCGCGATGATGTGCCGCTCGCTGGGCGGCCTGCCTTCGACGCGGATGAGCCGGCCGATCCGGTTGGGATCCCAGCCACGGCCGAAGCCGGTGATCTCCAGGACGAGGTCCCCGGTCTGCGGTACGCGCATCCGGCCGGCGAGCGGCGTGCCCTGACTCGCCAGGTACAGCTCGTGGCCGACCACGGCGAGAACGCGGGCCTCCTCAGGCGTCACCGTTCACTCCGTCCCGGAACGGCCTCCAGATCAACAAGAGACTCTCAGAGTCTGCGGTCCAGCGATAGCCGGTATGAGACGTCCCATTATGCGGGGTCAGGGAGCCGAGCGGGCAGGCGGGTCGCGGAGGACCAACCCGCCGGGCCCTATGCTGGTTCGACGGGCCTGATGGACCAAGGTTCGCGATCTTCAGTAGGGTCAGTCTGGTGACCGATGATGACCAGGCAGTGGGGGAGCCGGTGGTACCGCCCACCGGCGGGCACGGCGAGGGTTCTGAGGAGGATCGGAGAGCCGTGCGTTCCGAGACTGAGGGAGTGGCACCCGACGAGACCCCGGTGGCCGCCGGGCCCGGGCCTGCCACAGGCGAAGCCGCTGCGGGGAAGACCGGGGATCAGGAGAACAAGGACGAGAAGAAGCAGACCTCCTTCTGGAAGGAGCTGCCGATTCTGATCGTGGTCGCCCTGGCCCTGGCCCTGGTGATCAAGACCTTCGTGGTCCAGGCGTTCTACATCCCGTCGGGATCGATGGAGAACACTCTGCTGATCGGTGACCGGATCCTGGTCAACAAGATCGTCTATCACACCCGTGACATCCAGCGCGGCGACGTTGTGGTCTTCAACGGGGTCGACTCCTGGACGCCGGAGAGCAACACCCCCCAGCCGACCAACCCGATCTCCAAGGCACTGCGCGCTGTGGGCGGCGCGTTCGGCCTGGTGCCCGGCGAGACGGACTTCGTCAAGCGGGTCATCGGGGTCCCCGGTGACCATGTGAAGTCGGCCGGCGGAGGGGCCCCGGTGCTGGTCAACGGGCACCCGCTGGATGAGAAGTCCTTTCTGTACCCGGGCAACGCCCCGTCCGACCAAGCCTTCGACATCACCGTCCCCAAGGGGCGGCTGTGGGTCATGGGCGACCACCGGGCCGACTCCTACGACTCCCGGGGGCACAACTCCGCGCCCGGCGGTGGCTCGATCCCGGCGGACAAGGTGATCGGCCGGGCCTTCGTGGTCGTCTGGCCGGTCTCCCACTGGAACATCCTGCCGATCCCGGACACCTTCCAGCAGCAGGGCCTCGCGGCGCTGGCACCGGCGGCGCCCCTGGCCCTCGGCTTCGCCGGGGCACTGCCGGTCCCCTGGCTCTACCGTCGGCTCAGATCTCGGCGGTGACGTCGACCATCCACGGCAGGTCCGAGGTGGCGAGCCGGTCGAAGAACGTCCGCAACCTCGGCCAGTCCCGTGCGTACAGCGACTCTCAGAACGCCGCCAACACCGCCTTGCCGTCCGTGCTCACAGCTGCTCCTTCGTGGTCGTGTAACGCAGGAACAGGAACTCGTCCTCGATGAGGACGTGCCCGAGCCGCATCCTCGCGGGGGCCGGCAAGGCGGGCCCGTCCAGGATGCGCCCGCCGTCCCCGGCGGTCAGCATCGGGCTCACGGTCAGGCACAGCTCGTCGAGCAGCCCGGCGGCGGCGACCTGGGCCAGCACGCCAGGGCCGCCCTCGCACAGCAGCCGGGGGTGCGCGGACGCCAGTTCGGCGATGGCGGTCGCCAGGTCGGCGGCCACGATCACCTCGGCGCACCGCCGCGCGGCGCGCAGTCTCGCGGCCGGGGCCTGCGGTGACGTGAGCAGGATCGGTGGTTCCCCGGCCGCGGTGAACAGCGGAGACTCCAGATCGAGGTGGATCTGCCGGGTCACGATCGCCAGCCTCGGCACGGCGGGCCGCCCGGCCCGCAGCCCCGCCCAGCCGGGACCCGGCCGCACGGGTCCGTAGCCCTCGGTGCGAACCGTGCCGGCGCCGACGATCACCGCGTCGGCGAGGCCGCGCAGCAGGGCGAAGAGCCTGTGGTCGGCCGCGCCGCCCAGCGCACCGGAACGGTTGTCATGCCAGGCGGCCCCGTCCAGAGTGGTGATCATGTTGGCGCGCAGCCAGGTCCGCCCTGGCGGATAGGCGTAGGCCTGCGCAGGGTCGGCGTCGCCTGGTTCGGGATGGATCTGCCGCACGGTGTCGATCATCCCCTGCGCGGCCGCCCTCAAGCCACCGGATCCTGACCTCAGGACCGGGGACGGCGCCCGCTGCGGCGGGGCGGCGGCGGGGACTGTTCGTGCTGGGCGAGTCTCCGCTCGCCGCTCTTGTCCTCCAGGTGCCCGACCACTGAGCGGAGTACCTCCGCCAGCGTCCGGTTCTGGTCGGCGCTGAGCGGCTCGACCACGAAGGCCTCCTCGGCGTTGAACGCGGGGAACAGTGTGGCCATCAGCCGCTGGCCCCCGGCGGTGAGCCGCAGCAGCACCAGCCGCCCGTCCTCGGGATGCTGCTTGCGTTCGATCAGCCCGCGCCCTTCGAGGGTCTTGACCACGCCGGTCAGGGTGCCCTTGGAGATTCCCGCCTCCTCCGCGACGTGACGGGTCTCCATCTCGTCCCAGATCCAGACCACCCAGAGCACGACGAAGGCGGTCCAGGTCAGTTCGGCGCCGCGCAGCACGGAGCTCTCCAGGTGCTGCCGGATCGCGGCCGCCGCACGGTGGATGTTCGACACCGCCGCCATCGCGTCGCGGCGCACGGGAACATCGCCGAGGCGTCGCTGGATGGCCTGCTCGGTCTCGTCGAGAGTGTGGTGTCCGGTCACGGGCAGGAATCTACCTCTGATCTTGTGGGCGCTTCGACTCTGTCGCCGTCACGATGGCCTGAATGCCACGGTATGCAAGAATCAGGCCATGCACCGGATCGTCGTACTCGCCCTGGACGGGGTCATCCTGTTCGAGCTGGGCATCCCCTCCCGGATCTTCCGCTCCGCCCGCGGCCCCGGCGGGCAGCATCTCTACGAGGTGATCACCTGCGGTCTGGAGGGCCGTCCCGTCCGGACCTCCGCCGACTTCGCCGTCGCGGTCGAGCACGGCGCTGAGGCGCTCGCCACCGCGGACACCGTGATCATCCCGGCCTCCCACGAGGGCGGACCCGAGTACGAACTGGGGCAGTTGCGCCCATCCCTGGCGCGGGCCTTTGCAAGGATCCGGCCCGGCACCAGGATCGCGTCGCTCTGCACCGCCTCCTTCCTGCTCGCCGCTGCCGGGCTGCTCGACGGGCGCCCCGCGACCACGCACTGGATGCAGGCGGACGACCTGCAGCGGCTGTATCCGCGCGTCCGGGTCGATCCAGACGTGCTGTTCATCGACGACGGCGACGTGCTCACCTCGGCGGGGGTCGCCGCCGGGATCGACCTCTGCCTGCACATCGTGCGCCGCGACCACGGCAGCGAGGTGGCCAACCAGGTGGCCCGCCGGTGCGTGGTCCCGCCATGGCGCGAGGGCGGCCAGGCCCAGTACATCCAGCAACCCGTCCCGGAGCCGACCGTGACGACCACCGCGGCCACCCGTGAGTGGGCCCTGGAACGCCTGGATCAGCCGCTCCCGCTGACCGAGCTGGCCGCGCATGCCCGGATGAGCCTGCGCACCTTCACCCGCCGGTTCCGTGACGAGGTGGGC
>JAOPYM010000381.1 GCA_025964615.1 Actinomycetes bacterium
GCTCGGTCTCGGCCCGGGGCGTCCTGCGCGGCATTCACTTCGCCGACGTGCCGCCGGGCCAGGCGAAGTACGTGACCTGTGTCGCCGGCGCGATCCTGGACGTGGCGGTGGATCTGCGGGTCGGCTCTCCCACGTTCGGTGCCTGGGAGGCGGTACGGCTCGACGACGTGTCCAGGAAGGGTCTCTACCTGGCCGAGGGTCTCGGGCACGCGTTCCTCGCTCTTACCGACCAGGCCACGGTCGTCTACCTGTGCTCGGAGCCGTACAACCCCACCGGCGAGCACGGGGTGAACCCTCTCGACCCGGAGATCGGCATCGCCTGGCCCGCCGGGATCGAGCCGCTGCTGTCGCCGAAGGACGCCGCCGCGCCGACCCTCGCGCAGGCCCGCGAGGCCGGGCTGCTGCCCGATTACGAGCAGTGTACGAAGTTCTATCGGAACCTGGGCGCTTAGACTGCTAACCGCCAGAAGTCCAGCCCTCCGCACCGCGGAAGGCAGTCCACATCCGGTCAGTGTGACGGCTTATCACGGCAGAAACTCACATGTAACGTCACCAGCGCAGACGAAAGTTCCCATTCCGTCAGGGGACACTCTGTGTGATGCCGGGGGCGCGGCAGGTGGGGGTAGTTTTGCGTGTACCAGTTCAGGTTGCCTGCGTTCGGGAGACCTTCCGGGGGCGGGGTCACCGTCGGATATGTCCTTGCGATGGCTTCGATGGACGGCCTGTGCGGCCTCATCGCGGGCCCGCTCGCGCTGGTCCTGCGCTTCGACACCGTCAGCCGACCGTTCGTCATGCCGTACGTCGTGGCCAGCCTGGCGCTGCCCTTCGTCTGGCTGGTCTCCATGGCACTGGCCGGTACCTACGAGGAGCGCTTCATCGGGGTCGGGCCCGATGAGTTCCGGCGGGTCGCGAACGCGGGGATCTGCCTCGCCGCGGCGGTCGCGATCGGCGCCTATTCGATGAAGGTCGAGGTGGCCAGGGGGTATGTGGTTCTGGCCATCCCGCTGACCACGGCGCTCACGCTCCTGTCCCGGTACCGGCTCCGCAAGCGGCTGCACCGGACCCGTGCGCAGGGGCGCAACCTCAAGCGCGTCGTCGCGGTCGGGCACGCCTCCGTTGTCGAGGATCTCGTGCACCAGCTGCGAAGGCAGGCATATCACGGCTTCCGGGTGGTGGCCGTCTGCCTTCCGTCCGTCACCGAACCCGATGCCCAGGTCGCCGGGCTCCCCGTGCTCGGCGACTTCTCCAGCGTGGCCAAGGTGGTCGACCTCATGCGCGCCGACTGCGTCGCGGTGCTCGCCTGCCCGGAGATCAACGGCACGGCACTGCGCCGCCTGGCCTGGGAGCTGGAGGAGGACGCCGTCGACCTGATCGTCGCGCCCGCCCTGATCGACGTGGCCGGGCCGCGTACCAGCATCCGCCCCATCGCGGGACTGCCGCTGCTGCATGTCGAGCACCCTCGGCTCGGGGGTGCCCGGCACGTGGTCAAGTCGCTCTACGACCGGATCCTCGCCGGGCTGCTGCTGGCGCTGAGCCAGCCCTTGCTGGTCGCCATCGCGCTGGCCATCCGCCTCGACAGCGCGGGGCCCGTCCTGTTCCGCCAGACCCGGGTCGGCAAGAACGGGGTGGCGTTCACCGTCTACAAGTTCCGCACCATGGTGCAGGGCGCCGAACGGCAGAAGGCCGGCCTGCTGGAACACAACGAGAGCGACGGGACCCTCTTCAAGATCAAGAACGACCCGCGCATCACCCAGATCGGCGCCTGGCTGCGCCGATGGTCGGTCGACGAGCTGCCCCAGCTGATCAACGTGCTGCGGGGCGAGATGTCCCTGGTGGGGCCGCGTCCACCGCTGCCACAGGAGGTCGCGGAGTACGGCGGCGACGCCCACCGGCGCCTGGTCGTCAAGCCCGGGATGACCGGCCTGTGGCAGGTGAGCGGCAGGTCCGACCTCTCTTGGGAGGAATCGGTCCAACTCGACCTGAGGTACGTGGAAAACTGGTCTCTGCTTCTTGATCTGCAAATCCTCTGGAAGACGTGGAATGCGGTCGTCTTCGGAAAAGGTGCGTACTGATGACCAGCGTGTTCTCCAACAGCGGGGTGGACGACGACACCCGCCGTGCTCTGCTGTACCAGGGCGAGGTGTTCGCGTACTCGGCCACCCCCGCCTCCACCGAACTGATCGGCTTCGCCCAGGAGCTGATCTCCGAGGCCTTCGGGGCCAGGGATCCGGAGACCGCCCAGTTCGACCTGCCGGTGGAGGAGTTCGCGGCCCTGCTCGCCGACCTGAAGCCGCGCTTCATCCACCATCCGGTGTGCAAGAAGCTGCTGCCCGCGGTGATCGAGGAGCTCGGCTGCGACCTGGACCGCACCTACTTCGACGTGCCCCGGATGCGTACCTCCACCTCCGACGACTACCTGACCTCCGGCATCTCCTACGCCTTCCATCCGCACCGCGACTGCTGGTACTCGGCCCCGTTCAACCAGGTCAACTGGTGGATACCGATCTATCCGGTGGTGCCGGAGAACGTGATGGCCTTCCACCCGCAGTACTTCGGCAACCCGGTGCGCAATGGCAGCGAGCGCTACGACTACGCCGAGTGGAACCGCACCAGCAGGCTCACCGCCGCCCAGCACGTCAAGTCCGACACCAGGGAGCAGCCCAAGCCCGAGGAGCCGGTCGAGCTGGAACCGCAGATCCGGGTCGTGCCCGAACCGGGCGGGGTGCTCATGTTCTCCGGCGCCCAGTTGCATTCGACGGTCCCCAACACCTCGGGCCGGACACGGTTCAGCATCGACTTCCGGACCGTGCACATCGACGACGTACGCGCCCATCGCGGGGCGCGGAACGTGGACTCGGCCTGCACCGGCACCACTCTGCGGGACTTCGTCCGCTGCGTCGATCTCGACGGCATGCCCGAGGACCTCGCGCTCGAGTACGAGGCGCGGGCCCGGCCCGAGCGCGACACGATAGGTTAAGCGGCGTTTGCCGGACATTTGCGGTGATGCTCCGCGAGCGGGGGAATGGATAGATGACAGTCTGTCGGCTGTGCGGCTCGGCGAGCCTGGCCAGCGTCGTCGATCTGGGAGCGACGCCGCCGTGCGAGCTGTTCCTGACCGAGGCGCAACTGCAGGAGCCGGAGGTCACCTATCCGCTGCATCTGCAGGTCTGCACGGACTGCTGGCTGGCCCAGCTCCCGCCGCTGATCACGCCTGAGGAGACCTTCACCGAGTACGCCTACTTCTCGTCGTACTCGACCTCGTGGGTGGAGCACGCCAGGGAGTTCGTGGCGGGTGCGGCGCGGCGGCTCGGCCTGGACGGCGGGTCGTTCGTGGTCGAGGTCGCCAGCAACGACGGGTACCTGCTGCAGCATGTGGCCGGGCGCGGAATCCGGTGCCTGGGCATCGAGCCGTCGGCCAACGTGGGCCAGGCCGCCAGGGACAAGGGCGTGCCGACCCTGACGGCGTTCCTCGGCCCGGAGACCGGCGCGGCGGTCCGTGCCGAGCACGGGCCCGCCGACCTCGTCGTCGCCAACAACGTGTACGCCCACATACCCGACGTCATCGGCTTCACCGAGGGCCTGCGCGCGCTGGTGAAGGACGACGGCTGGGTCTCCATCGAGGTCCAGCACCTGCTGACCCTGATGGACCTCAACCAGTACGACACGATCTACCACGAGCACTTCCAGTACTACACGGTCGCCTCGGCGCAGCGGGCCCTGGCGGCCGGCGGGCTGACCCTGGTGGACGTCGAGCTGCTGCCCACGCACGGCGGCTCGATCCGGCTCTGGTCGCGGCCGTCCGGGCCCGGCGTGGAGGCGGGCCCCAGCGTCCTTGAGGTCCTGGAGGCGGAGAAGGCGGCCGGTCTGCACGAGCTGTCCGGCTACGCCGAGTTCGGCGCGCGGGTGGCCCGGGTCCGGCGCAACCTGCTCGCGTTCCTCATCGAGGCGGCCGAGCAGGGCAAGACCGTCGTCGGCTACGGGGCGCCGGGCAAGGGCAACACGCTGCTCAACCACTGCGGCATCCGCCCCGACCTGCTGGCCTACACCGTCGACCGCAACCCGTACAAGCACGGCAGGTTCACCCCGGGGACCCGCATCCCGATCCTGCCCCCCGAGCGGATCGCCGAGGACCGGCCCGACTACGTCCTGGTCCTGCCCTGGAACCTCAGGGACGAGATCGCCGCTCAGCTGTCCTACGTGCACGACTGGGGAGGCCGCCTGGTCTTCCCCATCCCCAGCCTGGAGATCCTTTGAAGGTCGTCCTGTTCTGCGGCGGGTATGGCACCCGGATGCGCAGCGGTACCCCCGGCGACGTACCCAAGCCCATGCAGCTGGTGGGGCCGCGCCCGCTGATCTGGCACGTGATGCGGTACTACGCGCACTTCGGGCACACCGAGTTCGTGCTGTGCCTGGGCTACGGCTCACATCACATCAAGGACTTCTTCCTGAACTATCAGGAGACGACGTCCAACGACTTCGTGCTGCGCGGCGGCCGGGTGGAGCTGCTGTCCACCGACATCTCGGACTGGTCGATCTCGTTCGTGCAGACCGGCATCGAGTCGCCGATCGGAGAGCGTCTCCGCCGGGTCCGCGATCACCTGGACGGGGACGAGATGTTCCTGGCCAACTATGCCGACGTGCTCACCGACGCACCGCTGCCGGAGATCATCGAGCGCTTCGCGAAGTCCGGCGCGGGTGCGTCGATGATGGTCGTCCCGCCGTCGGACACCTTCCACTGCATCGAGCTCGGCGAGAACAGCATGGTCGGCGGGATCACCCCGGTCAGCGAGATGCCGCTCTGGGTCAACGGCGGCTACTTCGTGCTGCGCCAGGAGATCTTCGACCACATCCCCGAGAACGGCGACCTGGTCGCGGACGGCTGCGCCGAACTCGCCAAGCGCGGCCGGATGCTCGCCTACCCGCACCGGGGCTACTGGCGGCCGACCGACACGGTCAGGGAGCGGGTGGCACTGGACGAGGCGTACTCCCGTGGCGACCGGCCCTGGGCCCTGTGGGAGCGGTAGTGCTGCGACTGCTGCCGGAACGGTGCGAGGAGATCCTGCTGCTCGCCGCGCACTGCGACGACATCCCGATCGGGGCGGGCGGCACGCTCCTCGAACTGTGCCGCGCCAACCCCGGGGTCCGGGTGACGGCGCTCGTGCTGTCGGGCGGCGGCACCGTCCGCGAGGCCGAGGAGCGGGCGGCGCTGGCCGCGTTCTGCCCCAAGGCCGAGATCGGCCTGCGGGTCCTCGACCTGCCCGACGGGCGGCTGCCGGCGAACTGGGAGCGCGCGAAGGAGGCCCTGGAGGAGGTGCGGCGGGGGTGCTCCCCCGACCTGATCTTCGCTCCGGTGGCCACCGACGCCCACCAGGACCACCGGGGCCTCGCACGCCTGGTGCCCACGGCGTTCCGCGACCACCTGGTGCTCGGGTACGAGATCCTCAAGTGGGAGTCCGACCTGGCCCAGCCGGGGGTCTTCGTGCCGCTACCCGAGGACGTACTGCGGGAAAAGGTCGATCTGCTGCACACGTGCTATCCCTCCCAATACGGTCGTACGTGGTTCGACGACGAGGCGTTCCTCGGTCTCGCGCGGGTGCGCGGGGTGCAGTGCAACAGCCGCTACGCGGAGGCGTTCCACGTGGCGAAGACGACCGTCGGATTCTGATCGCGGCAAGGGAGATACGGTGCGTGTTCTACTGACCGGCCATCAGGGCTACCTCGGCACGGTGATGGCCTCCGTGCTGGCCGAGGCCGGCCATGAGGTCGTCGGCCTGGACTCCGGACTGTTCGCCGACTGCGTGATCGGCCCGGCGCCCGCCGACCCCCCGGGGTTCGCGGTGGACCTGCGCGACGCCGGCCCCGAGCACCTGGCCGGTTTCGACGCGGTCGCCCACCTGGCGGCCCTGTCCAACGACCCGCTGGGCTCGCTGGCCCCGGAGGTCACCTACGACATCAACCACCACGCCTCGTCGCGGCTGGCGCGCCTCGCCAAGGAAGCGGGCGTACGGCGGTTCCTGTACGCGTCGACCTGCTCGGTGTACGGGGCCAGCGGCGACGACGGCCTGGTCGACGAGGACGCGCCGCTGCGCCCGGTGACCCCGTACGCCGAGTCCAAGGTCCGGGTGGAGGACGACCTCCAGGAACTCGCCGACGCCGACTTCACGCCCGTGTCCCTGCGCAACGCCACCGCGTTCGGGTTCTCCCCCCGGCTGCGCGCCGACATCGTGCTGAACAACCTGGTCGGGCACGCCCACCTGTCCGGCGAGGTACGGGTCCTGTCCGACGGCACCCCGTGGCGGCCGCTGGTGCACGCCAGGGACATCGCGGAGGCGTTCGCGCTGGCGCTCGTCGCCCCCCGCGAGGCCGTGCACGCCAAGGCCTTCAACGTGGGCACCGAGGCGAACAACCTGACCGTGGCACAGATCGCCGCCGAGGTCGTCGAGGCGGTGCCGGGCTCCACGCTGGTGATCACCGGCGAGGCCGGGGCGGACCCGCGCTCCTACCGGGTCGACTTCTCCCGGATCCGCGCGGCGATGCCGGAGTACGAGGCGAGCTGGTCGGTCAAGGCCGGCGCCGCCGAGCTCATCGAGGCCTACAAGAGGTTCGACCTCACCAAGGAGGGCTTCGACCGCCGTTTCACCCGGCTCGCGCGCCTGTCCGACCGGCAGGCCGCGGGGACCATCGACGGCGCGCTCAGGCCATGACCGGCGCCGAGATGCACGCTCTGGTCGAGCGTCTGTACCCGCTGTGCCGCAGCATCACCGGCGACGGGGTACGGCGCACGTTGGAGATCGTCGGGGAGTCCATCGCGCTGGAGGTCCACGAGGTACCGACGGGCACCGAGGTCCTCGACTGGACGATCCCCCGGGAGTGGAACATCCGGGACGCCTACGTCAAGGACGCCTCGGGGCGGCGGGTGGTCGATTTCGCGGAGTCCAACCTGCACGTGGTCGGCTACAGCGTGCCGGTGCACGCCACGATGACGCTGGACGAGCTGCGCGGGCACCTGCACACGCTGCCCGATCAGCCCGGCCTGATCCCGTACCGGACCAGCTACTACGCGGAGACCTGGGGCTTCTGCCTCAGCGACGACACCCTCAACGGCATGGACGACGGGCCGTACGAGGTGATGATCGACTCGACGCTGGCCGACGGCTCGCTGACCTACGGGGAGTACGTGGTGCCGGGCCGCAGCACCGACGAGGTGCTCGTCTCCTGCCACACCTGTCACCCCTCGCTGGCCAACGACAACCTGGCCGGTATCGCCGTCGCGACCGCGCTGGCCCAGAGCCTGAGAGATCCCTTCTACACCTACCGATTCGTGTTCGCGCCCGGCACGATCGGCTCGATCACCTGGCTGGCGCGCAACCGAGACCGGGTGGACCGGGTCAAGCACGGCATCGTGCTGGCCTGCGCGGGCGACCGGGGCGCGCTGACCTACAAGCGCAGCAGGCGCGGCGACACCGAGATCGACCGGGTCTTCGCGCACGTCCTGACGGGCCGCCCGCACACGATCGTGGACTTCTCCCCGTACGGCTACGACGAGCGGCAGTACTGCTCGCCGGGCTTCGACCTGGCGGTCGGCTGCCTGACAAGGACGCCGTACGCCGGTTATCCGGAGTACCACACCTCGGCCGACGATCCGGGCTTCGTGTCCGCCGAGGCGATGACGGACACCCTGGAGGCCTGCCTGCGGGCCGTACAGATCCTGGAGCGCAACCGGCGTTACACCAACCTCAGCCCGTACGGCGAGCCGCAGCTGGGCAAACGCGGCCTGTACGGTTCGCTAGGCGGACGAAGTGACGCGAAACAAGCGCAGATGGCCATGCTGTGGGTGTTGAATCTCTCCGACGGGAATCACAGTCTGCTCGACATCGCTGATCGATCCGGGCTTCCCTTCGCCGCGATGGCGGATGCGGCAGAGGACCTCCAATCCGCAGGATTGCTGAAGGAGTAGGGAATGACGACCGCCGAAAGATCAGGCGTACTCGGCCTGCGGGTCGGGGAACTCGTTGAGGTCCGCAGCGAGGAGGAGATCCTTGCCACCCTCGACGAGAATGGTGAACTGGACAGTCTTCCGTTCATGCCGGAGATGTTGAAGTTCTGCGGGCAGCGGCTCACCGTCCACAAAGTCGCGCACAAGCTATGCGACACCATCAGCAGTACCGGAATGCGGAAGATGGAACACGCGGTGCACCTGACCGGTGCCCGGTGCGACGGTTCGGCGCATGGCGGCTGCCAGACGGCTTGCTCGATGTACTGGAAGGAGTCCTGGGTCAAGCGGGTCGGCGCCGCGGACCCGGCCCCGACCACCGGCACGGCGCCCAGGCTGCTGCCCCTGCTGGAGGTCAGCAGCCGTAAGGAGCCGGGGTCCGACGGCGGGGTGCGCTACTCCTGCCAGGCCACCGAGTTGATGCGGGCGGCCCCTGTCTTCCTTCCGTTCAAGAGCATGGGTCAGTACGTCACGGACGTACGCACCGGCAACGTCGGCGTCCTGGCGACCGTGCGCGGCTTCTTCATCGCTCTGTACAACCGGTATCAGGCCGTCAGCAAGCGCAAACTGCCCCGTAGACTTTGGATCAACGGCGGCCTGCGCTGGAGTCATTTCAAGGGCGGCGCCAGCGGGCGGACGCCTGTCGCCACGCTCGACCTGAAGCCGGGCGAACTGGTCCGGATCAAGTCGCGGGAAGAGATCATCGCGACCCTCGACGACAACCAGCTCAACCGGGGCATGGGCTTCGAGGAGGAGATGGCGCGGTACTGCGGGCAGACCAGCCGGGTCCAGTCGCGGGTCGAACGGGTCATCGACGAGAAGACCGGGGAACTGCTCACGATGAAGACCGCGTGCATCGTGCTGGAGGATCTGGTCTGCGCGGGCTTCTACAACCGCAACTGCCCCCGGGAGTTCGTACCGTTCTGGCGTGAGATCTGGCTGGAGCGGGTCTGAGGTGATGCAGGAACAAGGAGTCGACGACGCGCAGATCGGGAAGATCGGCCGTAAGGCGGCGCGGGGCCTGCGATGGAGCATTCTGGGCAACATCGTGACCAGGGCGGGCTCGTTCATTATGAGCCTGGTCCTTGCTCGACTACTGATTCCCCACGACTACGGGACGTTTGGGATCGCGTTGGCCGCGAGCCAGTTCCTCATCCACATCAACGATGTCGGCATCCTGTCCGCCACCGTGCAGTGGCGTGGCAAGCTGGAGGAGATGGCGCCGACCGGAACCATCATGGCGTTTCTGTTCAGCCTGGTGGTGTACGCCGCCTTCTGGACGATCTCGCCGTTCTACGCGGAGTTGTCCGGCAGCAGCGCCGCCACACCGGTCATCCGGCTGCTCACCCTGATCATCGTGATCGACGGGGTGACCGCAGTACGAGCCGGAGCGCTGATGCGCAACTTCCAGCAACACAAGATCATCCTGGCGAACCTGGCGGGGTTCGCCGTGCAGGCCCCGGTGACGATCATCCTGGCCGCGAACGGCGCGGGCGCCTTCAGCTTCGCCTGGGGCCAGGTCGCCTGCAACGTCGTCATCGCGGTGCTGGTGCTCTGGTTCGCCCGGATGCCGTTCCGTTTCGAGCTCGACCCCGCCATCATCCGCTACCTGTTGCGGTTCGGGATGCCGCTGGCCCTCAGCCTCGGCGTCGAGGGTCTGATCCTCAATGTCGACAAGGTCGTCGTCGGCGACACACTGGGCGTCGCCATGCTGGGTTATTACATGGTGGCGTTCAACATGTCCAGCTGGATACCCGGGCTGATCGGCACGGCCGTCCGGTACGTGTCGCTGCCCAGTTTTTCCAGACTGGCCGAGCAGGACGCCTCACCCAGCGAGGATCGGGAACTGCTGTCCCAGGGCGTACAGCGCTCAGTGTCGATCATGGTGGCGTTCGTGCTGCCCTTCGCCATCGTGATGGCGACGCTCTCCCCCGCGCTCATCGTCTTCCTCTATGGGCAGCAGTGGGCTCCCTCGGCCGCCGCGCTGCAGTTCTTGTCCGCCGTGATGGTGGTCCGGATGCTCATCCCGCTCACCGCCGACGTCCTGACCTCGCTGGGGACTACGCGCTACACCGTCGCACTGAACCTGACCTGGTTCGCGGCACTGATACCCGCACTCATCATCGGCACCCGGCTGGGCGGCATCCGCGGCGCCTCACTCGGACAGGCCATCGTCGGCCTGCTGGTCGCGGTCCCCCTCGGCGGGCTCATGCTGCACCGGGCCGGGGTGCGGCTGCGCCCGATCGGGCCGGCTCTGGTCCGGCCGCTACTGGCGGGGGTACTCGCCGCGACCACGATGGTCGCGCTGAGCCACCTGACCTCGGGCATCCCGTTCGTGCAACTCGCGGTGGCGGGTGGTGCCGGGTTCATCCTCTTCGTCCTCATCGTGGTACCGCGGGCACAGCTCAGGGCACTGGGCGGCCGGCTGCGCCCCGCCCGGGCCAACTGACCAGCCAGAAGGAGTACGCATGGTTTCCGAGTCACTGGTGTCCATCGGGATACCGACCCGCAACGGGGCCGAGCGGCTCGGCAAGGCGATCAAGTCGGTGCTGGCGCAGGACCATCAGGACATCGAGTTGGTGATCTCCGACAACGCATCGACCGACGACACCGAGGAGTACTGCCGTGCCCTGGCCGAGACCGACAGCCGCATCAGGTACCACCGGCAGCCGGAGAACATCGGCGTGCTCAACAACTTCATCGAGGTAGGCCGACTCGCCAAGGGCACCTTCTTCCGCTGGATGAGCGACGACGACTGGATCGAGCCGATCTGCCTCTCCCAATCCCTGCAGGCGTTCGCCGAGGACGAGCGGCTGGTGCTGGTCACCTCCCAAATCGCCTACACGGGCCCCGACGGCAGGATCCAGACAGGCGTCTACGAGGGCACCGGGCTGGGCTCCGACGACCCAGTCGAGCGGTTCACCGAGATGCTCCGGATGCTCAACGAGAGCCACCTGCTGATCGATCCGGTGTACGGGCTGATCCGCCGTGAGCCGATGATCGCGATCCGCCGGCGCAACATCCTGCGGGAGGACCAAGTGTTCGCGACCAAGCTGGCGCTGTTGGGCCCGTGGGCGCATGTGCCCGAGGTCCTCAGCCACCGCGACTGGAAGGACGTGACCCGCGGCTATCTGACCGAGCGGCTCGGCGTGCCCTCCTGGCAGGCCCACGTCGCCACCACACTGCAGTGCCGTGAGATGCTCCACTGGCTGGCCGAGTCCGATCTCACGGCGGAACAGCACCGCCGGGCGCGAGCCGCCGTATACCGGATGTACCTACGCCGTGAGCAGCTGGCCGTGACCCGCGGCGGCCGGAAGCTGATCCGGATGGCGCGCGGCCAATGAGGACCACTGCGAAACGCTGAGAAACTCCGGACCGATCATGGTGGGCACATGCTGCGAATCTTGACGGAGCCGCAAGAGGGCGCGAGCTACGAGACACTGTCGCGCGCGGCCCGGGTCACCGAGGACGGCGGGTTCGAAGCGTTCTTCCGGTCTGACCACTATCTGCCGATCAAGAGCGGCTCCGGTCTACCGGGGCCGACCGACGCCTGGGTAACTCTTGGTGCGCTGGCCAGGGAGACCAGCCGGATCCGGCTGGGTACCCTGGTGACCGCTGCGACATTCCGGCTGCCTGGTCCGCTGGCCATCACGGTCGCACAGGTGGACGAAATGAGTCGCGGCCGACTCGAACTGGGGATCGGCACGGGCTGGTATGAGGCCGAGCACACCGCGTACGGAATTCCCTTTCTATCGCTGGGCGAACGGTTCGAGCGGCTGAAAGAGCAACTCGAGATCATCACTGGACTGTGGTGGACGCCGATGGGCGAAACCTTCACCTACATCGGCCGCCATTATCAGCTGACCGATGCGCCGGCAATACCCAAATCCGCGCAGCCGCAGGGACCGCCGATCATCATTGGCGGGGTCGGAGCCAGGCAGACGCCGTGGCTCGCGGCCCGCTGGGCCGCCGAGTACAACGTCCCGTTCCGCACCATGCAGGATACCGTGGCCGCGTTCGACCGGGTGAGCGCGGCGATCGCGGCGGCGGGCCGGACCGAGCGAATGATCTACTCGGCCGCACAGGCGGTTTGCTGTGGCCGGAACACCGCCGAGCTGAAGCGCCGTGCGGACGTCATCAGCTACGACCTCACCGAGATGCGGCCGGGTGGACTGTCGGGCAGTCCAGCCGAGCTCGTCGACAAGATCGGGAAGTTCCGGGAGTCCGGCTGCGAACGGATCTATCTGCAGGTCCTCGATCTGGCCGACCTTGATCACATCGAGCTGATCGCCTCCGAGGTACTGCCGCAGGTCTTGACGGACCGACGCGCCGTGCGGAGCATCGGTTCACTGGAGATGCCCGTTGAGCTCCCCTGATCAGCCGTTGTGCCCCTCGCTTCGCAGACCAGACTGCGCGAGCCCACGGGTGAGTGGCCCGAGTCCAGCACCTGTCAGGATGGTCCTGCGGGGCGGCGGCCCTGCGGGAGCCTCCCGGACGGTGCGCAGCAGCGCGCCGGAGGCGCCGATGAACAGGAAGCTCAGGCCGTTCACGGTGCCGAACGACCGCAGGTCGAAGGTGGCCGCGGTGAGCATCGGGACCAGCACGCAGGCCGCGAGGGTGAGTCCCAGGTCTCGGACGCCGGGATCGGTGGAGAGGTAGCGGGCCCGCAGCGCCGAGTAGATTCCCAGCAGGAAGATCCCGGCGTAGGCTGCGGTACCGAGCAC
Organism: Actinomycetes bacterium; assembly: GCA_025964615.1. Classification (GTDB taxonomy): domain Bacteria; phylum Actinomycetota; class Actinomycetes; order Streptosporangiales; family Streptosporangiaceae; genus RYN-227. Next base: position 12,718 of record JAOPYM010000381.1, read on the forward strand.
ACCGCTCTCCACCATGGACATGATCCACTGGTTGTCGAAGGGCACGTACTTGGGCGCGTACCAGGTGCCGATGCCCCGCCCGAACCACAGATGCTCAGCGATCTCCGCGCCGGCGATCTGATAGCGATGGGTGCGGTACTGGACGCTGGTGTCGGTGCTCATGTTGGCGAACAGGCCGACGAACGTGCTCAGCAGGCCGCGGAAGAGCACCTCCGTCAGGAGCAGAGCCACAACGCTCCCGACCAGCGCCTGCAGCCTGCGCCGGGTCGGCCATCCGAGAAGCAGAACGAACGCGCCGCCGGCCAGCCCCACCACGGCGGACCGGGACACCGAGAACAGCATCCCCATTCCGATGATGACGGCGCAGGCCCACCAGCGCAGCGCGGGGTCGCGCCTTTCCCGCGCCCGGAAACCGAAATGGACGGCGAGGGGCAGCAGCATCGAGCACAGGACCCCGAACTCGATCGGGTGGTCGGTCGTTGAGGCGACTCGGCGGAGCAGGTTCCGCGCATCCGCCTCCCCGCCCACAGTGCTCACCCGCAGCCCTGGCAGTTTGAGGTACGGGGTCAGATCCACGTTGACGATGAACTGCAGCGCCCCGATGACGCCGATCACCGCCCCGCAGATCACGACCGCCTTGAGCAGGTAGTCCAGCCGTTCAGCGCCACGGACTCCGTCGCACACAAGGAGCGCGAGGCCGACGCTGGCGATGATCAGGACCAGGCTGTGGTCGGCGAGTTTGAGTTCGTCAGCGGGGAGATAGCCCGCAGTGGCCACACCATAGGTGGCCAGCAACGCGACGAAATAGATGAACAGCCCGGTCCGCGCCGGGGTACGGCCCTTGGCGATGCCGAGCGTCGTGGTGAATGACGCGCACACCCAGCACAGGCAGGCGAGCAGGCTGACGATGTTGGCCAACGTCAGCGACAGCGGCAGGCCCCGGACGACCAACCTGGCCGGGATGATCAGCTGGGCGAGTACGAACAGGACCGCGATCGTCGCTCCGTCGGCACGTCCGCCGCCCGCCGGGGTCTCCTGGAGGCCGATCATGCTCTGGGCCGTACCGGCTGCCGGTCGTCCAGTTCGGCGCCGTCGGCATTCGCCGGGCCGCCGGTGGCCCGGCGGCGACGCGCCTGGCCGATACTCTCGGCCGCGAACGCGGAGCAGAGGCTGGCCACCAGGCCGATGCACATGGCCACCGCCGCAGCCCGGAGCTTACGGCCGTGCTGTGCCTGCGGCGGGGTCGGTGACACCACGGTGTGGATGGTGATGTAGGTCGCGAGCGGCGCGTTGAGGCTCTTCTGCTGGCCGGCGAGCACCGCGTTGGCCTCCGTGATGGCTCGGACCACGACGTCCCTCGCCAGTTCCGGCGACTTGCTCTCGGCGATGATGAAGACGAACGGCGACTCGGTCAGCGTCTCCGGGTTGGCGCTGCCGTTGTTCACCGAGATGGTCGGGTCGCCCCCCGGTTGCACGCCCATCTTGACCGCCTCCTCGGGAGTCGTCAGGGCGGTGACGACGATGACGGCGGCCATGTTCAGCCCGTTGCCGAAGTTGAGCAGCGGGTTGGTCAGCCCGGGGCTGTCGGTCGGCTTGAGCACCTCCACCCCGCCGGAGGTGGGGATGGTCAGCACCAGCGACGCGGTGGAGACATAGGTCGTCGGGATCGACGCGTACACGGCCGCTGTGACCCCGAGCGCGAGCATGAACGCCGGCAGGGTGACGTACCACCGCCGGAACAAGACGACGATCGTCGCCCAGAAATCCATGCTCTCGCTTCTCCTCGTCAACCCGCGCGGTGCCGGTTGTACCAGGCTCCCTTGGCGACATTCGCGGGCCTGGCAGGTACCTGGTATCCGTCCTGGCCGGATCCGATCCCGGTGGGCAGTCCCCCGTCGCCGGCCTCGCCGTCATCGGCGACCACGATGGGCATGGCGACGGTGTCCTCGCCGACCCAGGGCGTCCAGGCGGGCTCCGCCCGCGCCGGATCCGGTGCGGCGGCCTCCGGTACGGGCCCGCTGGAAGAGCCCTTGGCGCGTTCCTTGGCCAGTGTGAGGGTGTAGCCGGAGGAGTCGCGCTCGTGGTGGTCGGTGGACATGACCACCGTCGGCCGATGGGCGCCGGGGGCCTGTCCGATACGCAGCGTGGGGCGAACGCGCCGGCGCCGGTTCCGCAGGGCGCGGTCCGCGCCGTAGGCGATGCTCAGGCCCAGGCACAGAGTCGCCGCGAACGCTCCGCCCGCGACGGTCCACTGGGTGGTCCGGGTGGCGTGCGGCGCGGTCGGTGCCGACACCTCGGTGACCGTGATGTAGGTCGACTTCGGTGCCTTCAGCAGGCGTTGCTGGTCGGCCAGCAGGTTGCGCACCATCTGCTCGGCGTTGGACACGGTGGCCGTGGCCGTGGCCGGAGACAGACTGTCCACCTGGATGTACACGAACGGTCCGTTCGTGCTGACGGCGAGCAACTCGGGGACGGTACTACCGTCGTTGATGGTAATGGTGGTTCCGCTGCCCGGGCTGATGCCCATCGCAGCTTTCACGTCGGGGCCATTCATCGAAATGATAATGATGCCTGCGGTGGTCCGCAGGCTCGCATTGAACTGCAGCAGCGGGTTGGTGAGGCCGGTCGACTTTGTCGGGTCCGCCGCCTGAGTCCCTCCGCCGGTAGGTGTCGTCAGGACAACGGCGGCGCTGGAGACGTAGTGGGTGGGGAGCAGCAGGTACGTCAGCCCGGCAGCGATCAGGGAGAAGCCGAGCACCGGAAGCCCGACGTATCTGCGGCACGCAAGACCGAAGACGGTCTTCCAAAATTCCATGCTCTCCCCGCCCTCAGCCGGCCGCCCGCTACCGGACACCCAGGGACTGTACTTTACCAATCCTAGGCGCAACCTCCTAGATTTCTTGCGCTCCGCTGAATCGTTACCGGCGCGATCATGACTTGCCCGCAGGGCCAGGGCGACGCTCAACTGACGCAGGCCACCGGGCGGACGGTCGAGGTGACCCGATAGTCGCCGTCGACCGTGACCGCGGTGTTGCCCGCCCAGTCGATGACCGAGCACGTGGACTCCATCGGGGCGTAGTCCCACGACTTGTTGACGAACTTGTTGCCGTGCACGATGAGGCGACCCGCGGCCCGCTTCAGTTCGAGGCTGTAGGTGCCTCCCGCGAGCATGTTGTCGATGACCGACACGTTCACGATCGTTCCGCCGTTGCTGTCGTAGAGGAAGAGCGGAGCGGTGTGGCTGGAGGTACCGCGTTGTTCCAGGGTGTTGTGCTGGATCAGCAGGTTCTTGTTGTTGTGCACGTCCCAGACCTGGATGCCCCCGGCGTGGTCGTTGCCGTTGGAGCAGTTGCGCACGAACGAGTCACGGATGGTGACGTTGTCGCCCGAGACCATGAAGCCACTGCTGTGCCCGCGAACGAGCAGCCCGGACGCGGTGTAGCGCATGTCACCGACCGCGTGCAGGCTGATGCAGCCTCTGGCCGGCCCGATGGTCGAGTCGATGAGCTTGAACGAGTAGTGCACCCTGGCGTACTCGCCCACGACCGTGCCGTCGATCTGGCTGTCGCGCACAGTGACGTTGTTCGCGTTGATCATCAGGTCACCGCGGATGTGCACGTTCTGCAGGACGGTCCCGGGCGTGAGGATCCGGTACGCGCTGTGGTCGACGTTGTTGTTCGCCAGCGGCGTCAGCCTCGTTCCGGCGGGCACCCCCGTGCAGGAGGGATTGGGATAGCCGGCGCACCGGCCGTTACCTCCCGATCCGGGCTTCGCCGGCGAAGGCGTGGGCCCCGGCTTGTTGCCCGGCACCCCCGGCACCCCTGGCACCCCCGTCACCCCCGGCACCCCCGTCACCGGCGGCGAGCCGGGGGTGCCGATCGCCGGCCCGCTCGACCGCGCGCGCTGGCTGAGCGCGACGCCGTGGCCGGTCTGGCCGCAGCCCGCCAGCGAGACCACTACGAGGCCACCGATGAGCAGGAGGCGGGCCCGTGCACGGGTGCGCAGGTCGGGGCTTGGTCCTTGAATGGTCATCGGGTGTGACCTCCGTTTTGGCCGTTGTCCGTACCAGTGGTCAGTGTTCCGGGTGAAAGGAGTGTTACGCATCGGTATTGACAAGATTTCATCAAGATGGCGCCGAATCGGCCGGCACCCCAGGCCCGGTAATCTTGGGACTGTGATGTCACGCGGATTCGCTCACAAGGTGATCATCACAGGGTCGGTATGCCTTGCCGCGCTGGTCGTGGTCTATTTCGCAGCGGTCCGAACGATGACCGGCCAGCGGTTCGAGGACGCGGTGCTGCGCGCCTCCGACGGAAGACGATCGCCACCGCTGGTCGGTCTCCTGGACTCCATCACCGGTTGGTCGGTGGCCGCGCTGGTGATCCTCGTCGTCGTGATCGGCCTGATACGCGGCCTTCCTCACCTGGGTTTGGCGGCCGGCGCGGTGATCGTCGGCTCCGTCGTCACCGCCGAGGTCATGCAGGGGCTGCTGACGCGCCCGATCCTACTGACCTACGGCTACAGGCGCGAGGATCAGAGCTTTCCGAGCGGCCACACCGCGGTGGCCATGTCGGTGATGTGCGCCCTGATGATGGTCGTGCCGTACCGCCGGCGCGGCGTCACCGCGCTCCTGGCCTCGCTGTGGGCGGTCGGTGTGGGAGCGCTGACCGTCACCGTGAGCTGGCACCGGCCGAGCGACACCCTGGGTAGCGACCTCATCGTGCTGCTCTACGTGTGCGCGGCGGTGCTGACGCTCGCGTGGTCCGGCTCGGTACGGAGCGCGGATCCGGGCCGCGGCGCCACGCGGGTCACCGGGAAGCTGCCTGGCGTGGTGCTCGCCATCGCCGCCGGGACCGCCCTGTGCGTCACGGTGGTACTCGGCCACCAGGTCATGCGAGCGCTGGCCGCCACACCCGACCCCGGCGAGCTGAGGCTCGGCACCGCGCTCATCGCCGGACGGGCCATCACCCTGGCCGGCGGCGCCCTCACCTGCCTGACGGTGCTCGCGTTGCTGCACGCGGTCGACCTCCGGCCGCCGAGCGGCGCCGCGGCCGGCCATGCCCTCAGCCGCCGAGCCGGGCCACCAACTGAGCCCATGAGCCCGCAGACAGATCACGCTCACTGATCACGGTGACCGGTAGTGGCCAATCGATCTTCAGCTCCGGGTCGTCGTAGCGGACGGCCAGGTCCTCCGCCGGATCGTGTTCGCGGTCGATGCGGTAACAGACATCTGCCTGCCCGGTCAGCGCCTGGAAGCCGTGCAGCATCCCCGGTGGGACATAGAGGGTGACGAACGCCTCGTCGTCCAGCCGTACGGCAGCCTGCGCACCGAACGTGGGCGAGTGCGTGCGGGTGTCGACCAGCACGTCCAGGATCGCACCGCGCGCACATCGCACCAGTTTGCCCTCGCCCCGCCCGGACCGGCCGTGCATGCCGCGGATTGTGCCGCCCCGTGAACGGGACTGGCTGTCCTGGATGAACGCCGCCGCGTCTATGCCGTGCTCGGCGGCGAGGCCGGCGTCGAAGGTCCTGGTGAACAGGCCGCGGTCGTCCCGGTGTGGCGTGGGGACGAACAGGAGTACATCGTCTATCGCGGTTCGCTCTACCCTCATAGCGTGATCCTCCCGGATGTGCGACCCGTGGTGTGCATTGTCGTGCCCGCTCACAACGAAGCCTCTACTATCGCGGGCAATCTTCGGTTGCTGCTCGCCGGTACCGCGTCCGGCGAGTTCGATGTTGTGGTGGTCGCCAACGCGTGCTCGGATGCGACCGCCGAGCTCGCCCGGCAGGCCGGAGTGCGGGTCCTGGAGACACCGGCACCGGGGAAGGCGGGCGCGCTGCGGCTCGGCGACGAGGCCTGTAGGACCTTCCCCCGGATCTATCTCGACGCCGATGTCGAGGTGACCGCGGAGTCGGTGCGCGCGCTGGTGCGGGCGGCCCGGCGGCCGGGAGTGCTCGCCTGCGCGCCGGTTCCGATCTGGGATATGGCGGGCGCCACCTGGATCGCCCGGCGTACTCACCGGGTGCACGACCGGCTGGTGGCCCCCACGCGGGGGCTGGCGGGGGTGGGCGTCTATCTGCTCACCGAGGAGGGACACGCCCGGGTCTTCCCGCTGCCTGACGGGCTGCTGTCTGACGACGGCTGGGTACATGCGAGCTTTCCCACCGGGGAGCGGGCCGTGGTCCCCGAGGCGACCTCGCTGATCCGGCCGGCCCGCACGGTCAGAGCGCATCTGAAACGGCGGGTGCGGGTACGGCTCGGCAACCGGCAGCTCACCGAGCTGGGCCGCTCCGTGACCGAGACCCCACTTGGCCCGCGCGACCTGGGCAGGCTGGTGTCGGCAGGGACGGTGAGCCCGCTGGACGCGGGTTGCTATCTGTCCGTCCTGGCCCTTGACCGAGTGCTCACCCGGCTCCATAAGGGCCGGACCGTGACCTGGGGAACGGATGCGAGCAGCCGCTAGCCCGTCCTGGACAGCGGATTCACCGCACCCCTAAGGTACGAAATCACAGCATCTCTCATGAAACAGGCGGTGGCCGGTTGGAGCCGATGCTGGGAGCGCGCGAGAGCTCCGACGCGACCACCCCGGCGCCGCGATTGTCCTCGCTCACCAGCCTGAGGTGGTTCGCGGCATTCACGGTGTTCGGCTTCCACCTTTCGACCTCGCCGGAACTGACCGCCGATCCAGGCGTGAAGCGCGTGCTGCATGTGCTGTTCGGGTCGGGGGCGGCCGGGGTGACGTTCTTCTTCATCCTTTCCGGGTTGGTCCTCACCTGGTCCGCCCGCCCCGGCGACAGTCCCCGCGCCTTCTGGCGGCGCAGGGCGGCCCGGGTCGTGCCGAACCATGTCGTCGTCTGGGTCGGCGTACTCGCCCTCCTCGCCGCCATCGGGCGGCCGTCCCCGGTGGGCCCTGGGCTGTCCGGGCTGTTCCTCACGCAGGCCTGGGTACCGGACAAGGCGTACTATTTCGGTGGCAACACCCCGGCCTGGTCGCTCTCCTGCGAGATCGCCTTCTACGCCGTGTTCCCGCTCCTGCTACCGCTGTTGCGCCGGGTTCCCGGCCGGCGCCTGTGGTTGCTGGCGGCAGGCCTTCCCGTCGTGGTGGCGCTCGTGCCGGTCGTCTCCCTGTCCATGCCGGCCGACGTCGCCTACTGGTTCGTCTGGGTCTTCCCGGTTCCGCGGGCCCTGGACTTCGCGCTGGGCATGGTCGTGGCCATGATGCTCAAGCAGGGACGCTGGCGTGGACCCGGGCTCCTGATCTCGGGCGCATTGGTACTGGCCTGCTACGCGACCGAACCGTTCGTACCTGATCAGTGGACCTGGGTGGCGTGGATGGAGGTGCCCTTCACCCTCTTGATCGCCGCAGCCGCCTCGGCGGACATCGCCGGCCGAGGTTCGTGGCTGCGGGCGCCCGCGCTCATCTGGCTCGGCGAGATCTCGTTCGCGTTCTACCTGGTCCACCAGCCGATGATCCGCTTCGGCGCGAAGGTCCTGGGGCGGCACGGATCGGCTCCGCTGATCATCGGCGGCATCGTGGGCATCGCCCTGGTCACGGTCGGGGTGTCATGGCTGCTCTACCGGGTCGTCGAAAGGCCGGCCGAGCGACGTCTCACACGCCGTCGCCCGGCGGTCCTGAAAGCTCACTGAACCTTCACGGCGATCAGTGACTTGGTCAGCCCCGCGATCCGCTCAGAGCGGATCCTGGAATCCGGGAAGTAGAGCTTCATCTCGGTACGGCTGGCGAGTTCGACGCTGATGGCCGTGCGGAGCGCGTCCAGCCGGTCGACCGGCCTGGTGTGCACCAACGGCCAGTACTGGGCCACCCTGGCCCGGGCGGCGAGCGGCAGGAACTGGAATCCCGGGCACACCCAGTGCGGTTCGATCGGGAAGTACCGGTAGGGCGTCTGTACCCAGTGCCGGTCGGCGAGCGCGTGCACCGCCGCAGCGAACTGCTCCCGCCTGGCATGGCCGCCGACATGCTCGATGACCGAGTTGGACAACACCAGATCGTAGGTATTGCTCAGGATCCGGTCCGGCAGCGCGCAGGCGTCACCGTAGTCGGCTCTGAGCCAGCCTGGCAGGTCCGTCGGCTGTTCCTCGAGGTTGACGGCATGAACCGACGCGGGACGTACGGGTGCCCGCAGCCATGACTCAGCGGTCCCGCCAAGGTCGATCACCGACATTTCTTCGAGATCGGGAAACGTCTCGCGTAGCCAGTTCCAGCGACGTTGCCGAAAGCGGGCTCCCCACGAGTTCGGGGCGTCGACAAATCGGTTCCTGAGCGCGTGCAAGGCAGTCATGCCGTCATCCTTCCGGTGCCCGCCAGCTGGAGAAATCCTGCGAGCACGCATCACGAGTATCGTATGGATTCGAGAGTTCTGTCCGCTAACTCCGCGAGGAGGTGGCGGCTTCCAGGATCGCGACGAAGGCCGCCGTCGCGGGAGCGGGAAACTCCTCTCCCCCGAGCATGGCCGCCAGCCAGGGCCGGCTCAGCAGACCGGTGGCGGCGACCGGTTCGAGCAGTTCCGGGTTGTCCCTCCAGTGCGCGACCAGTCCGCGCGTCAGGGTGAGCGGCACCGAACTGGAGACGCCGTCTCGGCTGATGCGCTGCTTGACCTTCACCGAGACCCGGTGTGCGTAGTCACGGCCCGTCCGCAGCAGCACCATCGGCCTGGTCGCGGTCAGTGCGCTGGGCGGCAGACCGGTGTCCATCGGGATGGCCGCGAGCTCCGGGTCGAGTGCGGCCACCACCATGGCGTTGAACCGGGAACCCCGCTTGGCCTCTGCGGGCAGCGCCGCCGCGATGGCCACGAACCGCGGATGCGTGAAGGGGCTCACGACCGGGCGGTGCCGTGCGGCCTGGGTCTGGATCGCACCGACCGCGCGGTGACTGCGGATCGTGTACCAGAACGCGTCCGTAGCCGACAACCAGTCCATGTCGTAGCCGGCGAAGGTGGCTTGCAACCGCTCCAGGGCTGCCGTCTCGGACTCGGCGGCGAACCCCGGTTCGAGGCAGGCCGAATCGACCGCGTCGCGGCTGAAGATACGCCAGCGGGCCAGCCGCTCCACGAGTTCCGGTGTCACGGCTGGATGCTGGCGCTGCAACGAGTGGTACATGCCGCGCGTGATCTCGCCCCCGATGCCGTCGATGCGGGCCGCACCGTGGTAGCGCCTGACGGCCTCGGCCTCGACCCACTCGATCATGCCGAGCTGGAGCGGGCTGCAGATCTGTTCGTTGGCGAGTGCCGCGGAATGGACCAGCTCGTGGATCTCGTGCGGGGCGAGCCGGTCGAGCCCGCCAAGGTCGATGATGTCGTGGCTCATCCCGTAGCGTTCGGCCAGCAGGGCGGCGACCGTGTCGTCCGCGCTGCCCGCCGACCTGAGGGTCAGGGCGCGCAGCCCCTTGCGGCGGGAGGGTGGGATGGCCGCCAGCAGCAACCGGGTGTCCAGGCCTCCGGAGAGCTGGAACACCGCGTCCGGGAACTCGTCGAGGCACTGCTCCAGGTTCGCCCGCAGCATGTCGGCGCACCGCCGTACGCCTTCGTCCGCGCTCAGGCGTTCAGGCTCGGCCCGCGCGGCCGGATAGGCGAGTTCGGACAGCGTGCCATCAGCGAGGTGCCAGCGGTGCCCAGCGCGCAGCGTGGACACGCCGCAGAAGGCGGTGCCCTCGCCAAGGTGAAAGCCGACCAACCGGTAGACGCCGAGCGCTCTACGGTCCAGGGACTGCCCGGCGAGCAGGGACAGTCGCCGGGCGGAGGTCGACACCGCCGCCCAGCCGTCTGCCTGAATACCGTAGACCTGCTGGAGCCCCAGGTGGTCGGTCGCGACCGTGAGCCCGCCCGCGTCTGGGTTGGTCGTGACGGCGGCGAAGGGCGCGGAGATCTCGGCGAGCTGTTCGCCAGTGGTCAGCCGTACGTGCAGATCGTCCGGGGCGAGCCCGACCCAGCTCAGGTCACGGGGCCGCTGAAACAGCCCTGCGGTCGCCGGCCAGGGCCGGTACGGGCCGCCATCGGGGCCCGGTCCGGTGCGGCCGGCAGCCACCGAGACCGCGAGCAGGTGGGGCAGGGTCTCCATGGCGACCTCCAGATGCGGTGGGCGGAACGAACGAGGCCGCGCTACGGCCGGACCGGGGAGCACGCGGCGGCATAGGCATCGAGCAGTGCCTTGCGAGAGTGCTCCCACGACAGCGGCCCGCTGACTCTGGCCTGGCCGATCTCACCCATCCGACGGCGCTCCTCGGGATCGTCGAGCAGGCGGCCGATCAGATTGGCGAACTCCACCTCGTCGTTGGCGGGTGCGTACAGCGCGGCGTCCCCCGCCGAAACTCGGGCCTCGCGCAGATCGAACGAGACGATCGGGCGAGCCATCGCCATGTACTCCAGGATCTTGTTCATGGTGGACACGTCGTTGAGCGGGTTGAGCGGGTCCGGTGACAGGCAGA
>JAOPYM010000049.1 GCA_025964615.1 Actinomycetes bacterium
GCGGCGGCGCGAGCGAGGAGCACTGTCTGCTCGGGCAGGTTGCGGGTGAGTGATGCCGCGCGTTCGAACTCCTCGCGTGCCTCGCCGAAGCGGCCGAGTTTTGCGAGGAGGTCGCCGCGCACGCTCGGCAGCAGGTGGTAACCCATGAGTGACGGCTCCGACCGTAGCCCGTCGACGATTTCGAGGCCCGCGACCGGGCCGTACGCCATCGCCAGCGCGACCGCGCGATTCAGCTCCACGATGGGGGAGGGGGTGACCTGTGCGAGCACTCCGTAGAGCGCCGCGATGCGCTCCCAGTTCGTCTCCTCCGGGGTTTTTGCTCCCGCGTGACAGGCGGCTATCGCGGCCTGCACGACATACGGCCCGAGCGTGCCACCGAGCTCCTCGGCGCGTAGCAGCGCCGCGAAGCCCCGGCGGATGAGGAGCTGATCCCAGCGTCCGCGGTTCTGTTCGAGGAGCGGGATGGGCTCTCCCGACGGGCCCACTCGTGCCCCTGAACGCGAGGTCTGGATCTCCATCAGCGCGACGAGGCCGTGGACCTCGGCCTCCTTCGGAGTGAGCTCCGCCAGGATGCGGCCGAGCCGGAGTGCCTCCTGCGACAGCGCGGGCCGCATCCAGTCCGCACCGGCCGTCGCCGAGTAACCCTCGTTGAACACCAGGTAGAGGACCTCGAGGACCGACGACAGGCGGTCCGCGCGCTCGGCCTCCGGCGGGACCTCGAAGGGGACGCGATTGTGGACGAGAGTCCGCTTGGCCCGGACGATCCGCTGGGCCACGGTCGGCTCGGCGACGAGGAAGGCGCGCGCGATCTCGTCGGTCGTCAGACCGCCGAGCAGCCGGAGCGTGAGCGCGACGCGCGCCTCGGTGGACAGTACGGGGTGGCACGACATGAACATCAGCCGCAGGAGGTCGTCGCCCAGGTCGTCCTCGATCGCCGCGTCGAACTCCGCCTCGGCCGTGTCCTGCCGGGCTTCGAGCTCGTGACCGAGCTGCTCCTGCTTGCGCACGAGCAGCTGGTTGCGGCGTAGCCGGTCGATCGCGCGATGTTTGGCGGTGGCCATGAGCCAGGCGCCCGGGTTGTCCGGGACGCCTGACTCCGGCCACTGCTCCAGCGCGGCGACGAGAGCGTCCTGCGCGAGTTCCTCGGCAAGACCGACATCGCGCATGATCCGCACGAGACCGGCGATGATCCTGGCCGACTCGATCCGCCAGACCGCCTCGATCGCGCGATGTGCCTCGGATGCCGTCACGTCACCGATCACAGCACCGTTGCCGGCTCCGGTGCAAACCGCTACTCCGGGCCGAACACCTGGCGGATCTCGCCCTCGCCGTCTCCGACGATCGCCCAGAACCGCTTCGACAGCTCGATCGCCTCCTCTTTCGACCGCACCTCGATCAGGGCGAAGCCGACGACCGCCTCCTTCGTCTCGGCGAACGGCCCGTCGGTCACGGTGACCTTCCCCCCGGAGGACTTGATGCGGCTTCCCACCGGGTCGAGGCCCCCGGTCGCGAGGAGCACACCGGCCTTGGCCATCTCCTCGATGAACTTGCCCATCTCGGCCATCAGCTTCTCGTCCGGCGGGCCGCCTGCCGTGCTCTCGTCGGCCTTGGTCATCAACATGAACCGCATCGTCGTGTCTCCCTCTGGGTCGGATCTCAACCGGGCGGTCCCGGCCGCTGCTGACGCGTCGAACGAACGACCCCCGGATCGACACCTCGGACGAACAATTTTTCTCAGGCCGGTGCCGGCGAACGTGACCGGCACCACCGGGCCGCTGCAGGGCTCGGGCCGTCAGTGAATCGTGGGTTCCGTACTGGTGTTGTGGGCGTGGATGAGGCGGATGGCCTCGTCGTGGTCGCGGCGGTCGAGTGCGTCGATGAGGTCCGCGTGCAGTTGATGGCGCTGCTGGATGTAGTCGTCCAGCGGTTGCTCGCCGGCGGGGAGTACCGACAGCGTGTGCTGCTCGATGAGGTCCAGGAGGCTGCTGTAGATCGAGCGGAGTATCCGGTTGGGGCTGATCGCGGCGATCTGGGCGTGCAGTCGCCAGTTGGCCTGGGTGAAGGCGGTCGGATCGCCCGCCCGTACGGCCTCGGCCATGGGGACGAGCCGGCCGCGAAGTCCGGCGATGTCGGCCGGTGAGGCGTGCCAGAGGGCGTCCTCGATCAGCAGCGGGTCAAGGGCGTCGCGGATCCGTACCGCCTCGGCGACCGAGGTCTGCTCGGCGTCCAGTGCCAGTACCGAGTTGCCCAGGCGGACCATCGGGGACTGCTCGGCGGAGAACAGCCCCCCGCCCGGGCCGGGGCGTACGGTAACGAGTTCGCGCGACTGCAGGAGCCGTAGCGCCTCGTTGAAGGTGCCCACCGAAACACCGCACACGGTCCGGAGCTCCTCCTTCGTACCGAGCCTGGTGCCTGGGGCGATGCCGGAGACCAGGCCGGCGATCCGCTCGGCCGCCGACTCCGCCCGAGTCTGCGACGCATGATCCCGGCCCGGTCTGCCTCGCCGGGGCGGCTCGGGCCAGTCGCTGTGATCCTCCGTCGCAACCACCCCATCGTCCCTCATATTCATCATGGAGAATAACATCACACCCTCTTGACGGCAGCGATGTGTAAGCTTCAATATCAGCGTAATCATCATGGTGATTACATCGATCTGAAATGACGTACAGGAGCTGTCTTGCGTATCGCCAATCTGTCCGGCCGGCTGGTCTTGATCACCGAGGAGGGCACCGCCGTCGATGTCGAGAACGCCAGCGGCGCGGTCTTCTCGGCCGACCCGCAGGCCGTGTACGCGCGGTGGGCGGAGTTCCGCGCCTGGGCCGCCGACGCAGACCTCCCGCCGGGTACGACCTTCGACGCCACCGACCTGGGTTCACCGGCCCCCGCGCCGCGCCAGGTCCTGGCCATCGGCCTCAACTACCGCGACCACGCCAGTGAGTCCGGCTTCACCGCTCCCGAAGGTCTCCCGCCGGTCTTCACCAAGTTCGCGACCAGCATCACCGGCCCGGTCACCGACGTGGTCCTGCCCACCGGCGGGCACACCGACTGGGAGATCGAACTGGTCGCCGTCATCGGCGCACACGCCCACCATGTCGATCAGGCCGACGCGTGGAGCCACGTCGCCGGTCTGGCCGTCGGGCAGGACCTGTCGGAGCGCATCGTCCAGCTGGCCGGACCCGCACCGCAGTTCAGCCTCGGCAAGTCCTTCCCCGGGTTCGCCCCCATCGGCCCGTGGCTGGTCACACCTGATGGCTTCGAAGACCCCGACGACCTCGAACTCCGCACCACGATCAACGGCGAAGAGGTCCAGAAGGGCCGCACCCGCGACCTCATCTTCTCTGTCCCCGCCCTGATCGCCGGACTCTCCGCAGTGCTGCCGCTGCTGCCCGGCGACGTCATCTTCACGGGCACCCCCGCAGGCGTCGGTCTTGGCCGTACTCCGCAACGCTGGCTCACAACGGGTGACGTGCTGGTCAGCACGATCGAAGGGATCGGCGAAATCCGCCAGCGCTTCTGGTCAGCTCAGCTTTCTGCCGAGTAGCAGTCTCCATGGCATGAGTGCGGATTCGATCTGAGTGCTGAGGGTCATCTTTGACGCGCCGTCGCTGCGTTCCTCGAATCGGATGGGAACCTCGGCGATCGCCATCCCGCTCTTGACCGTCCGGAAGTTCATCTCGACCTGGAAGGCGTAGCCATTGCTCTGGACCGAGGGAAGGTCGATGGTGCGGAGCGTTTCGGCACGCCATGCCTTGAACCCGGCCGTCGCGTCCTTCACCTGCAGCCGCAAGATCGCGTTGACGTACAGGTTGGCCCATGCGGACAGGGCCTTGCGGTGCCATGACCAGTTGCTGGCGACCGAGCCGCCCTTGATGTAACGGGAACCGACGACAACGGCCGCAGCCGTGGTGGACAGCTCCGCGATCATCCGCGGGATCGCCTCGGTCGGGTGGGAGAGATCGGCGTCCATCTGGATCACGATGTCGGCGCCTTCCTCAAGCGCGCGGACCATCCCGGCAACATAGGCGCGTCCCAGCCCGTCCTTGCCGGCCCGGTGCAGCACCCCTACCTGGTTCGGTACTTCGATCGCGAGCTTGTCCGCGATGTCGCCCGTACCGTCCGGGGAGCTGTCGTCGACCACGAGGATGTGCAGGTTCGGCAGCTCCAAGGCAAGGAGCAGATCGACGAGCTTGGGAAGGTTGTCCCGTTCGTTGTAGGTCGGGATGACAACGGTCACCTTCGAGGCGGCATCTTCCATGATCGCTCCTTCTCGTCGCCTCGGTTCCCGGCGGCTCTACTGTTCAACGCGCAGCGTAGCCGCACTGGCGGCAGCACGTTTCACCGAGCTTCACACACCGGCCCTGTCCCAGGTCAGCGACCGCTATCTCCAGGACACCTTCTACGGCGGCGGCCGCTGGCCGCTGCTGGCGGACTTCCTCGGCCTGGCCTACCTCCGGCTCGGCCGTGCGGCATCGATGCCGTGCCCGGATGCGGACACCCAGCGGCAGCTCCCCGCTCCGTTGACTCGTGGCGTTTCCCGCACCGGTCGATGAAACGGTGCGGGAAACGCCACGAGTCAGCGAGACCGGTTGTGGCTGGAGTGTCCAGATCCGGCCATTGCGGTAGCGGCAGCCTGTTGGGTCTTGGCGGCTCGGGGATGTCGATCTACGGTCGCAGCGGGCGATGTTGTGAGCGTTTCTCTCCGAATCGGG
>JAOPYM010000415.1 GCA_025964615.1 Actinomycetes bacterium
GGGATCCTGCCCGTGCCCGCCGGCGTGATCGTCTCCATGGCGCGCCATTGAGCCCGTTGTGGGGGGGCGTTCCCCCCACTCCTTCTCAAATCGGTGCGGGAAACGCCACGAGTCAACGGTTCAGGGCGGTGAGGTGGGAGGGGTCGGAGGCTTCGGACCAGACGGCGGGGAGGGCCGCCAGGGAGTCGCGGGCGGCGCAGTGTTCAATGCCGGACAGGACGCCCAGGGTGAAGATCTCGCCGGGGTCGGTCGTGGCGGCCGCCGCCGTGGCCAGATGGCGCTGGGCGATGAGGCCGTCCTGGTAGCCGCCAAGGGCCTCCTGGACCGCCTCGGCCTGGGCTGCGACGTTCCTGGCGGCGGCGCCGAGCACCGGACGGGCGGCCTCGGCGGCGTACCGGGCGCGCTTGGCGTCCTTGCGGGTGTCGTGCCGGGCGAGGTCGGGGTCCTCGGCACCGGGGATCGCCTCATAGGACCGGGCGAGGCGGCGCCAGGCCGCGCGGACGATCTTGGGTACCTCGGTGGTGGCGTCGGCGCCGGCGCGGGAGGTCAGGGGCGGGGCGGCAATGAGACGGTCCAGCGCGTCGAGCAGGTCGAAGTAGCGGTGGCCGGTCAGTTCGGCGTTGAGCGACCGGTAGGCACCCTCTTCGCGGGCGGCGGTCGCATCCAGCCAGTCCCGGTTGCGGGCGACGTCGGCCGGGAGTTCGGCGAGGCGCGCGGTGAACCGCTCCCGGATGACCTCCAGATCGCGGACCGTGCCGAGGACCTCCGCGAGCCATCTCAGCTCGGGTTGCAGCGGGTCGGTGACGGTCCGGTCCAGCACCCGGCCGTAGCTCTTCAGGACGCTGCGGATCCGGCGCACCGCGACTCTCATCCGGTGTACGGCATCAGGCTCGGCGAGCCGCACTCTCGGGTCGTAGGACTGGAGTGCGGACACCTGCGCGGCAAGATAGGCCACCGCGACCTCACCGGCGGTATGTGGGGTTGCGGTGGCATCCGGGCGGCCTTCGACCGACAGCAGCCGGGCGAGCTTCGACCCGCTGCCCGACGGGCGGGCGCCGGCCTTGCGCAGACGCTTGCCGATGGTGTCGAGGAGCGGGCGGGACTCGGCGGCGCCGAGTTCGACCTCGATCTCGCGCCAGCTCACAGGGGCCTGGCCCGGGGCCGTGCCGCACACGAGATCGTCGGCCAGTTCTGCCAGCATCCGGCCATCGGTGTCCATGAGGTGGACGATGGTGCGCCGGGTCTCCAGGACGGCCACCTGACGCAGCGCGGCGCCGCGCGCGACTGCGGCCGCCAGGGTGCTGAGCCGGCCTGGTACGGGCGAGACGTCCACGGCGCCGGGGACATCGCCGGGCTGGGGGTCTGCGATGGCGGGTGGTGAGGTGTCCAGGGGGGCGTGCACCTCCCGTCTGGCGTCGGGGCCGACGGGGATCTTCAGGTGCCAGCCGTCGTCGGATCCACCGGAACGCCGCCGGAGGGTGATGCCGCGGGCCGCAAGGCGCA
This sequence comes from Actinomycetes bacterium, assembly GCA_025964615.1. Taxonomy (GTDB): domain Bacteria; phylum Actinomycetota; class Actinomycetes; order Streptosporangiales; family Streptosporangiaceae; genus RYN-227. The sequence continues at coordinate 1,504 of JAOPYM010000415.1, forward strand.
GGTCCTCAGTATCGAAGTACTCGGCCACCAGATGGTAGGTCTCGGACTCGCCGACGGTGCCGAGAGCGGACAGGTCGGGGAGGTCGAAGTCGGAGTCGGCGTCGTACTTGCGCTCGATCTCAAGGTGCCCGGTCACGCGTTCTCCTTCGAGCGAGCTGCAAATGGGGCAATAAACCAGCATGTCACGAAAAGGTAACAGGAGCGATATCCGATCCAGAGCTGGGCCACGCATCGCAGTGCGTGGCCCAGCCGGAGGATCTCGGGCGCGACGCCTACGCGGACGGGGGCTCGGCGAAGCGCTGGAGGTAGAGCTGCTCGCCGAGGGTGTCGATCAGGTCGAGCTCGGTCTCCAGATAGTCGACGTGGGTCTCCTCATCGGCGAGGATCTCCTCGAAGATCCGGGCGGAGGTGATGTCGCCGCGCGAGCGCATCAGCTCGATGCCGGGACGCAGCCGGTCCACCGCCTCCATCTCGACCGCCAGGTCGGAGCGGAGCTGCTCGGGTACCGACTGGCCGATCCGCAGCGGGTTGAGGCGCTGGTAGTTCGGCAGCCCTTCGAGGAAGAGGATGCGATCGGTGAGGACCTCAGCGTGCTTCATCTCGTCGAAGGACTCGTGCCGGGTGTAGGCGGCCAGCTTGGTGTAGCCCCAGTGCTCCTGCATCTTGGCGTGCAGGAAGTACTGGTTGATCGCGGTCAGTTCCGCGGTGAGCTGCTCGTTGAGCAGCGCGATGATGTCCTTGTCGCCGTCCATGGCGCCCATGGTGACATGCAGGTATTACGCAGCGTGTTCGATGGGTTGCGTGTCGTGGTCCTGTGCGGAGATGACTTCGAGGCCCGCCGGAGGCCCGAACATCGCGTCGACCAGTTCGACGGCGGTACGGGCCTCGCTGATCGCGGTGCTCAACCGCTTGGTGCAGGACCCGCAGCCCGGCTTCCAGCCGCAGGACTCCTTGACGTCCTTCGTGGAGCACGCCCCGGCAACCACGCAACCTCGGACGTCATCCTCGGTGACGGCGTTGCAGACGCAGACGTACATGCAGGCGGGCCTTTCGCGGGATGACGTTAGGTAAGGCACCCCTAAGTTATATGAACCCTGCCGGATTTGGCCAGTCTTGGCTGGTCAAGTGTGATCTACCCCGCACTCGGCGGACCGCTCGCCACGGGTCACAGGAAGTAGTCCGGGGCGCGGTGATGGGCCGCGGTGACCGGATCGGTGCGATGGCGGGCGGCGAAGTGGCGGGCGTACAGCACCCAGCCGGACAGCAGCGCGAGGGCCGCTCCGCAGAAGGCCAGCGCCAGCGCCGGCGTCTCGAGCCAGTTGCCGGCGACGCTGTGCCGGATCAGCGGCAGGCCGATGATCCGGCTGACAAAGAAGCCGATCAGGTTGAGCGCGCCCTGTGCCAGTGCATACCACCAGGCGAACGCACGGGTATCAGCGAGCAGCGCGAACGCTCCCGCCAGCGCCATGCCCATGCCCATGAGGAGTTGGACCCCCAGGTAGGGCACCAGGCGGAAACCGTGAGGCAGAGACAGGAAGTCGATGAATGCGATGCCGATGAGGAGTTGGACCGCAACCGGTCGAGTAACGCTCGGTGTGGGTGCCATCACGTACGGTTATCCCCACTTCGATGCGATAAGAACGTATATGAGGATGTACTACGAGTGGCAAACCGCAGGTCAAGGGGCGCGCAGTAGCCGGGAAACGTTCATGAATGGTCCTAACATCAAGACATGACCTCAGTACTGCTCGCCGAGGACGACACGTCCATCTCCGAGCCCCTCGCTCGCGCACTGCGACGGGAGGGGTACAACGTCGAAGTCAGCCCCGACGGGCCACAGGCACTCGAGCGGGCGCTCGGGGGCGGTGTGGACCTCATCGTGCTCGATCTCGGCCTTCCCGAACTCGACGGGCTCGAGGTGGCCCGCCGGGTCCGCTCCGAAGGCCACGGCGTGCCCATCCTGATCCTCACCGCCCGCGCCGACGAGGTCGACACCGTCGTCGGCCTTGACGCGGGCGCCGATGACTATGTGACCAAGCCCTTCCGGCTGGCCGAACTACTCGCCCGGGTACGGGCGCTCCTGCGCAGGGGGAGCACCGAGACCCCCATCGTGCAGGGCGTCCGGATCGACGCGGAGTCCCGGCGGGCCTGGATGGGCGAACAGGAGCTACAGCTCACGACCAAGGAGTTCGACCTCCTTCGGGTACTGGTGCGGGACGCCGGCAAGGTCGTCACCCGGGAACAGATCATGCGCGAGGTCTGGGACACCAACTGGTGGGGGTCGACCAAGACCCTCGACATGCACATATCGTGGTTGCGCCGCAAACTGGGCGACGACGCCGGCAGCCCGCGCTACATCACCACTGTGCGGGGAGTCGGATTCCGCTTCGAGCGCGGCGATTGATCCCCGTTCCTGTCGTGGTCTCGCGATCGGCTTCGCGGGACCGCGACAGGTGGTGTGTTCCCCCGACACCTGAAGGAGTTCCATGAGGCGTCGACTGCTTCTCTCGACGCTCGCCGTGGCGGTCGTCGCGATTCTGCTGCTCGGAATCCCCCTGGCGTACGCGACCAACCGGTTGATCCACGAGGAGGCCCAGCAGTCGCTGGAACGGGAGGCCTCGGCGGTACTCGCCGGGGTCCAGTTCCGCTGGGAGTCCAAGCAGCCGATCACCGGTGCGCAGATCGAGGGCGAGTTCCCCGGCCGCTACATCGTGGTGACCCTGCCCGACGAGACGACGGTCACCGCGGGTGCCAAGCCGCCCAAGGGAGAGCATCTGCTCACCGACTCCAGGGCCTCCGGCGGCATCCACGCGACGGTGTCCGAGGCGGCCGCGGACGTCGAGGACGACGCGCTGCGGTCCCTGCTGCTGATCGGCAGCCTGGTCGCGCTCGGCGTCGCCGTCACGGTCGCCCTGGCCATGGTGCAGGCCCGCAAACTGACCATTCCGCTGATCGATCTCGCCGAGACCGCCAACCGGCTCGGCACCGGCAACGCCAGGCCCCGGCGGCTGCGGTACGGGATCGCCGAGGTGGACCGGGTGGCGGAGGTCCTTGACAACAGCGCGGTACGGATCGCCGATCTGCTAGCCGCCAGCAGGGAGTTCGCCTCCGACGCCAGCCACCAGCTCCGTACGCCGCTGACCGCCCTGAGCATGCGCCTGGAGGAGATGGTCGACGCGGCCGACTACCCCGACGTGGTCCGGGAGGAGGGTGCCGCCGCGCTCGCCCAGACCGAACGCCTCGTGGCCGTCGTGGAACAGCTGCTCGCGAGGGCGAAACACGACCGCACGGGAGCGGCGGTCCCGACCTCGATCGACGCGATCATCTCCCAGCAGATCGAGGAGTGGCAGCCGATCTTCCACAGGGACGGGCGGCTGATCCGGCGGACGGGGGAGCAGGAGCTGATCGCCTTCGTCACACCCGCCGGGTTCTCCCAGATCGTCGCCACCCTGCTGGACAACTCACTGGTGCACGGCGCGGGAACCGTGACCCTGCACACCAAGATCACAAATGCCTCGGTGGTCCTCGAGGTCGGCGACGAGGGGCAGGGGGTTCCGGCCGAGCTGGAGCGCCGGGTCTTCGAGCGGAGTGTCAGCGGCGGCAAGGGCACCGGCCTGGGGCTCTACCTGGCCCGTTCGCTGATCACGGTCGACGGTGGCCGTCTGGAGCTTGTCAAACCCAAGCCGGCGGTCTTCGCGATCTTCCTGCGCAAGGCCACGGAGGCCCGTCTCGCCGAAGAGCGGGTGGTGGTAGGGCCGGTCTAGCGGGCCTGGGCCGAGTCGGTGGCCGGGCGGTGCTGGTGGACCTGGACATGCCCGTTGTTGACCGCGTTGGCGGCCGCAACCGGGACCTCGGCCGCAACCGGGACCTCGGGCGCGGTGCGCGGCGTCTCGGGCAGGCCGGTGTGCGCGTCGACCGGCGGTGCCGTCGGGGGCAGGAACACCCACTTCTTGTACGCCCAGAAGCGGAACAGCGTGGCGACCCCGGTACCGAAGACCAGCGCCACGTTGTTCGAGAGGGAGTCATGCTGCGCGAGCACATAGTGGTTGAGGTAGATGAACGCCTCGGTGATCGCGAGGCCGATGCCGTTGAGCACGAAGAACAGCACGTACTCACGGGTCAGCCCGGACCGGTCCTTGTGGCGGAAGGTCCAGTAGCGGTTGGCGAAGTAGGCGAACGTGGTGGCCACCACGGTGGCGATCGCGGTGGCCTTCATCCACCCCACGCCGTGCAGCGCGTTGGTCAGCCCCAGTGTGATCAGGAAGGCGATGCCGCCGGTGATGCCGAACTTCGCGAGCTCATGAATTAGGTGCCTGAACCGCTTGCTGAGCGCTGCGACGAAGCTCACGTAGCCGGACCTTCCCTCGGGGACATACGTTGCCGGGCACGAGGATAGGTCATCGCCGTACCGGCTGGGTTTCTCCTGGATTTCAGCCGGTGGCGCATCCTGCCCGGACCGGCTAAGGATCATTGTTGCATCCGAACCTGAACACAGTATGAGACTGGGTGCAATCCGCCCTCCTGGTGGGACGGCCTACGGAACCCCCTGGTTCGCCGGATAACCTTAGCAATCGTGAGAGAACCAGTGACCCAGATGCCCGTATTGGGGATGGTGGGCGGCGGGCAGCTCGCCCGCATGACCCAGCAGGCCGCCATCGGACTCGGAGTCACCCTGCGGGTGCTCAGCGGTTCCCCCGACGATTCGGCGGCCCGGGTCGTCTCCGGCGTACAGATCGGTGATCACGACTCGCTCGAGGATCTCCAGTCGTTCGCCAAGGGCTGCGACGTGATCACCTGGGACCACGAACACGTACCCGGGCCGTACATCCAGGCCCTTGAGAATGCCGGGACCGTCTGCCGCCCGGGTTCGGCCGCACTGCTGCACGCACAGGACAAACTCGTCATGCGGGCGCGGCTCAGCGAGATCGGGGCCCCGTGCCCCCGGTTCGCCGCGGTGCCGGCGGAGGCGCCGCTGGCCTTCGTGGAGACCTTCGGCCGGGAGGCCGGCTGGCCGCTGGTGCTCAAGGCCGCCCGGGGTGGCTACGACGGTAAGGGCGTCTGGGTCTGCGGATCCCTCGAGGACGCGGTCCCGGTCCTGCAGCGCGCCCTGAACGAGGGGATCACCCTGCTGGCCGAGGCGTACGTCCCCTTCCGGCGGGAGCTGGCCGCACTGGTCGCCAGGTCCCAGTACGGCCAGGGCGCCGCGTACCCGATCGTCGAGACCGTTCAGCGGGACGGCATCTGCCATGAGGTGATCTCGCCCGCCCCCGGGCTGCCCGCGCACGTGGCCGAGGAGGCGCAGCGGCTCGCGCTCGACATCGCCGACCGGCTCGGCGTGGTGGGCCTGCTGGCCGTCGAGCTCTTCGAGACCGGCTCCGGCGACCTGCTGGTGAACGAGCTGGCGATGCGCCCGCACAACTCGGGGCACTGGACGATCGAGGGTTCGCGTACCTCCCAGTTCGAGCAGCACCTGCGGGCCGTGCTCGACCTGCCGCTCGGCGTCACCACGCCCACCGCGCCGTACGTCGTGATGGCCAACGTGCTGGGTGGCAACGACTCGGACGTCTACTCCCGCTACATCCACGTGATGGCCCACGATCCGGGCGTCAAGGTCCACTTCTACGGCAAGGACGTACGGCCCGGTCGCAAGATCGGGCACGTCACCGCCCTCGGCGACTCGCTTGAGGACGTACGGGAGAGGGCCAGGCATGCCGCGGACTACCTGCGCTGGGGCCCGTCCCTCAGGGGCCCGGATTCGATCGAGGGGGACGCATGAGCCCGCAGGTGGGCGTCGTGATGGGCAGCGACTCGGACTGGCCGGTGATGCAGGCCGCGGCCGAGGCGCTGGCGGAGTTCGGCGTGCCGTACGAGGCGGACGTCGTCTCGGCGCACCGGATGCCGCACGACATGATGGCGTACGGCTCGGAGGCGGCCTCCCGGGGCCTGCGGGTGATCATCGCGGGGGCGGGGGGCGCGGCGCACCTGCCGGGCATGCTGGCGGCGGTGACCCCGCTGCCGGTCATCGGGGTACCAGTGCCGCTGAAGTACCTGGACGGCATGGACTCGCTGCTCTCGATCGTGCAGATGCCCTCGGGTGTTCCCGTGGCGACGGTCGCGGTGGGGGGCGCCCGCAACGCCGGGCTGCTGGCCGTGCGGATCCTCGCCGCATCCGATCCGGCGCTCCAGGCCCGGATGGTCGAGTTCCAGCGGGACCTCTACGACCAGGCCAAGGCCAAGAGCGCCCTGCTCCGCGCCCGGTCCTAACGTTAGGAACCACCCCGCCACGGCCGACCGTCGAGTCGTGGCGTTTCCCGCACCGAAGCGCGAAACGGTGCGGGAAACGCCA
>JAOPYM010000430.1 GCA_025964615.1 Actinomycetes bacterium
CGGCTCCGGCCGGCCAGGCGACCGTGAAGTCATCAAGCGCCCGGCCCCCGTCGCGTTCCAGGACGGCCATCTGGACGACGTCGGCGCCCGCGGCGCCGAGGGTCCGTGCCACCTTGCCCAGAGATCCTGGGCGGTCCGGCAACCGGACCCGAATGCGCAGCAGCATAGTGTGACCTCCTTCGTGCTCTCAGCTTGCGAGGCCCACGTTTCCCTTCTGTTAAGGCCGCGTATCGTCGCCGAGAAACCGCGTCCCGCAGCAACCCCCTTTCCCGGATTTTGCGCCTCAAGGTGATCTTCCGGGCGGGATCTGCGAAGATCCCTCCAACGACGAACCCAGGGGGAATCACGTGTCTCGAATCGGCCTGCTGCTCGCCGGCGGTCTCGTACTGCCAGGCCTGACCGCATGCGGCTCCGGCAATACGCCTACCCCCTCGACCGCTGGGGTCACCTCGTCCCCACCGGCCGGCGCGGCCGCCTCGGCGGGGGTGACCGCCTCGGCGGGGGTGACCGAAGATACGGTCGTCCCGCTGGTCGAGCGGTGCCGTACTCCGGAGCTCAAGGCCGACCTGGAATACCAGAGCATCATCGGATCGGGTGTGGTCGCCTCGATGCTGATGTTGACCAACAAGTCGAGCCGCACCTGCACGGTGTACGGATGGGCGGGCCTCGGCCTGCAGGACGCGGCCGGGCAGAGCATTCCCGCCACGACCGTCCGCAAGGCCTACCCCGGCGCGGCCACCAAGATCGTCCTCAAGCCGGGCCGGACCGCCTTCTTCGGGATGAAGTGGACCGCCGGACCACAGTGCACCCTCGCGGGCGGCATGGTGCTGACCCCGCCCAACGAGACCACCCAGCTGACCGTCAACATGCAGGGCTTCGGGTCCACGGAACGGCTCCGCGTCTGCGGCCGGCAGATCACCATCGGCAGCCTCCAGCCCAGTAGCCAAGGCGTGAACTTCAGCTCCTGAAGGTTCTGTCAGACCCAGTCCTTTCTTCGGAACAGGACGAACAGGCCCGCGGACAGGACGATCATGATGGTGTTGGATTCCCAGAAGCCGACGGCCGTGCCGAACCCGGGGTAGGGGACGTTCTGGCCGAAGAAGCCGGTAACGGCGGTGGGGACAGCGATGATGGCGGCCCAGCTGGTGACCTGCTTCATGATCACATTGAGCCGGTTGCTCTGCATGGTCAGGTGCGTCTCACGGATCGTCGAGACCAGATCCCGCAGTGACTCGGTCCATTCGGTGACGCGCAGCACGTGGTCGTAGACGTCCTGGAAGTAGGGCTGCATGGCGTCGTCGATGACGCGCAGGTCGCGGCGGAGCAGGGAGTTGACGACTTCACGCATCGGGAGCACGGTGCGGCGGAACATCACCAGGCTCTTGCGCAGCTCGAAGGTACGGCGGTCCATGTCACGGTCTTTGGTACCTGGGGAGAACAGTTCGTCTTCCAGGGTCTCGATCTGCTCGTCCAGGGACTGGACGGCGTCGAAGTGCCCGTCGACGACGTAGTCGAGCAGCCCGTACAGCAGGAAACCGACCCCGCGCTTGGCCAGGTCGGCGGAGTTGTCCCAGCGGGCGACGACCTGGTCGATGTCGAAGTCCTCGTCCTTGCGTACCGTGACCAGTGCGTTGCGCGTGGCGAACGCGGCGACCTCGCTGGTGGTCAGCATGCCGGTGCCGGTGTCCAGACGTACGGCGTAGGCGGTGACGAACAGGTGGGAGTCGTACCGGTCGAGCTTGGGCCGCTGGTGCTCGTGGACCGCGTCCTCGACGGCCAGCGGGTGCAGCCCGAGTTCCTCGCTGATCGCGGCCAGGTCCTCCTCAGTGGGCCGGCACAGGTCGAACCAGACGGTGGCGGCGGGATCTTCGAGGTGATCGGACACGTCGGCGATCGGGAACCCCGCGGATTCCAGCACACCGTTGCGGTAGAGGCGGGTACGCAGCATAACCCCAGAGCGTATGGCGAGATGCCCGGCATAGTGGTATTCGATGCGACAGGGAAACCCGGGATTCCTGTCATTGCCCTACCGCAGCGGGTTACCGGCGGTTAGGGTTTCTACACGTGTCGAGTGAGCAGGATCTTCCCCCCGAGGACGGCCCCGACCCCATCGGTGAGGCCCTGGCCGAGGTCCGGGATGCCCTCAGTGAGCTGACGGCCGCGGCCAAACAGGAGCACGAACGGGCCTCCCACCGAGAATCGATCATCGACCGGCTGCACGACGAGAACCAGTTGCTGCGCCGGGGCGAGATCCAGGTCATGTACGACCCGGTGCGCGCCGCGCTCTACCGGCTGCACGACATGCTGAAGCGGGCCGCGCTCGATCCGCCCGACCGGGAGCACACGTCCGCACTGCTGAGCGCTTTCGCCGACGAGGCCGCCGAGGCTCTCGGCCGTACCGGCGTCGAGCGCTTCGGGGTCCTGGCCGGGGACGCCTACGACCCGGTGCGGCACCGCCCGATGGGCACCGAACCGGTCACCGACCCGGCGCTGGACGGCACCGTCGCATCGGTGCTCACGGACGGTTTCGAACTGGGCGAGCAGGTCGTACGCCGCGCCGAGGTACGCGTCGGCCGGCTGACCGAACGCGACAGTGAAGGGAGCTAGCAGGAGATGGCCGTCTACGGAATCGACCTGGGCACAACGTACTCGTGCATCGCGTGCATCGACGAGGTCGGGCGCCCCACCGTCCTGCGGAACCTGGAGGGCACCGACACCACGCCCTCGGTGGTCTACTTCGAGTCGGGCGACAACGTCATCGTCGGCCAGACCGCGAAGGACAATGCGGTCCTGGAACCCGACAACGTGGTCAGCCTGGTCAAGCGGGACATGGGCCGGGACGTGACCCGTCCGATCCACGGGTTCGAGTACACCCCCGAGGAGCTGTCGGCGTTCATCCTGCTGAAGCTGGCGACCGACGCGCGGACCACGACCGGCGAGGAGGCCCGCGACGTGGTCATCACGGTGCCCGCCTACTTCGGCGCGGCGGAGCGGGACGCGACCCGCAAGGCGGGCCGGATCGCCGGGCTGAACGTGATCGACATCATCTCCGAGCCGATCGCCGCCGCCATCACCTACGGCGTGCTGAACCCCGAGCAGGACCGGGTGATCCTGGTGTACGACCTGGGCGGCGGGACGTTCGACACCACGGTCATCGCGCTGCGGGGCGGTCACATCGAGGTGATCTGCACCGACGGCGACCACGAACTGGGTGGCGCGGACTGGGACGCCCGGCTGGTCGAGTTCCTCGCCGAGCGGTTCCGCGAGGAGCACCCGGACGCGGCCGATCCGCTGGACGACAAGCAGACCGAGCAGCAGCTGCGCCGGGACGCCGAGGAGTGCAAGAAGGCCCTGACGGCCCGTACCTCCCACACCGTCCGGGTCATGCACGACGGGCGGGTCGCCGCGATCGAGGTGACCAGGGAGAAGTTCGAGGAGATCACCAAGGATCTGCTCGACCGGACCATCGAGATCACCGGCCGTACCCTCACCACCGCCAGCGACAAGGGCGTCAACGACTACCACGACCTGGTCCTGGTCGGCGGGTCGACCAAGATGCCCGCGGTCGTCTCCCGGCTCTCCAACGAACTCGGCCTGGACCCGAAGCTCCAGGACCCCGACCTCGCGGTTGCCAAGGGCGCCGCTCTCTATGCCTTCGAGGAGACCTTCCGGCGGCTGCTGCAGCTCGGCGCCACCGACCGGGCCGAGCAGATGGCGAGCAAGGCCGGGCTCTCCGCCGAGCAGCAGCGGCACATCGCCGGACGGCAGATCAAGACGGTGGCGTCGCGGGCGTTCGGCATCGTGGTGCTCGACAGGGACACCCAGGACGAGGAGGTCGCGCACCTGGTGCGGGCCAACGACGAGCTCCCGGCCAGCCACACCGAGGACTTCTTCACCGTGCACGACGACCAGACCGCCGCCGACGTCCGGGTGATGGAACAGGCGGGCAGCGTCGCATCGTCGGTGCCGGCCGACAACACCGAGATCGCCACCGGGGTCATCTCGGTCCCGCACGGCAAGAAGGCGGGCTGGCCGATCGAGGTCACCTTCACCCTCGACGCCTCGGGGCTGCTGCACGTCACCGCCCTGGAGAAGGAGACGGGCCAGCGCCTGGAACTCCAGGTCGACGTGGGCGGGATGTCGGAGGAGGACGTCGAACGCTCCCGCGCCACCCTGTCCCGCGTCCAGGTAACGTGACCGCGGAGCGAGTGCCATAAACACTGACGACTCGTACAAGAAAGAGGTGCTGGACCCGGCTCGGGCGGCGGGGGACCAGCCCCCCGAGGACCTGCGGTTGCGGTACGGGCTGGCGGAACCGCTGACGCCTGCCGCGGTGACGGCGCAGGTCAAGCAGGTCAGGCAGTGCTGGCGGCGGGCCCGTGGCCAGCTCAAGTACCGCAAGATCATCGACCGCCTGGAGGCCGAGCACCGGGAGCTCGCCCCCGTCTTCGCCGCCGCCGAGCGCGGCGATCTCAAACCGCTGCGGGAGCGACTGCGCGGCGGCGACGAGCGCACCACCAGGCGGCAGGCCGACGCTCGTGCCCGGCTCCTCGACGCGGCCGGCGCCGTGCGCATGCTGACCCCCTCCGACCTGGACGGGCTGGCCCGCTCCAGTGGGATCGGTGGCCCGCAGCTGACCGCGCTCGCGCACCGCGAGGGCGTCGAGATCCGGGAGCCCGACGCGCTGCCCGCCACCCCGCCGTACCCCGGCTATCCCAAGGCCCGCGAGTCCCTCGACGTGCTCGGCCACCGGCATGTGGCGGACTTCCTGTTCGGCCGGACGGGCCCGATCCGGGTACTCGACGGGTTCCACGGGCCCGGCCTGCGGCTCGATCAGGACGCGGTGCGGGCCGTGGCCGCCGAGTGGGCCCGCCGACCCCGTGACACCAGCTCCACCAACGCCGACACCGTCCTCATCGGGCTCAAGACCGTGGACCTGAACGACCTGATCCTCTACGACGTGGTGGCCAGGATCAGGGAACGGCACCGGGAACGGGCCTCCCCGCCGGCCCTGCTGGCCTTCGCCGTCGAGGTGCTCGGCGTCGCGGTCGGGGACGCCCGCAGGCTGGTGTTCGCCATCGGCAGGGAGGGCGGTCCGGGCGGCGGTGCGGTCGCGCGGCTGCGCGAACTGCTCGACACGGGCGAGGTGCAGGCCGCCGCCGAGCTCGCCGCGACCTTGACCGATCTGGACGAGGAGACGGCGGTCCTCGCGGCCGAGGCCCGCCAGCGGATCACGACTGCCGCGCGGCTGCGGGATGAGGCGTCGGCGGCGCGGGACCCCGACGCGGCATGGGCTCTGCTGTCCGACGCGCTGCACCTGGTGCCCGATCTGCCGGGCGCCGAGGAGCTGCGGCGCAGGCTGCCGCCGTGCGCGGTGCCGTCCGTGACGGCCGCGCCCGAGGGGACCACGGTCCTGCTCAGCTGGGCGCCGACCCCGTCCGCCTCCGGTGAGATCGTCTACGAGGTGGTCCGCTGGCGCTCCGGCGGGCCCGCCGAGGTGATCACCACAACGCCGGGCACCGTGGTCCGCGACGTCGCCCCGCCGATCAACGTGGCACTGGTATACGGGATTGTGGCGCACCGTGGGGAGGCGTCCGCAGCTCCGACCCGGGCCGACCCGGTGGTCGTACGGCCTGAACCCTCGGGCGTCGAGGTCACCGCCGGGGACGGCGCGGTGACCGGCCGGTGGGCGCTGCCCGCGGAGGCCGCCCGCGCGCAGGTCAGCCGGGATGACACCGCGGTGCCCGCCGACCGGCTCGGCTTCACCGACCGGGACGTGCGCAACGGCACCACCCACCGGTACCGGGTCGCGGCGGTCTACCTGTCGCCGGACGGTCGTGAGGTGGAGACCCCGGGGGTACGGCTGGCCGCTACACCGAGCGCACCGCCGGAACCGGTCACCGAGTTCACCGTGGAACCCGACGGCACCGACTCCGGGCGGCTCCTGGTGTTCTTCGACTTCCCCCGGCACGGCACCGCGGAGCTGGTCCTGCTGCCGGGGCCGCCACCCTGGTCGTACGGCACGCTGGTGCCGGCCGCCGAAGTGCGGGCGACCGGACGCCCGCTGCAGGCCACCCCTACAGCCCGCGGCATGGTGGTCCGGCCGCGCGGGGCCGGGGTACTGCTGGCCGTCACCATCGGCGGGAACGTGGCCGCCATCGGCGCGCACCGCAGGCACGTGAGCCTGCCCGCGCCGACCGCGCTGTCGGTCACGCGGCGGGGTGCCGAGGTGCACGTCGGGTTCTCCTGGCCCACCGACCTCGCCGAGGTGGAGGTCTCCTACCAGGTGGGGCCGGGGCAGCCTCGGCTGCTGCGGGTCAGCCGCGCGTCCTACGAGGCGCAGGGCGGGCTGCGCCTCGCGGTGCCCGCCGGCGAGCCCCTTGAGCTGTCGGTGGCGGCGTCGTCCCAGGCCAGCGTAGGCGTGCCGGTCCAGGCGGTGCTCGGCGCGCGCGCTCCCGTCCGGTACGACGTGGACCGCGGCGGCCCGCCGTGGAACCGGCTGATCGTGGTGACGGTCTCAGCGGACCGGCCGGTGCGGGTCGGTGAGCTCGTCCTTGTCGTACGCGGTGGAAACGTGATGCCTCAGCAGGTCTCCGACGGCGAGGTGCTGGCCCGCTGGGCCGAGCTGGACCTGACCGGACCCGTGGAGCTCTCGGTACCCCGGCCGCACCGGGCGGGGCCGTACTGGCTGCGATGCTTCACCTCCGATGACGGGATCGACCTCGCCGATCCCCCCGTCCGCCGTTTGAAGGTGACCTGATGCGCGCCCTGACCTGCCCCTACTGCTTCGCACGGGTTCCGCGCGGCGAGATCGAGTACCGCTGCCTTGGCCGCTCAGGGCGCGGCCCCGGCTGCGAGCCGGTGCTCGACGAACGGCTCGCGCAGTACACGGGCTCGACGGCGAACGCGTCCCTGCCGCCCGCCTTCGCGGCCGCCGGGGCCAAGGGCCGGGCCGACTGCCCGGCCTGCGGGCGGCCCACCGGGCGCAGGGTCTGCCCTGCCTGCCACAACGCGCTGCCATCGGCGTACTGCGACACTCCCGGACGGATCGTCGCGCTGGTGGGGGCCAAGAACGCCGGCAAGAGCACCTACATCGCGGTGCTGCTGCACGAGCTGATGAACCGGGTCGGGATCGAGCTGGACAGTTCCCTGGTGGCCTGCGACGACCGGACCATCGACCGCTACCGGCGGGACTTCGCCCGCCCGCTGTACGACCTGAAGCGGCTCCTGCCGACCACACCCACGGCCGCCACGACGCCGAACGAGCCGATGGTGTTCCTGCTGACCCGTACGGTCCGGTCCCGCTGGCGGTCACGGGTCTCGGAGGCGCTGACGCTGGTGCTGTTCGACACGGCGGGCGAGGATCTGCGCAGCCGCGACGTGCGGGACCTGCACCTGCGCTATCTGGAGGCGGCCGACGCCGTGATCTTCCTGGTCGACCCGCTGGAGCTGGCCGGGGCGAAGTCCGCGCTGATCACCGGCGTTCCGGTGCAGACCGCCGATCCGGACAGCGATCCGCTGAACGTCATCGCCCGGGTCACCGAGCCGCTCCGGCAACGGCATGGCGTCAAACCCGGGGACCGCCTCAAAGTGCCCGTCGCGGTGGCGCTGACCAAGGTGGACGCGCTGGACACCGGACGGCGATCGGCCCTGCAGGCATCCCGAGGACACCCCGGATCGCTGGATCTCGACGACCGGGAGGCCGTGCACGAGGAGGTCCGGGCACTGCTGCACGAGTGGCAGGCCGGTCAGCTCGATCTCTACCTGTCACAGCAGTACGCCGACTATGGGCTGTTCGGCCTGTCGGCACTCGGTGGCCTCCCGCACGACGGTCAGGTCGGGACCGCCGGTGTGCGTCCGCACCGGGTGGAGGATCCGCTGCTCTGGCTGCTGCACCGGTTCGGGATGCTCGACGGGGCGCGGGGGTGAGAGATGGCCTGGCAGCTGCATTACACCTCCGCCCGGTCCGGGCCCACCGGGCGAGCCGGGTTCCAGTTCGTGGCCGCCACCCCTGGGCTCCCGCCGGGCCTGGAGGCGGCCGCCGCTCCGTACCTGGTCTACCGGCCACCGCCCGAGGCGCCCCCGTCCCCCGGCCCCGCCGAGCTGTCCGCCTTCCCGGAGGCGTTCGGGTACGACCTCGTGCGCGGGCACGCGCTCCTGGTCCACGGCCGCTACCTGGGCCGGGACTACTCGGGCCGGTACGGCAACTTCTTCGCGCACACGGTGGTCGCGGAACCCGCCGAGCTGGAGGGACTGCGCCCGATCGAGCTGTGGCGCTCCCCTCTCTGGCGCCCCC
>JAOPYM010000433.1 GCA_025964615.1 Actinomycetes bacterium
CCGGGCCGAAGACCCGGGGGTGCAGATCCAGCGCGCAGCCGTGCCGCAGCACGTCGGCGGCCCGCTGTCCGGACAGTTCGAGTACGGCCCGTCCGGCCGAGACGTCGACGGCGTGCCCGCAGGCCCCGCCGCAGTCGGCCCCCAGCGCGTCGATCAGCCCGGCCTCAAGCCCGGGGCCGGTGCCCGCCTCGTCGGTCACCAGGTACCAGCCGGGGCCCAGCCACAGGACGTGCGGGCCGCCGGTCCCCCCGGCCTGGCCGGCGGTGGGCAGCCCGCAGCCGAGGAACTGCTCCACCCTCGGAATGAAGGCGTCATCGTCGACGCGCAGTTCCACCTGGGCCAGGAACGGGAGCTCCCGCAGCCGTACCGCGCCCCCGGTCCGCGCCAGCTCCGCGGCGAGATGCCGCAGCGGGCTATGAGCCTGACCGATCCGGTGTTCTACGACAAGGAAGGAGCCCGACGCCGAAGACGGCGTGGCCGGGCAGGACCTCGATGCCCCGGATGTGGAACCGAGCGTGCAGCGCGCTGGGTCCGGGACGGGCGTCGAGCACCGCCGCCAGCGCGACCCCGGAGTCGTGAAGGTCGAGTGCGGCCTGCAACGCACCGTCGTGGCAGCCGAACACCACCGCGCGCCTGCCGGGCAGCACGCCGTACCGCGCCGGATAGGCCGCCGCCGCACCCGCCAGCATGACACCGGGACGATCGTTGTCCTCGAACAGGATCGGGCGTTCCAGCGCCCCCGTGGCCAGCACGATCCGCCCGGCCCTGATGTGCCAGAGACGCTGCCGCGAGAGGTGGGCGGGAGCCCTGTCGCCGAGATGGTCGGTGCGGCGTTCGACGGCGACGACGTACCCGTGGTCGTAGTAGCCGGTGACCGTCGTGCGGGTCAGCACCGTCAGTTCGGGCAGGTCCGGGAGCCCGGCCGCCAGGGTGGGCCGCGACTCGGCGAGGATGACGCGGGCTCCCGCCGCGGCGGCCTCCTGCGCGGCCGCAACGCCGGAACGTCCTCCTTCGCGGCGGCGGCGTTGCTGGCCTGCAGATGGAGTGCGGCTGCCGCGACCAGGCGGGAGAATCCCCGCGGGGACATCAAGGACTCTCAGCCGATACGAGCCTGAACCCATTCGTGGAACGCGCCGATGTGGTGCTCACTCGGCACCAGGACCCCGCCCTTGGCGTACAGGCGCGAGCTCATCCGAGGCTGGCAGCGCTCACAGGCGTCGAAGTCCTGCTGGTTCACCCGGTGGAAGAGCTCGACGGACTTGTCCAGGTCCTTCCCGCTCGCCACCACGTCCGGCAGGTACAGCCAGTCGCATTCCACGACCGTGTGGTCCACGGCGAGGGGGATCATCCGCAGCACGATGACATGGTCGGGTACCAGGTTGATGAAGACCTGCGGCTTGATGGTGATGGCGTAGTAGCGGCGGTCCTGGTCCTCGCTGACCCCGGGAATGCGCTCCAGCCCTTCCGAACCGTCGACGGTGAAGCCCTGGATCTCCTCGCCGAACTCGGCTCCGTGACCGACGAAGTACTGCGCGGCGTAGCCGTCGGCGAACTCGGGCAGCACCTCGGTCAGTTCCGGATGGATGGTGGCGCAGTGGTAGCACTCCATGAAGTTCTCGACGATGAGCTTCCAGTTGGCCCGCACGTCGTAGACGATCCGCCGCCCCACCCCCAGACCGGCGACGTCATAGTTGTCGATCAGTTCCACGGTGCCGAGCCGCTCGGCCACCGCTCCGAGCACGTCCTCCTCGAACGAGGGAGGGGTGTCTGCCAGGCAGACCCACACATAGCCGAGCCACTCCCGCAGGTGCACCTTGACCAGTCCGTACTCGACCCGGTCCAGGTCGGGCATCTTGGTCAGGTTCGGGGCAGCGATCAGCTTGCCCTCAAGGTCATAGGTCCAGGCGTGGTAGGAGCACTGGAAGGCCCGCTTGACCTCGCCCGACTCCTCGGTGCGGATGGTGGCGCCGCGGTGCCGGCAGACGTTGAAGAAAGCGTGGATGGACCGGTCGCGGGCGCGGGTGATGAGGATGCTCTCGGTGCCGATCTGCACGGTCTTGAAGGCGCCCGGCCTGGCAAGGTCGGACGACCGCGACGCACAGAACCACATCGACTCGAAGATGTTCTTCTGCTCAAGAGCGAAGATCTCGGGGTCGGTGTAGTAGCGGCCAGGCAGGGTGGGGATCACACTTGAACCTGTTCTGGCCGTCACGCCTGTCAGACCGGTCGCGTCGGTCGGGCTGGTCGGCTCGGGAACACTGGTCATGGGGGATTCCTCCGGGGATGTGGCAGGTTCGTAAGTCAGCCGACCTGGACGGGTTCGGTTTCAAGGAGACGTCGCCGACGGCTGAACAGCCGCAGTCGGTTGACGCCCAGTACGGCCACCGGCCGGTCGTCCCGCCGGTAGACGGCCAGGAAGCCGTCCCCCGTGACATCGCCGTCTTCGACGCTGACCGAGTCCATGCGCTGGGTGCGCCCGCTGAACTGAATTCGCATGTCGTACTGGTCGGACCAGAAGTAGGTGGGCCGCTGCGGACCGGGGCGTACCTCGCCGCCGGAGAGCAGCGTCACCGCGGCCACCGCTGCCTGCTGGCGCGCTCCAGTCCAGTGCCCGGCCCTGTGGTGCCGGCCCGAGGCAGGGTCGAGCCAGGCCGCGCAGTCCCCGACGGCGACGATCCCGGCGGCAGAGGTCGCGCCGCCCTCGTCGCAGATCACCCCATCGCCGAGTTCGATCCCGCTCTCCCGCAGCCACCCGGTGTTGGGGATCACACCGATGCCGATCACGACGACATCCGCCGGAAGGTGCCTGCCATCGGCCAACAGCACACCGTCGGCCCTGCCGGTCCCGGTAAGGCCGGTCACGGAGGCTCCGCGGATGATCCGGATACCTCGCTCTTCATGCCGGGCCGCGATCGCCTCCGCCATCTGGCGGCCGAGGACTTCGGCAAGCGGTACCGGCCCGGAGGTGACGAGGGTGACGTCCAGACCGAGACTGCGCATGGTCGCCGCCACCTCGGCGCCGATGAAACCACCGCCGATCACCACGAGCCGCCGGGCCTTGCTCAGGTCGTCCCGGAGCGCTCGTGCGTCGTCGAGCGTCCGCAGTGTGTGTATCCCGTCGAGGCCGGCCACCCCGGGCAGGCTGCGGGCGGTCGCTCCCGTCGCGATGACCAGGCCATCAGCCTGGAGAGTGGTCCCGTCGCTGAGCTCGACCCGGCGGGCTGCCACGTCCAGCCCCGTGGCAGTGGTACCGAGCCGCCATTCGATCCCCAGGTCCTCGCCTTCGGCCTCCAGCGCGAGGTCGGCTTCGCCGGTCTTCCCAGCGAGGAAGTCCTTGGACAGGGGTGGCCGGTCGTAGGGACGGTGCTGCTCGTCTCCGACGAGCATCAGGCGTCCGTCATGACCTTGCCTGCGCAACTCCCGGGCCGTCTGCAGTCCCGCCAGCGAAGCGCCGACGATTCCGACGGTCTTCACGTGGTGCCCTTCACGGTGACGCCGGGGGGCAGGTTCGGGGGTGTATCCGATGGCAGGACGTAGATGTCGCCGTCCTCGACGGCCACCTGATGGGTCCGTACCGGCAACTTGGCGGGTGGGGCGTCCGCTCGCCCGGTCCGCAGGTCGAAGCGTGAGGCGTGCAGCGGACACTCGATCTCGCACCCCTCCAGCCAGCCATCCGCCAGCGAGGCGTCCTGGTGGGTGCAGGTGTCGTCGATGGCATGGAGCTCGCCATCCTCGGTGTGGAAGACCGCGATGGGCGGCTCGGCCTCGATCCGGAAAGCCTCGCCTGGCGGCAGTGCGGCGAGAGGGCAGGCGAGGATCTTCACGTCACACCTTCGTTTCGCTAAGCGGAACAACTAGCGTTATACGCAACAGCGTGAAGGCACAGCGAGGAGATGTCAAGACCACGATTGAGCCGTCGGGTCGTCTCAGCCAGCGTGGCCGAGGCGTCGGCTGATCTCTGCCGCACCGACGGTCAGAATGGGGGCGAGCTCGTGCATCCGCTCCTCGCCGAACCGGTAGGCCGGTCCGGACACGCTCACCGCCGCGACGACTTCGCCGAGATAGGAACGGATGGGGGCGGCCATCGCGTTCAGCCCATCCTCGAGTTCTTCCACTGTGAAGGCGTATCCGGCCTCGCGGGCCCGCGTGAGCTGCTTCTCGAGCACATCCACGGAGGTGACGGTCCGGTCAGTGAAACGCTCCAGCCCGGCCTCGGCGAGCAGCCTGCTTCGCTGCTCGGCGTTGACATGGACCAGTAGCACCTTGCCGCTTGAGGTGGCGTGCAGCGGGGTGATCTGGCCGACCCAGTTGTAGGTGCTGACTGAGGAGGGTCCTCGGACCTGGTCGAGGTTCACCACGTAGTGGGAGCGCAGAACGGCGATGTTCACCGTCTCACGGAACTCCTCGGCCAGCCGTTCGCAGATGCTCCGTGCCCGCTGGGGAACATCCATCTGTGTGTTGACCCCGCCCGCGAGCCGGATGATCCCGAAACCCAGGCGGTACTTGCCCCGATCCTCCGCCTGCTCCACCAGACCGCGCGCCTCGAGCGCTCCGAGCAGCCGGAAGGCCGTCGACTTGTGAACCTCGATCTCCACGGCGATCTCGCTGACCCCGGCCTCGCCCCGACGCGACAGGATCTCCATGACGCTGATGGCCCGGTCGACGGACTGGACTCCCCCGCTGCTTCCGTCGTTGCTCATAGCGAAACTGTAGGCGCCACAAGCGACGCCCGTCCAACACCGACGTCGCACGACCAGCGACACGACCAGCGACATGATCGCGCACGAATAGACCTTTGTTGCGGACTATGAAACTCGATGCACATAACGCTACGATCTCGTGCATATCATCCGGGGGGAACCGTGCGAGCGAGACGAGGCATCATGAGATCACAGCAGTACGACTTCGTCATCGTGGGAGGCGGTTCGGCCGGCAGTGCCCTGGCCAACCGGCTCTCGGCGGACCCGGCCACGAGGGTGCTGGTCCTGGAAGCGGGCCGTTCGGACTTCCCATGGGACGTGTTCCTTCACATGCCCGCGGCGCTGGCCTTTCCCATCGGCAGCCGCTTCTACGACTGGAAGTACGAGTCGGAACCCGAGCCCCACATGAACGGCCGCCGGATCTACCATGCCCGCGGCAAGGTCCTCGGCGGCTCCAGCAGCATCAATGGGATGATCTTTCAGCGCGGCAATCCGCTCGACTACGAGCGCTGGGGTGCCGACCCTGGCATGAAGACCTGGGACTACGCACACTGCCTGCCGTACTTCAAGCGCATGGAGAACTGCCTGGCCGACCCCGGCAGCGACTTCCGCAGCGGCGACGGACCGCTGGTGCTGGAGCGCGGTCCGGCCGCCAGCCCGCTGTTCCCCGCGTTCTTCGAGGCCGTACAGCAGGCCGGGTACCCGCTGACCGATGACGTCAACGGCTACCAGCAGGAGGGCTTCGCCCGCTTCGACCGCAACCTGCACCGCGGCCGGCGGTTGAGCGCCGCCCGCGCGTACCTGCATCCGGTCAAGAGACGCCCCAACCTGAAGGTCAAGACCAGGGCCTTCGTCACGAAGATCCTCTTCGAAGGGAAGCGCGCCGTGGGGGTGGAGTACAACGGGAACACCGTTCGCGCGGGCGAGGTCATCCTGTGCGGCGGCGCCATCAACTCACCCCAGTTGCTGCAGCTCTCCGGGATCGGGAACGCCGGCGAGCTGCACACCCTCGGCGTGGAGGTGGTCCACGACCTGCCCGGAGTCGGGGAGAACCTGCAGGACCATCTGGAGGTCTACATCCAGCATGGCTGCCGTCAGCCGGTCTCGATGCAGCCGTACCTGAAGTGGCGGTACCGCCCGTGGATCGGTGCGCAGTGGCTGTTCCTGCGCAAGGGACCCGGGGCTACCAACCACTTCGAGGCGGGCGGCTTCGTACGGAGCAACGACGAGGTGGCCTACCCGAACCTGATGTTCCACTTCCTGCCGATCGCCGTGCGGTATGACGGCTCGGCCCCCGCCGGGGGGCACGGCTACCAGGTACATGTGGGACCGATGTACTCCGACGCCCGCGGCTCAGTGAAGATCAAGAGCACCGATCCGCGGCAACACCCCGCGTTGCGCTTCAACTATCTGTCCACCGACCAGGACCGGCGCGAGTGGGTCGAGGCAATCCGGGTGTCCCGCCAGATCCTGGCGCAGCCAGCCTTCGCGGAGTTCAGCACCGGCGAGATCTCGCCCGGCCCGTCGGTGGAGACCGATCAGGAGATCCTGGACTGGGTCGCCCGGGACGGAGAGACCGCGCTGCACCCCTCCTGTACGGCCCGGATGGGCGTGGACGAACTCTCGGTCGTCGCCCCCGGGACCATGGAGGTCCACGGGGTGAGCGGCCTGCGGGTGGTCGACGCCTCGGTCATGCCGTACGTGACCAACGGCAACATCTACGCGCCGGTCATGATGCTGGCCGAGAAGGCGGCCGACCTGATCCTCGGCAACACCCCCCTCGCCCCCGAACACCTCGAGTTCTACCGTCACCACCCCGCCTGACTGCGCCGCCTGACTGCGTCGTTGAGCCGTGGCGTTTCCCAGGCACTCAGGCTCCGCGGTGCGGGTCATTAGCGGAAGACGACGGTACGGCTGCCGTTGAGCAGCACGCGATGCTCGCTGTGTCGTTGAGCCGCCAGGTCATCCGGAAGGACTCCGCCACGGCACCGAAAGCCTGACGGAGCTCCTCGATCTCATGCGGAGCGGAGAAGTGCAGGCGCAGGAAGAAGCCGCCGCCCTGCCGGTCGTTGAACTGCTTGCTCTGCAGCATGTTGCCAACGTGCTGCACCAGGAAGCCACTGACGGCGTAGTTGATGCCTGGCTTGTCCGGAGACGGTGAGGATGAACTCGCGGTCAGACATGAGCGCCCCTTGCGTGAATTCGAGTCTGTTGCACATTAAACAACGAAGTGGAATATACGCAACAGCATGCCCCTCCCGTCCGCCGCCGGTCAATGGATCGAGGACTAACCGAACCGGCAGCAAGATCGTCGCCGCCACTCTCGTTAAGTACAGGTTTCGGATCGCCACTAGGTCTTGACGGGACACGACTGCACGGTGAATCTTTGTCTCTCATCAGGCAAAAGGGTGCGCTATACGCAACTCGGGGGATGTCGCGGATGACCGATCTCTACATAGACGGCACCTGGACCACGCCCGTGGCCGGCGGGCGGCGGAGCCTTCACTCACCGGCCGACGGCGGCCTCGTCGCCGAGGTCGATGAGGCTACCTCTGCCGACACCCGTGCCGCGATCCACGCCGCCCGGCACGCCTTCGACCACGGCCCATGGCCGTCCACCCCGGCCCGCGAACGCGGCGCGCTGCTGAGCCGGGTCGCGGACCTGCTGGAACGCGACCGGGAGGTCTTCGCGCGGACCGAGTCGGCCTGCACCGGGAAGCGGCTCGTCGAGAGCGAGTACGACGTCGACGACTCCGTCGCCTGCCTCCGCTACTTCGCGGGCATCGCGGGCACCGAGGCCGGGCGGGTCATCGACACCGGCCGCACCGACGCCATCAGCCGGATCGTCTACGAGCCCATCGGGCTCTGCGGCCTTATCACCCCGTGGAACTACCCGCTGCTCCAGGCGACCTGGAAGGTGGCGCCCGCCCTCGCCGCCGGCAACACTTTCGTACTCAAGCCCAGCGAGTTCACGCCGGGCACCGCGATCCTGCTGATCCGCGCGCTCGAGGAGGCGGGCCTGCCCGGCGGCGTCGCCAACCTCGTACTCGGTGCGGGGCCAGAGGCCGGCGCCCCGCTCGCCGAGCATCCGGACGTCGACATGGTGTCTTTCACCGGCGGCGTGGCCACCGGACGGCGCCTGATGGCGTCGGCCGCCGCCACCGTCAAGCGGGTCGCGCTCGAGCTCGGCGGCAAGAACCCCAACGTCATCTTCGCCGACGCCGACTTCGAGACCGCGGTCGACTTCGCGCTCACCGCTGTCTTCCTGCACTCCGGGCAGGTCTGCTCCGCGGGCGCACGCCTGCTGGTGGAGGACTCGCTGCACGAGGAGTTCACCGCCGAGCTGGTGCGGCGGGCCGAGCGCATCCGGCTCGGCGGTCCCTTCGATCCGGACGCCGAGACGGGCCCGCTCATCTCCGCGGCGCACCTGGCCAAGGTGGAGGACTACGTCGCGGCCGGCCTCGCCGACGGCGCGATCCTGCGCTGCGGTGGCGCCAGGCTCGACGGCCCCGGCTTCTACTACCCGCCGACCGTGCTCGACGAGTGCAAGCAGGGCATGCGGGTGGTCCGGGAGGAGTCCTTCGGGCCGGTGCTGACGGTGGAACGGTTCACCTCGGAGGACGAGGCGGTCCAGCTGGCCAACGACACCGAGTACGGACTGGCCGGAGCCGTCTGGACCCAGGACGCGGGCAAGGCCCAGCGCGTCGCCGGGAGGCTGCGGCACGGCACCGTGTGGATCAACGACTACCACCCCTACGTCCCGCAGGCCGAATGGGGTGGGTTCAAGCAGTCGGGTATCGGCCGGGAACTCGGCCCGGCCGGCCTCGACGAGTACCGCGAGATCAAGCACATTTGGCAGAACCTCCGCCCGAGCCCCCAGCGGTGGTTCCCCGAGCACTGACCTTCCAACGACCAGAAGATGGGCCATGACCGAGCCGACGCTGACTGAACCTACCCTCCGCAACGCCGAATCTCCGCCCGTCCTGGACGTCCGTGGTCTGTGGAAGGTCTTCGGGCCGAACCCCGGCCGGGCCGTGCGGAGCACCCTGTCGAGCGCCGAGCTCAAGGAGCAGACCGGCTGCGTCGCCGCGGTCCGCGATGTCTCCTTCGCGGTAAGGCCCGGAGAGGTCTTCGTCGTCATGGGCCTGTCGGGGTCGGGCAAGTCGACGCTGGTGCGATGTCTGACCCGGCTGATCGAGCCCACGGCCGGCGAGGTGCTGCTGGACGGCGAGAACATCGGCAAAGCCGACGCGCGCCGGCTGCGCGAGCTGCGCAGGCACCGCTTGGCCATGGTCTTCCAGAACTTCGGGCTGCTGCCGCACCGGTGCGTGCTCGACAACGTCGGCTATGGCCTGGAGATCCGCGGCAGCGCCAAGGCCGAGCGGTACGCGCGGGCCCGGGAGGTCCTGGAACTCGTCGGGCTCACCGGATTCGAGACCTACTACCCCGACCAGCTCTCCGGCGGTATGCAGCAACGGGTCGGCCTGGCCCGGGCGCTGGCGGTCGACCCCGAAGTGCTCCTGTTCGACGAGCCGTTCTCCGCGCTCGACCCGCTGATCCGCCGCGAGATGCAGAACGAGGTCATCCGGCTGCACCACGAGGTGGGCAAGACCATGGTGTTCATTACCCACGATCTCAGCGAGGCCCTCAAGCTGGGTGACCGAATCCTGATCATGCGCGACGGGGAGCTCGTCCAGCTCGGTACCCCAGACGAGGTGGTCGGCGCGCCTGCCGACGACTATGTCAAGGACTTCGTCAGCGAGGTGCCGAAGGCCCAGGTGCTGACCCTCCGCTGGATCATGCGCGATCCCCGACCGGACGAGCCGCTCGACGGACCCGAGCTCGCACCCGACGTGGTCATCCAGGACGCGGCCCGCAGCGTCCTGCAGGCCGACCGGCCGATCCGCGTCGTGGCGGACGGGAAGCTGCTCGGCTTGGTGACCGGCACCGAGGTCATCGAGACCATGACCAGCGGGGATCAGTGATGGCCGTACTGTCGCTGAGACCACGACCGGCGGTCCGCCGCTGGCTGCCGGCCGTGGTGATCGCGGCCTGGCTGGCCTGCTGGCCGCTGCTCAACGGGCGCGACACATTGCCGCTCGCCGGATCCGACCTGACCTCACTGCACCGGTGGATCAACGCCCGCTGGGACACCATCGACAACAGCCGGTCAGGTAATCCGTTCTTCCACTACTTCATCGGCGCCATCCGGACCGGCCTCGATGCCGCAGTCACCTTCGCACAGGCTCTGATCAGCCAGCCGTCCTTCGGCCGCCCGGTACCGGTGCTCGGCTGGCTCGGTGTGGTCGCCGTCGCGACCGCGATCGCGTTTCTGTACGCCAACCTGCGGATGGCCCTGCTCACCGCCGCGAGTTTCGTCGCCTTCGGGGTGCTCGGCCTCTGGCAGCAGAGCATGGACACCCTGTCCATCACCCTCGTCGCGGTGACCTGCTCCCTGGCGATCGGCATCCCGCTGGGGATCTGGGCCGGGGTGAGCGACCGCTTCGACCGGGTCGTGACTCCGGTGCTGGACATCATGCAGACGATGCCGACCTTCGTCTACCTGGCCCCGTTGACCCTGTTCTTCCTGATCGGCCCGGCCAGCGCCACGATCGCCACGATGATCTACGCGATCCCGCCCTGTATCCGGCTTACCTCGCATGGGATCCGGGAGGTCTCCCCGGCCACTCTGGAGGCCAGTACCTCGCTCGGCGCAACTGAGTGGCAGTCCCTGCGGAAGGTACGGCTGCCGCTGGCCAAGCAGGCCATGGTCGTCGGGATCAACCAGACCATGATGGCCGCACTGTCCATGGTCACCATCGCAGCGCTGATCGACTCCCCCGGGCTCGGCCAGACCGTGTATCAAACGCTGCAGAAAATGGACATCGGCACCGCGTTCAATGGCGGGCTCGCCTTGGTGATCATGGCGATCATGCTGGACCGGGTGACGTCGGCGGCCAGCAGAAGAGTGGAGAGAACGCGCCGCGCGGGCCGGTTGCGGTCCAGTGCGTACCGCCGGTGGAAGCGCCCGGCAGCCCTCACAGTGGCTGCGGTCCTGTGCTACCTGTCGTACACCTATGTATGGGCGGCCGTATTCCCCACGCTGGGCGATACCAGCTCGTATGTGCCACGGGCCGCGGCCGCGACGAGCGCTTGGGTCCAGAACCATCTGGCAGGCTTCACCGGCGCCCTGAAGAATCTGCTCACCTACGGGATGCTGAATCCGTTCGAGTCACTGCTGACCGGTACGCCCTGGTGGCTGGCTCTGGTGGTGGCGGTCAGCGTCGCGGCTCTGTTGGTCGGCTTCCGCACAGCGGCCATCGTCGCCGTCGGCCTGGTTCTGCTGGTGGTGCTCGGACTCTGGCAGGACAGCATGGTCACCTTGGCCTCGACGCTCGTCGCGACCTTCCTGGTCATGGTGCTCGGCCTGTTCTTCGGGGTGTGGATGGGACGCAGCGACCGGGTCGACACCCTGCTCCGGCCGCTGCTGGACGCGGGTCAGACGATGCCGGCATTCGTCTACCTGGTGCCGGTCCTGGGCCTGTTCGGCGCCACCCGGTTCACCGCGATCATCGCGGCGGTGGCCTATGCCGCGCCAGCGTCGATCAAGCTCGTGGCCGAGGGCATCCGGGCGGTCGCCCCGGCCGCCGTCGAGGCGGCCACCTCGGCGGGGTCGACCGTCGGGCAGCTGATCTTCAAGGTGCAGTTGCCGATGGCGCGGCGCGCGGTGACGCTGGCCACCAGCCAGGGACTCATCTACGTGCTGGCGATGGTGGTCGTCGGCGGCATGGTCGGGGCCGGCGCGCTCGGCTACGACGTCGTGGCCGGGTTCTCCCAGACCGCACTGCGCGGCAAGGGACTGGCGGCGGGTGTCTCCATCGTCGTGCTGGGACTCATGCTCGACCGCGTCATGCGGGCAGTGGCTCACCGGGTCGAGCTCGCGGCGCACGGGCCCGCGGACCGGGGGGCGGACGGCGGGCACTGAGAACGTCGGGGAGATCGGGGAGATCAGCTCCCGGCGAGCGCGCCGGGTGAGGCCTGAATACTCAGGAGGACTGAGATGGGATATATAGCAAGAAAACGGAACCGGCCCACGTTGATCGCGCTCGCGCTCGGCATCGGCCTGTTGCTCTCCGGCTGTAGTGCAGCGAAGATCGGCAGCACCAGCACCACAGCGACCGGGAAGAAGTGCGGCACGTTCAACCTCGCGGTCAACGGGTGGGTCGGCTACGAAGCGGACGCCGCAGTGGTCGCGTACATCGCGCACAAGGACCTGGGCTGTACCGTCGTCAAGAAGAATCTCACCGAAGAGGTCTCCTGGCAGGGCTTCCCCACCGGCGAGATCGACGCGATCCTGGAGAACTGGGGTCACAACGACCTCAAGAAGAAGTACATCGACACCCAGAAGGTCGCCGTCTCGCTGGGCTCGGACGGCAACAAGGGGGTGATCGGCTGGTACGTGGCGCCGTGGATGGCGCAGAAGTACCCCGACATCACCAACTGGCAGAACCTCAACAAGTACACCTCGATGTTCAAGACCTCCGAGTCGGGCGGCAAGGGCCAGTTGCTGGACGGCGATCCGTCCTTCGTCACCAACGACGCCGCGCTGGTGAAGAACCTCAAGCTCAACTTCAAGGTGGTGTACGCGGGCAGCGAGACCGCGTTGATCACGGCCTTCCGCCAGTCGCAGGCGAAGCAGACACCGGTCATCGGCTACTTCTACGAGCCGCAGTGGTTCCTGTCGGAGGTCAAGTTGGTCAAGGTCAACCTGCCCGCCTACACCACCGGCTGCGACGCGGTCACGGCCAAGGTGGCCTGCGACTACCCGCCGTACCCGCTCGACAAGATCGCCGCCACCAAGTTCGTCAACTCCGGCAGCCCCGCTGCCACGCTGGTCAAGAACTTCAGCTGGACCAACGACGATCAGAACCTGGTGGCCAGCTACATCGCCAAGGACAAAATGACCGATGACCAGGCGGCCGCCAAGTGGGTCGCGGCCAACCCCGACAAGGTCAAGGCCTGGCTCGCCGGCACCTGAAAACTCGCCATTGAAGTGAGCGCCCTCTCCGCAGCGTGGGAGAGGGCGCTCACTTCAAGATCGGCGGATTTCAGGGTTGACAGGGGAAAGTGCACGCGACAGGGTTGTTGCGATATGCGCGCTTAGTTGCATATTGAGCAACGAGGAGGTGATCATGGCGAGTCCCAGGGTCGTCATCATCGGGGCGGGTGTCGTCGGTGCGGCGCTCGCGGACGAGCTTTCGGACCGGGGCTGGACCGATGTCACCGTCGTCGATCAGGGGGATGTGCCCGCCACCGGCGGCTCCTCCTCGCACGCGCCCGGACTGGTCTTCCAGACCAACGGATCGAAGACCATGACCGCGTTGGCCCGCTACACGGTCGAGAAGTTCGTGGCGCTCGACAGCTTCCTGCAGGTCGGCGGGCTCGAGGTGGCCACCACCCCGGCCCGGCTGGCCGAGCTGCACCGGCGTCACGGCTGGGCCGCCGCGTGGGGCCTGGAGGCCGAGCTGCTCTCGCCCCAGGAGTGCGTGGCCATGCACTCGCTGCTGGACGTGGACAAGGTGCTCGGCGGTCTTTTCGTGCCTACCGACGGCCTGGCCAAGGCCGTACGGGCGGTCGACGCGCAGCTCACCAGGGCCCGTGAGCGCGGGGTACGGGTCCTGGCCCGCCATGAGGTGCTGGACATCCGGACCGAGGACGGGCGGGTCACTGCGGTGGTGACCGGCCAGGGCGAGATCGCCGCCGACATCGTCGTCTGCTGCGCCGGGATCTGGGGCCCCAAGGTGGCGCGGATGGCCGGGATGAACCTGCCGCTGACTCCGCTCGCCCACCAGCTCGCCTGGACCGGGCCGGTCCCGGGCCTGGCCGGGCAGGCCGAATCTGACGGGCAGGAGGCCACCAGGCCGATCCTGCGCCACCAGGACGCCGACCTCTACTACCGGGAACGCTTCGACACCCTCGGCATCGGCTACTACGGCCACCGGCCCATGCCGATCAGCGCCGACGACATCCTGTCCGTCCAGGACGCCGAAGTGATGCCCTCGGTGCTCACCTTCACCCCCGACGACTTCGCCGACGGCTGGGCAGCCACCCAGGAACTGCTACCCGCCACCGCCTCCGGCGAGGTGAAGATCGAGGAGGGCATCAACGGGCTGTTCTCGTTCACCACCGACAACATGCCACTGATGGGCGAGTCGCGAGAGGTCAAGGGCTTCTGGGTGGCCGAGGCGGTCTGGGTCACCCACTCCGCCGGCGTCGGCCGAGCCATGGCCGAGTGGCTGGTGGACGGCCACTGCTCCTCGTTCGACCTGCACGAGTGCGACGTCAACCGGTTCGAACCGCATCAGCTCGCACCCGACTACGTGCAGGCGCGCGGCTGCCAGAACTATGTCGAGGTCTATGACATCATCCACCCGCTGCAGCCGATGGACGAGCCGCGCCCGCTCCGTACCAGCCCGTTCCACGTGCGCCAGCGTGAGCTGGGCGGAGTCTTCCTGGAGGCCTCGGGCTGGGAACGCCCGCAGTGGTACGAGGCCAACGCGGGACTGCCCCAGGCCCGCCATACCCCCGGGGAGTGGGCCGCCCGCTACTGGTCCCCCATCGCCGGCGCGGAGGCGCTGGCCACCCGGGAGTCCGTTGCGCTGTACGACATGACCGCGCTCAAGCGCCTGGAGGTCAGCGGCCCCGGCGCGGCGGCGTTCCTGCAGCACCTCACCACCGGCGACGTCGGCAAGTCGGTCGGCTCGGTGACGTACTGCCTGCTGCTCGACTCCGACGGCGGGATCCGCAGCGATGTCACCATCGCCCGGCTGGGCCGGGAGGAGTTCCAGATCGGGGCCAACGGCAACCTCGACCTCGACTGGCTCGACCGGCACCGTCCGCGCGACGGATCCGTACAGGTCCGCGACATCACCGCCGGGACCTGCTGCGTCGGACTCTGGGGTCCGCGCGCCCGTGACCTCCTCCAGCCGCTGACCGGCACCGACCTGACCGCCCTGCGCTACTTCCGCGGCATCCGTACCCACGTGCGCAACGTCCCTGTCACCATGCTGCGCCTGTCGTACGTGGGCGAACTCGGCTGGGAGCTCTACACCACGGCCGACCTCGGCCTGAAGCTGTGGGACACGCTGTGGGAGGCCGGCCGGGAACACGGGATCGTGGCCGGCGGCCGCTCCGCCTTCACCAGCCTGCGGCTGGAGAAGGGCTACCGCTCGTTCGGTACCGACATGACTTACGAGCACGACCCGTACGAGGCCGGGCTCGGCTTCGCCGTGAAGCTGGACAAGGGCGACTTCATCGGCCGCCAGGCTCTGCTGGCGCGCAAGGAGGCGGTGCGGCGGAAACTGACCTGCCTGCTCACCGACGAGGTCGTCATGGGCAAGGAGCCGGTCCTGCACGGTGACCAGGCCGTCGGCTACGTGACCAGCGCGGCCTACGGCTACACGATCGGCAAGGCGATCGCCTACGCCTGGCTGCCGTCCTCTCTCGCGAATCCGGGTCAGCCCGTCGACATCGGCTACTTCGACCGGCGGATCGCGGC
>JAOPYM010000443.1 GCA_025964615.1 Actinomycetes bacterium
AACGTCAGGAGCTCACCTGAGGCCGGCCTGCGCCGAGGAAGAAGATGCCGGGGAATCCGCTGGTCTCGAACTTGCCGCTGATGTTGTGACGTAGCTGCGAGCCCTGGATGCCCAGGGTGCCGGTGCGGTCGTTGCTGACGAAGAAGACGGCCCCGCCGCCCTCGTTCGCGTGGTTGTTCTCGATGATCGAACCGGCGATCCGGAGGGTGAACCGGTCGCCGTCGCAGTAGACGGCCCCGCCGCTCCCGCCGCCCGGGGTGCCCGCCCGGGCCGGGTTCGCGCCCCGCCCGATCGCCGAGTTGTAGCTCAGGACGCTGTTGAGCACGGTCCACGAGGCGTGCAGGCTGCTCAGCGCCCCGCCGTTCGCGCAGACCCCGCCCTGGCCGGGTGCCCCGCCGAACGTGCTGCTCACGATGGTGGCCGGATGCGGCTCGTACACGATCCGGATCGCGGCGCCGCCCAGATCCGGGCCGGTCGCGTCGCAGCGGCCTCGGACGAACCGTGAGTTGATCACCGTGAGGCGCCCGCCGTAGGCGAAGACCGCGCCGCCCCCGCCGATACCGCCGCCCCCGGCGGCGACCCGCTGGCCGGTGGCATTGGCGTCGGCGAACGTCAGGTTCTGCAGGGTGAGCCGGGGCCGGTCCTGCTGGATGCAGCTGCCGCCCATCGACCCCTGGGCCTGGTCGCAGGTGTTCATGTAGAGGATCCGCCGGGCGCCGCCGCCGCTGAGCGTCACCCTGCCGCCGCCGTCCAGCACCACCTGCGCGCTCGTGTTGCGGATCTTCGCGGTGGTCTTCATGGTGATGGTCACGGGGGCCGCCCCGCACGAGAAGGTGATCACGCCGCCGGCGCCGACCGCCGCGACCACGGCCTGCGAGGTGCAGCTCGCCGCCGTACCGTTCCCGACCACGTGGGTGGGATGTGAGGTGTCCACGGCCCGGGCGTCGGCGGGCACGGCGGCCCGGCCGTTCGGGTTGCCCGCGGTGGGGAGCTTCGCCTGGGCCCGGCTCGGCTTCGGGCTGGGTCTTGGGCTGGATCCGGGGCTCGACGACGGGGAGCGCTGCGTGCTCGCGCCCGAAGAGATGGTGCCGAGCGCGTGCGCGGTGGGGGCCGCCGACCCGCAGGCCGACAGCACACCGGACAGCAGTGCGATGGCGATGGCACGGAGACCACGCGTGAGATGCACGGCCCTGATGTTAGACCGCTGCCGTCAGGGCTGCCGGAAAAAGCCGAACGAACCAGTGGAACAAATCATTCCCTTCCGTTATAGTAAGAACAGAACGATCCGTTCCGTTCCAGGAGGTTCCCGTGACCGAAGTACTCGAAGCCCAGGCCGCAGAGGTGGCCGCGGCGCCGGCGCCCAGGCGCTGGCTGGGCCTGTTCGCGATCCTCACCGCGACGCTGATGAACCTGCTCGACACGAGCATCGTCAACGTGGCCCTCCCGGTCATCCGGCGTGACCTCGGCGGCTCGTACTCCGCTCTCCAGTGGATCGCGGCCAGCTACACACTGGTCCTGGCGGTGGGCCTGCTCACCGGCGGGCGGCTCGGCGACATGTTCGGGCGTCGGACGATGCTGCTCGGCGGGGCGGCCGGCTTCCTCCTTGCCTCGGTGGCCTGCGCGATGGCGACCTCCACGGAGACGCTGATCGCGGCGCGGATACTCCAGGCCGTGTTCGGCGCCGTGATGGTCCCGCAGTGTTTCGGGCTGATCCGGGACCTGTTCCCTGGCGAGGACCAGGCCAAGGCCTGGGGCGTGTTCGGCCCTGCCATCGGGCTGGCCGCCATCCTCGGCCCGATCATCGCGGGCCTGCTCATCAAGGCGGACCTGTTCGGCACCGGCTGGCGCATGATCTTCCTGATCAACCTGCCACTCGGCGCCTTCGCCCTGATCGCCGGCCGCGCCGCCCTGCCAGCCTCCCGGGGCGACCGTTCCACCAGGCTCGACGTTGCCGGGATACTGATCGCCGGTACCGGGATGGGCCTGCTGATCTACCCGCTGGTCCAAGGCCGCGAGCTCGGCTGGCCTGCCTGGATCCTGGCCATGCTCGGCGCCTCCGTCGTGGTGCTGGCCGGGTTCGTCCTGCACCAGCTGCGGCGCAGCGCGGCCGGCAAGATGCCGCTGGTCGAGCTGAGCGTCTTCAAGCGCCGGTCGTACGCCTCGGGAGTGCTGTTCGTCGTCTTCTTCTTCATGGCCATCATCGGCTTCTCCCTCGCGGCGGGCCTCCTGCTCCAGCTGGGCCTGGGCTACAGCCCGATCGGCGCCAGCGTCGCGATGGCCACCTGGGCCGTCGGTGCGTTCGCCGGTTCGGCGGCCGGGGCGATGACCCCCAACCTCGGCCGCAAGGTCCTGCACATCGGCCTGGCCGTGATGGCCGCCGGCATCACCGGGGTGTACGTGGTCTTCCGGACCTCGGGCATCGAGCTGGGCGGCTGGAACCTGGCCGGTCCGTTCCTGGTGGCCGGGATCGGGATGGGCATGATCTTCGTCCCGATGTTCGACATCATCATGGGCGAGATCAAGGACCACGAGGTCGGCTCCGCCTCCGGAGCGCTGGAGTCCATCCAGCAGCTGGCGGCCGCCCTCGGTGTCGCGGTCCTCGGCACGGTCTTCTTCAACCGGTTCACCGCCCAGGCCCACACCGCGATCGCCGTCAAGGCCAACGCGCTCGCCGCCGCCGAGCAGGTCACCCTCCTCGCGCTGGGCCTGACCGGGGTGGCGTTCCTGCTGGGCTTCCTGCTCCCCAGGAAGGCACGGGGCGCGAACCACTGAGCCCGGTTGCGATCCGCCCGTCCCGTGCTGACGCGGGGCGAGCGGATCGCGTTCCCTGTACGGGATGTCGGGTTCTTCCTGCTTCGGTGGTGGCGCATACTCGGGCTGTGAATGATCTTTTCAACTCTCCGGTGATCTGGATCGAGCAACCGCACAAGGTGCTGGCCACCCACGCGCAGTACAAGATCTCCGACGCGGAACGGACCCTGCTGGCGGTCGCCGTGGAGGCCGACGTGCGGACGTGGGGCCGGGCGCTGCGCACGGCGCTGCCGGCGAGCCCCCCGGCCGGAGCCCAGCGCCTGCTGGTCAGCACCGCCGGGGAGGAGCCGTTGTTCGTCCTCGACAAGCAGGACGATGGCCGGCTCACGGAGATAAGGCTCCCGGACGGTGAGCTGTTCGGCTCGATCCGCGCACGGCGCACCACCCGTCACTACACCCTCCAGGATGCCGGGGGAGAGCGGATCGGCGAGGTCACCGGTGACCTGTCGCTGCGCAGATTCGCCGTCACCGGCGCCACCGGCGGCAAGGTCGCCCAGGTCAACAAGAAGTGGGCGGGGCTCGCCGCCGAGGTGCTGACCACCGCGGACCGCTACAACGTCGAGATCGCCGGATCTGTCGAGGAACCGCTGCGGACCCTCATCGTGATGACCGCCATCGTCCTCGACCTGATCCTGCACGAGTCCAAGAGCTA
>JAOPYM010000444.1 GCA_025964615.1 Actinomycetes bacterium
AGAAGGCCCGCGAGGAGCTCGGTGAGTTCATGGTCGGCCTGAACGCCGCCGCCACCAAGTTCGAGACCCGCCGCGACGAACGCCGCGCCCGCCAGCTGGCCAAAGCCTGACGTGACATTGGCGCTCGCTGTGTTCATGGCCGCGCCCTTCGGCGCGGCGCCGGGCGGGCCTTGACGCGCCGTCTTCCCTCGTCGCTCAGTCGCTTCGCTCCCTCGCTCCTCAGTCCAGAGCACACGGCCCAAGCGCACTCATATGCCGGCGGCGGTGGTCAGGGCGCGGGCGGTGAGGACGCGCGCGAGGTGCTCGCGGTACTCGGCGGAGCCGTGCAGGTCGCCGGTGGGCGCGGTGCCCTCGGCGGCGTGCGCTGCGGCGGCCTTGAAGGCGTTCTGCGTCGCCACCCGGCCGAGCAGCGCCCGTTCCACCTCGTGCGCCCGTACCGGAGCCGGACCCATGTTGGTGAGCGCCACGCGGCACTCTTCGATGGCCCCGTTCGCCCGGCGGACCCCGCAGGCCACCCCGACGATGGCCCAGGCCTGCGCGGTCCGGTGGAACTTCTCGTAGTGGAAGCCCCAGCCAGTTCCGAGCTTGGGGATCCGCACCCCGAGCAGCAGTTCCGCGGGCTCCAGAGCCGAGGTCAGGTAGTCCTCGAAGAAGTCCGCGGCGGGGATCTCCCTGGGGCCGTGCGCTGACTGGGCGATCAGCACGCCGTCGAGCGCGAGGATCACGGCGGGCAGGTCCCCGGCCGGATCGGCGTGCGCGAGCGACCCGCCGAGGGTGCCCCGGTGCCGTACCGCCGGATCGGCGACCGTCGCGGTGGCCTGGGCGATCAACGGCGCGTGGGCCCGCACCAGCGGGTCCTTGATGACCTGATGGTGGGTGGCCATCGCGCCGATGAACACCGAGTCACCGGTGTCCCTGATCTCCCGCAGCTCCGCCACGTGGTCGAGGTCGACCAGCACCTCGGGCAGGGCGAGCCGGAGCCGCAGCAGCGGCATCAGGCTCTGCCCGCCGGCCAGTACCTTGGCGTCCTCGCCGGATTCGGCGAGCGCGGAGACGGCCTCGCCGATGGTGGTGGGCCGCAGGTAGTCGAACGATCCGGGGATCACTGGGCGACCCCTTCCTGGAGGGCGCGCCAGACGCGTTCGGGCGTACATGGCATCCGGACGTCGGACACCCCGAACGGGCGGAGCGCATCGACGATGGCGTTGACGACCGCCGGGGTCGAGGCGATGGTGCCGGCCTCGCCGACGCCCTTCACCCCGAGCGGGTTGGTGGTCGCCGGTGTCTCGGTACGGTCGGTGGTGAAGGTCGGCAGGTCGGACGCCGACGGCACCAGGTAGTCGGCGAGCGTGGTGGTCTGCAGGTTGCCGTCCACGTCGTACACGGCCTCCTCGTAGAGGGCCTGGGAGATGCCCTGCGCGAGCCCGCCGTGCACCTGGCCCTCCACGATCAGCGGATTGACGACCTTGCCGATGTCGTCCACCGCCACGTACTTCCGGATCTTCACGAACCCGGTCTCGGTGTCCACCTCGGCGGCGCACAGGTGCGTGCCGTGCGGGAACGAGAAGTTCTCCGGGTCGAAAGTGGCCTCGGAGTCGAGCGACGGCTCGATCCCGTCCGGCAGGTTGTGCGCCGCGAACGTGGCGCCCGCGATCTCCTGGATGGACATGCCCTGTTCCGGTACGCCTCGTACCGAGAACCGGCCGTTCTCGAACGTGAGGTCGGACGCGTCGGCCTCAAGGAGATGCGCGGCGACGACACGTGCCTTGTCGACCACCTTGACGCAGGCGCCGACCAGTGCGACCCCGCCGACCACCAGGGACCGGGAGCCGTAGGTGTCCAGTCCCTTGTGCGAGATCGCCGTGTCGCCGTGCAGGACCCGTACGTCCTCGAACGGCACGCCGAGCGCGTCGGAGGCGATCTGCGCCCACGCCGTCTCGTGTCCCTGGCCGTGCGCGGACGAGCCGGTGAGGACCTCGACCTTGCCGGTCGGCAGCATCCGCACGGCCGAGTGCTCCCAGCCGCCCGCCCCGTAGAACAGCGAACCGAGCACCCGGGAGGGGGCCAGTCCGCACATCTCAGTGAAGGTCGAGACGCCGATGCCGAGCTGTACGGTGTCGTGCCGTTCCCGGCGGTCGGCCTGCTCGGCGCGCAGCTTGTCGTACTCGAACAACTGCAGCGCCTTCTCGGTCGCGGCCTCGTAGTTGCCCGAGTCGTAGGTCAGCCCGCAGACGGTCTCGTACGGGAACTCGTCGTGCTTGATCCAGTTCCGCCGCCGTACCTCGATCGGATCCAGGTCCAGCTCGTGTGCCAATTCGTCCATCAGCCGCTCGATGGCGAACGTGGCCTCCGGCCGCCCCGCGCCGCGGTAGGCGTCGGTCGGCATCTTGGTGGTGAACAC
The DNA here is from genome assembly GCA_025964615.1 of Actinomycetes bacterium. GTDB lineage: Bacteria > Actinomycetota > Actinomycetes > Streptosporangiales > Streptosporangiaceae > RYN-227. The sequence continues at coordinate 2,402 of JAOPYM010000444.1, forward strand.
GCCGGTGCAGGTGAAGCTGTACGCGTCCATCTTGTAGATGGCGGGGAACATGAACGCGCCGAGCAGCGGTATGCCCGGCGTGACCAGCATGAGGTACGCGCCCATGTCGGCGAGCAGGTCCACGTTCAGGCCGCGGATCCGCCCGTCGGCGTCGGCGGCCAGCCGGAGCCGCTGGATCTGGTCCCGGCCGTGGTGCACGGTCTGGTTGCCCTCGCTGCGCGACTCGGTCCATTTCACCGGCTTGCCCAGCTTGCGGGCCAGGATCAGCGTGATGACCTCCTCGCCGTACACCTGCAGCTTGGAACCGAAGCCTCCGCCGACGTCCGGGGCGATCACCCGCAGGTTCTGCTCGGGCACGCCGGTGACGCTCGCCAGCATGACCCGCAGGATGTGCGGGATCTGGGTGGAGGACCACACCGTCATCTGATCGCCGAACGGCTGGCAGACCACCGAACGGGGCTCCATCGCGCTGGGGATCAGCCGCTGCTGCACGTACTCGCGTTCGATGACCACGGCCGCGTCGAGGAACGCGGCGTCCAGGTCGCCGTTGGCGAAGACCCAGGTGTAGGACTTGTTGGTGCCCTTGTCGGAGTGCACCAGATCGGCGCCCTCGGCCAGGGCCGCCTGCATGTCCAGGACGGGCGGCAGCGGCTCGTAGTCCACATCGATGGCCTCGAGGGCGTCGGCCGCGGCGTACCGGTCGCGCGCCACCACGCAGGCCACCGGCTCACCGGAGTACCGCACCTCGGTGACCGCGATCGGCGGGTGGTCGGGCAGCACCATGTCCGGGGTGACGACCCATGCGCAGGGCAGCCCGCCCTGTTCGCCGGCCAGGTCCGCGCCGCTGAAGACCGCGACCACTCCCGGCCTGTCCAGGGCCGCCGAGGTGTCGACGTTGACGATCCGGGCGTGTGCGTACGGGCTGCGCAGGAACGCCACGTACAGCATCCCCGGCAGCTGGATGTTGTCGGTCCACTGGGTGTTCCCGGTGATCAACCGGGCATCCTCTGAGCGCTTGCGAGCGGTGCCGACCTCAGTCATGGCTCGTCACCTCGCTGTGGCTCATCTCGTGAGCGGCGGACCGGACCGCCCGCACGATGTTCTGGTAACCGGTGCACCTGCACAGGTTGCCCTCCAGGCCCTCACGGATCTCCTCGTCGGAGGGGTCTGGGTTCTCCCTCAGCAGGTCGATCGAGGCCATGATCATGCCCGGCGTGCAGTAGCCGCACTGCAGCCCGTGCTCGGAGTGGAATGCCTCCTGCATCGGGTGCAGTGCGCCGTTGATCCTCAGGCCCTCGATGGTGGTGATGTCGTGGGTGTCGGCCTGTACGGCGAGGACGGAACAGCTCTTCACCGACATCCCGTCCATCAGGACGGTGCAGGCTCCGCAGTTGGTGGTGTCACAGCCGACCGGGGTACCGACCTTCCCCAGCCGATCACGCAGATAGTGGACAAGCAGGAGTCGCGGTTCGACGTCGTCCTCGTACGTCACACCGTCGACCTCGACCTTGATCCGGGGCATCCGGCCTCCTCGTTGAGGGGTGGAAGTTGAGGGGGAACCTTTCGAACGTATGCCTCGCCCCGAGTGCGCACCAGACCTTGATGTGACCTATTTCACCAAGATATGGCTGCGCCGACTTGACAGCGGAGGGTGACGGAGTGTCTCCTAGAGCACATGCCAGCGCATTCTGCCGTATCCAGCCACCTGGGCCTCCGCCCCGTGGCCGGCGCGCTGTGTCCTTCGTGTTGTTGTCGCTGACCTGTCCGTCTCAGCGGCTTTCCCGGTTCTGACCGTTCTCCTGGGCTGTCTCCGCGCCCGTACACGAAGGACTTCCCGGTGGATCTCACTATCCGGCTTGAAGACGTCATTCCCGACCTGGGCATGCGTGGCCAGGATGACCCGCATGGCCGGTCCGCGCTCCGGGGCCCGCTCACCGTCGGCCAGCTGGCGACCCGCATCCACGACCTGGCCGCCCGCCCCGCCGACTGGTGGCACCTGGTGCGCTTCGACCCTGCCGGTTCGGTGCGGGTTCCGCTGGAGGACACCGACGGGGTACGGCTCTGGCTGACCACCTGGCCACCACGGTCCGGTACCGGCCCGCATGATCACGACGGGGAGACGTCGGTCTCCGCGGTGGTCGCCGGGGAACTGGTCGAGGTCACCGTCTCCTCGGACGGCGCCACCGAGAGGGAGCTGCGCGCCAACCGGGTGCGCGTACGCGGCGGCGGTCACCTGCACGAACTCCACAACCCGGGCCCCGCCTACGCCATCACCCTGCACGCTCACTTCACGCACTGAGGACGGAGCCGGTCTCAGGGGGAGCGGCGCCGGGAGCGGGTGAGGATCCGGGTCAGGCTGACCACGCCGAGGCCGATCAGCACGACCGGGAGGGTGACCTCGATCGGGGCGACCGATCTCCCGAAACCGTAGATCAGGAACCGTACGGCCACCGCCAGGAAGAACAGGGCGGCGACCAGCGACCCCCAGTCGAATCTGCGTCCTTGGCCGTTATGCACGGTTCACCTCCACGTCGCCCGCCCTGCCCCGAACGGTGAGCTCGATGACCGGGGGTTGCTTCTGCGGAACTTCGGGGAGCAGTATCCGGGTCACTCTCACCCGAGGGCCTCCGATCGTCTGCTGGTCGACTGACAGGTCGCCGAGCGTCACGGTGGCATTCAGCTCGACCCTGGCGGCGCGGGGCACGGTGATCAGTAGCTGCCCGATTCCCAGCTCGGCCCGGACCTGGATCCGCTGGCCCGGCCTGAGCCGCAGCGCGGTGAGGTCGAGCCGGGCGTCTCCCGCCGTCAGCTTGTACGTCTGCTCGGATGTGGTCACGTCGACCGGCCGCCAGATGACATGCCCGACCCTGCCTCCAGGGGTGAGGTCGCCGACGGCCGAGGTGGTGATGAGGGACAGGGAGAGCAGGGTTCCGATGGCCATGAGTCCTCCGGTACGGCCTCGCCAGGCGCCGATGAAAAGGCCCAGCGCGACGATTGCGAGTGCGGTCGCCAGCGCGATCTCCGTCCGCACGTCCCACGGGTGCCGCGAGGTGAACGGGACCGTGACGGCACCGGCCAGCAGGGCGAGCGGGAAGACGATGCGGAACAGTGCGGACCGGGGCCTGGGCGTCCGCTTCGGCTGGTACGGGTGGTATTCGGGCCACTCGCCGGGCCCGAAAGCGGGCTCGTAGGCCGCACGCTCGCGTGCCCCGGGTTCGTACGGAGTGCTGGGGGTGCCGCTCAGGCCGGCGAGGTCGATCATTCCCTCGGCGAGCGGTTCGGTGCGGGACCGCCCGGCCTGCGGTCCCAAGCCGGGCTCCTGCGGGTGGCCCTGGAACCGCTGCGGCAGCCCGCGGAGCTCGTGCAGCAGGTTGACGCCCCGGTGCTGCGCGACCAGCAGGGCCAGTGCGAGCACTGTGAAGGCGGTGACCGGGCCGCTGAGGACCAGGCCGGCGAGGCCGCCGGCCAGGCTCCACATCATGCTGACGCCGAGCAGGGTGGCCAGGATCGCGAGTACGGCCTCACCGTCGAAGCGCCGCTTGAACAGGTTCTCGGCCGGGGCGGGACGACCGTCGTCCGGTGCCATGAGGAGCGCCGCCGCGATGTACAGCAGGATGCCCTGGCCCTGGGAGAGGGCGAGGACCGCGAAGACGACCCGGAAGATCACCGGGTCGATGCCGGTCCAGGCGCCGAGCCCACCGCAGACGCCTGCGATCAGGCGGCCGTTGCCGGCCCTGACCAGCCGGCGGCCTGGCGGCGGGTCGTCCTGCGGCACGATCGTTTCCTCGGTCATGGCCACCATCCTGAGCCCCGGCACGCGGGCGCGGTATCGGGGACTCCCCGGAGTCGACCCTGATGGCCACCAGGGTCACGCCCTGATGCGGATCACCGCTCCGGCGTGTGACCATCTGGGAGTGATGAGCGAGGAGGCACGGCAGACCGGCCGGCTGGACCGGCGTGCCGATGGGCGGCTGGTGGCCGGAGTCTGTGCCGGCCTGGCCCAGCACCTGGGCCTCGAGGTGGTGATCGTGCGCCTCGCCTTCGTGCTGACGATCGTCGCCGACGGGATCGGGCTCGCCGCGTACCTGGCGTTCTGGGTGCTTGTTCCGCAGCGGTACGAGCCGCACCGCGGGCGCGACTGGATCCAGGTGCTCTCCTACGGTGCGCTCACGGTGGGAGCGTCGCTGCTCACGGCTTCGGCCGACGCGGCGCAGGCGGCGCTCTGGCCGGTGGTGGTCGTCGGGCTCGGTGGCGCGATCCTCTGGCAGCAGGCCAGTGGCGACCAGCGGCAGCGCTGGATGCGTACCACCGCGCATCCGCTGAGGCGGATGTGGCGGCGCAGCCTGCTCGGCGCCCTCCTGGTGATCGTGGGCATCGGCACCTTCGTGGCACAGCGGGTCCAGGCGGACCAGGTCCGCCAGGTCTTCATCGCCACTGCCGTCATCCTCACCGGGGTCGCCGTGATCGCCACGCCGTGGCTGCTGCGGCTCTGGCAGGACCTGGACACCGAGCGCCGGGAGCGGGTCCGGTCGGAGGAACGGGCCGAACTGGCCGCGCATGTACACGACTCGGTGCTGCACACGCTCACCCTCATCCAGCGCAACGCGCACGATCCCCGTGAGGTGGCGCGGCTGGCCCGGTCCCAGGAGCGCGAGCTCCGCACCTGGCTGTACGCGCCCCGGGCCGATCCCGACGAGATGTTCGCGGCCGCCGTACAGAAGATCGCCGGAGAGGTGGAGGACCATCACGGGGTGCCCGTCGAGGTCGTCTGCGTCGGCGACTGCGCACTGAGCGAACCGCGGGGGGACTCCGGTGATCGCATGGCCGGGGGCGACATGCGCCTGGTGGCGGTCCTGCAGGCGGCCAGGGAGGCGATGGTGAACGCGGCGAAGTACTCCGGGGCCGGTTCGGTGTCGGTCTACGCCGAGGTGGAGGGCGATTCCGTCGAGATCTTCGTACGGGACCGGGGGAAGGGTTTCGACATCGATGCCATACCGACCGACCGGATGGGCGTACGAGGGTCCATCATCGGACGTATGGAACGCAACGGCGGCACCGCCACGATCCGTACCGCACCGGGAGAGGGCACCGAAGTGCGCCTGGAGTTCAAGAGGGAGCCCAGGAAGTGACGCCATTCGCCGTGCGAGCGGAGCGGGCGCTGTGACGACCGTGGTGCTGGTCGACGACCACCAGATGTTCCGTACCGGCGTGAAGGCCGAGCTGGGAGCCGGGATCGAGGTGGTGGGGGAGGCCTTCGACGTGGACTCCGCGGTCGCGGTGATCAAGGAGGCCGGACCGGAGGTGGTGCTGCTCGACGTGCACCTGCCGGGCGGCGGTGGCATCGAGGTGTTGCGCAGGCTGCACGGCTCGACCCAGGCGAAGTTCCTGGCGCTGTCGGTGTCCGACGCGGCCGAGGACGTGATCGGCGTGGTCCGGGGCGGCGCGCGCGGGTACGTCACCAAGACCATTTCGGGACCGGAGCTGACCGACGCGATCGGCAGGGTCGCCGAGGGGGACGCGGTGTTCTCGCCCCGGCTCGCCGGGTTCGTGCTCGATGCCTTCTCCGCGACGGACGCGCCCGCGATCGACCCCGAGCTGGACCAGATCACCCAGCGGGAGCGCGAGGTCCTGCGGTTGATCGCCCGGGGCTACGCGTACAAGGAGATCGCCAAAGAGCTCTTCATCTCGGTGAAGACCGTCGAGACGCACGTGTCGTCGGTGCTGCGCAAACTCCAGCTCTCCAACCGGCACGAGCTCTCCCGCTGGGCCGCCGCGCGCCGCCTGGTCTGACCCGGGCCGCCCGGTCCGGTGTCAGCGGGCGTGGCGGAGGGTGGAGACGACGAGGTCGGCGAGGTGCTCGGCGGTCTCGATCCCGGCGTCCATGCTCGGGTTCCCGGTCGTCATCACCGCGACCAGGAAGTCGTGCGACCTACCGATGATCCGGCCGACGCTGTTGATCTCCCAGCCGGTGCCCTGGTAGCGCAGCGGCACCCAGCCGTTCTTCAGTGCTATCATCTCGCCGTCCTCGGCGGCGGCGCTGATCCCCCAGGCCTGTTCCGGTGCCACCCCGCTCATCAACCGCAGCACGTACCTGCGTGCGGCCGGCCGGAGCGGGCTGGACTCGTCGGTGAGCTGGTGCAGCAGGTGGATCTGGTCTGCCGGAGTGGTGTCGCTGGAGCCCCAGCTGGTCGAGTACGGGAAGGTCTCGCGGAGCCCGAGCCGCCGGTCCAGGAGGGTGAGACCCGCGCCCATGCCCACCTCACGGTAGAGGGTGTCGGCCGCCTTGTTGTCGCTGAAGCGGATCATGCGGGCCGCCGCCTCCTGCTCGTTCTCGGACAGGCCCAGATGCTGGTCCTGGCGGAGCAGGAGCAGCCCGGCGAGGATGTCGACCTTGACGATGCTGGCGGTCATGAAGCTGCTGTGCGGTGACCAGCCGAACGAGGCCCCGGTGCGCAGGTCCCGGACCATCACCGCGGCCCGGCCCGGCCGGTCCGCGAGGTAGTCCGCGACGTTCTGGCGCAGCCCGTGGGGGCTGTATCCCAAGGTGTGCGCCACGACGGCGGTGCTCCGCACCTGCGGCGGTGCGGCCCGGTCGGCGACCTCCCGTGTGGCTCTGTCTACTTTGGGTACGCAAGCGGTGACAATCAGTGACAGTGCGAGTCCGCAAGCCCAGCCGATGCGCCGCATTCGTCCCCCCCGATCAGAGCGGTAACCGCAGCGATCGTAGAAGTGGTGTGCCGCATGGCGAGGCACCGCGCTGACCGGATGATGAGATTTTTGCCGGTGCTCTACTTGTGTGCGGGGCAGCTCGCGGGGCAGCGGCCGGTGTGGGCGGCCAGGCCTCTCGCCAGGTAACGGATCATCCCGGCCACCACCGGCTTCAGGACGGCGCCGGTGCCCGGGATGCGGGGCTGAAACGTGGCGCCCCAGTGGATGGTCGTGCCTGTGTCCGCGGGCTCAAGCCGTACATCCGACCGGTAGTCCTTGATCGGACCGCCCGCCAGCAGGATGTACGCGTAGTGGCGGGACGGGTCGTACGCCACCGTCTGCTCACGGGCCGGCCAGATCCGGCGGATCGACCCCAGGCCGCGTGGGCTGTCGTCGCCGGCCCGCTCCTGCCGGGCCTGCGGGAACCGCGCCCACTTCGCCCAGGCCTCCGCCACGGCGATGTGCTCGAAGACGACCTCGGGCGGAGCGGAGGAGGACACGGTGGTCTCGACGCTGTACGGCATGGAGGGCTCCCTGGTCGGTGACCCGCACGCTAGGACACCATTCGTCACACGGGCAAGCTCAGCCCGTCAGCGGCATCGTCATCGTCGGCGTCACCGGTGCGGCATCGGATTTGAAGCGGGCCACCGCCGTGCCCATGGCGAAGAACTCGATGGCATGCTCACCCCAGATCCAGTCGTCCTCGGTCACGCTCACGCCGACCACGCCGTTCGCGCCGACCTGCTGGCCCTCGTACTGCATCCGGGCCATCGAGATCTCGCGGGCGTCGTACACCGCCTGGGTGTAGATGCCGAGCTCGGTGTTGGCCCCCAGGTTCTGCAGCACCTGCCGGAAGGACATGTGCGCGACGTGGTAGACGCAGGTGCCCATGACCAGTGCCCGGGGCGCCCAGCCGTGCTGGAACAGTGTCCAGAAGTCCTGCCCCGACAGGTGCGAGGTGAACGGCCTGCCCTGCGGGGTCTTCAGCGCGCCCGGCTGGATGTTCGTCCCGTCCGCTCGTACCGCGGTGCCCACGGCGACGAACTCGATCACGTCGGAGGACATCGCGTAGCTCGCCGACCGTACCTCCACCCCGATCACCCCGTCGGCGTTCAGCGCGGCGGCCTCCGACTCCATCCGCGACATCGCCAGCTCCCTGGCGTTGTAGAGCGCCTGGGTCAGGAACGGCAGCTCCTGGCTGACGTTCCAGCGGCCCTGCTGCATGCCGATGTGGTAGATGCAGGTGCCCATCACCAGGCCCAGCGGTTCGAACCCGGCCTGGGTGGTGAGCACGAACTCGTTGACCGACAGGTCGGAGGTGAAGAACTCGCCGCCGCCGGCCTGCAGCCGGGCCTTGGCGGACTCGGGCAGCTGCTGCTGGCGCTGGGACTCGGGCATGGTCATGGGGGCCCCTGTTCGCTCGTGTGCCGCTCGCACGCTACCAGTGGCGATCAGGCGGTGGGGATCACCTGGAAGACCTCGGCCAGGGTGCCTTCGGGCAGGCCCGCGCTCTCGGCGTTGCGGGTGAGCCAGCCGCGCAGCATGTCCTCCAGGCCGTCCATGTGACCGGTCTGGCTGGCGTGCGCCCGCAGCGCGGCGACCTTCCGCTCGAAGTGCGGGGTGATGTCGTTGTACCTGTTCGGGGTGGGTCCGCCGGAGATCCACACCTCCTTGACCGTCCAGGCCGCAAGGCCCTCCACTTCGACGAGGTCGGTGAAGGTGTACGGATTGCGGGCGTCGGGGTAGACGGCGTCCAGCGCCGCCGAGCCGACCGCCCGGTGATCGGGGTGACTGGCCGCGACGCGATCGTAGGTGCGCTCCGGGTTCGGGATGATCATCCGGTCGGGACGCACCTGCCGGATCACCCTGGCGATGTCCCTGCGCAGCCCCAGCGTCGCCTCGACCACCCCGTCCCGGTAGCCGAGGAACCGTACGTCCTCGACGCCCACGCACTTGGCGGCGGCCCGCTGCTCGGCCTGCCTGATCCCGGCGATCTCGCTGCGCGGCACTGCGGGGTCGAAGCCGCCGGCGTCCCCGTCGGTGACCATGAGGTAGGTCACCTCGATGCCGTTGTCGGTCCAGCCGGCGATCGTCCCGGCCGCCGAGAAGTCGATGTCGTCCGGGTGCGCCATCACGGCCAGCACCCTGCTGATCTCACTGTCGGGTAGTGCGTTCGTCACGTTGATCACCCTAAGCCTCGGAGTCCCGCCTCCTTCCAACACCGATCGCCCCCCCTTCCTTCCGTTGACCCGTGGCGTTTCCCGCACCGATTCGCCGAACGGTGCGGGAAACGCCACGGGTCAACGAGAGGGGGCCGAAAGCGTCGGGGGTCGGCTTTAGACTCGCGGGTGATGCCTGAGAACTCTGCACACCCGCTGCTCGATGGACTGAACCCCCAGCAGCGTGCCGCCGTCGTGCACGCTGGTGGGCCGCTGCTCATCGTGGCGGGTGCGGGCTCGGGCAAGACCCGGGTGCTCACCCACCGGATCGCCCATCTGCTCGGCGAACGCGACGTGCACCCGGGCCAGATCCTCGCGATCACCTTCACCAACAAGGCCGCCGGGGAGATGAAGGAACGCGTCGACGCCCTCGTCGGCCCGCGCTCCAAGGCCATGTGGGTGATGACCTTCCACTCGGCCTGCGTGCGGATCCTGCGGCGCGAGGCCAAGCGGATGGGCTTCCCGACCGGTTTCTCCATCTACGACCAGGCCGACGCGAACCGGCTGATGGCGCTGGTCTGCCGGGAGCTCGACCTCGATCCCAAGAGGTACCCGCCCAAGTCGTTCTCGGCCCAGGTGAGCAACCTGAAGAACGAGCTGATCGACTACGAGACGTACAAGAGCCGCGCCGCCACCCACATGGAGCAGACGCTGGCGCAGGCGTACGAGATGTACCAGGCGCGCCTGCAACAGGCCGGCGCGATGGACTTCGACGACCTCATCATGACCACGGTCAACCTGCTGCAGGTCTTCCCGGAGGCCGCCGAGCACTACCGGCGCCGGTTCCGGCACGTCATGGTCGACGAGTACCAGGACACCAACCACGCGCAGTACCAGCTGGTCAGGGAGCTGACCGCGCCCGTCGAGGAGATCGGTGCGGCGGAACTGTGCGTGGTCGGTGACGCCGATCAGTCGATCTACGCCTTCCGGGGCGCGACGATCCGCAACATCCTGGAGTTCGAGCGGGACTACCCGAACGCCGAGACGATCCTGCTCGAACAGAACTACCGCTCCACGCAGACGATCCTGTCGGCGGCCAACGCGGTCATCGAGCGCAACGCCGACCGCAAGCCCAAGCGGCTCTGGTCCGACCAGGGCGACGGCGAGAAGATCATCGGCTATGTGGCCGACAACGAGCACGACGAGGCCGCGTTCGTCGCGCAGGAGGTCGACAGGCTCACCGACCACCAGAACGTCAGGCCTCGTGACGTGGCGATCTTCTACCGGACCAACGCGCAGTCCCGGGTCTTCGAAGAGGTCTTCATCCGCGTCGGCCTGCCGTACAAGGTCGTCGGCGGGGTGCGATTCTACGAGCGCAAGGAGGTCCGCGACCTGCTGGCCTACCTGCGGGTGCTGGCCAACCCCGAGGACACGGTCTCGCTGCGGCGCATCATCAACGTGCCCAAGCGCGGCATCGGCGACCGCGCCGAGGCGTGCATCGAGGCGTACGGCTCGCGCGAGCGGATCAGCTTCTGGCAGGCCTCGCGGCGGCCGGAGGACGTGCCGGGGATGGCCACCCGCTCGGTGAACGCGGTCCGCGACTTCGTCGCGCTCCTCGACGAACTGCGCGCGTCGGTGGAGACGATGACCCCCGCCCAGCTGATCGAGGACATCCTGGTCAAGTCCGGCTACCTGGCCGAGCTGCAGGCCTCCCGCGACCCGCAGGACGAGACCCGCATCGAGAACCTGCACGAATTCGAAGCCGTGGCCAGGGAGTACGAAGATCGCCTCGACGGGGAGAGCGCGGCCGGGCGGTTGGTCGACTTCCTGGAGCAGGTGGCTCTGGTCGCCGACGCGGACTCGATCCCCGGTGCCAAGGGCGGCCCCGTGCCGCCCGGCGAGCGGGCCCCCGACAGCGACCAGGGCGTCGTCACACTGATGACCCTGCACACCGCGAAGGGCCTGGAGTTCCCGACGGTCTTCCTCACCGGCATGGAGGACGGGGTCTTCCCGCACCTGCGCGCCATGTCGAACCCCAAGGAGCTGGAGGAGGAGCGGCGGCTGGCCTACGTCGGCATCACCCGCGCCCGCCAGCGGCTGTACGTCACCCGGGCCTCGATGCGTTCCTCGTGGGGCGCCCCGCAGATGAACCCGGCCTCGCGGTTCCTCGCCGAGGTGCCCGACAGCCTGGTCGTCTGGGAGCGCGCAGCCGCGCAGCCCTCGATGGCCTCGCTGGCCCAGCGTCCCGGCGTCCGCTCACCCGGCAACCGCCAGGTGCCGGCGCTCTCGGCGGGCGACAAGGTCACCCACGACTCGTTCGGCCTGGGCACGGTCGTGACCGTCGACGGCCTGGGCGAGAAGGCGGCCGCGAGCATCGACTTCGGCGGCGAGTACGGCGTCAAGCGCCTGATCCTCCGCTACGCCCCCGTGGAAAAGCTCTAGCTGCTGGCGCTCGCTCCGCTCGCGCGGTGCTTGGGCCCTTACGCGCGGCCTTCCCTCGTCACTCGTTCCTCGCTCCTCAGTCCGGGCCACGCGGCCCAAGCACCTAACCCGCTCTGGGGAGCTGGTGGTCGAGGGTGTGGAGGGCGAGCAGGACCAGGGAGTCGGTCCAGCCGAGGGGGGCGACCGAGGAGGGGCGTCCGTGGTCGTCGACCTTCTCCGGGAGTACGCCCAGGCTGGTGCGGTGGGCACGGAGCCAGTCCAGCCAGCCGGTGGCCTCCGCGCTGCGGCCCGACGCGGCGGCGGCCAGCGCGAACATGGCCGTCTCCGGGGTCCAGGCCTCGGTCCGGCCGCCTGGCCAGTTCTGGCCGGGCAGCACCCCGCCGTCCGGCAGCCGCAGCTTCGACGCGGCGGACAGCACCGCCGTGTCCATCTCGGCGGACGGCGGCGCGAACGGCGGTGCGAGAAAGGTCACAGAGGCGTCCAGGTTCCCGTTGCGGACGGGGGAACGGGGATAGCCGTACGGCCCGTACCACCGGGTGATCGCCGCCGACAGCCGTCTGGCGGCGGCCCGCCAGCGCCGGGCCCGGTCGGTGGCGCCCCGGTCCGCAGCCAGCGCGGCGGCGGCCCGCAACCCGGCCAGGATCGGCGCGGACACTCCCAGCGTGGGCCGGTGCGGCGCCTGTTCGCCGGCCGGGGACCGCTCGAAGTAGTCGGAGGAGACCGGCGGCAGCCTGTCGCGGCCGAGTGAGCGGGACATCCGGTCGGCGGCCTGCCGGACCATCGGCCACAGGTCGCCGGTGTCCGAACCGGTCTCGTGCAGCAGCCAGGTGGACCAGAGCACCCAGCCGAGCCCGTCGAGCTGGATCCGCCGCCCGTCGGCGACCGCGGTGCCGTCGGCGTTGTATCGCGCCGCCCACAGGCCGTCGTGGTTCTGGGCCTCGGACAGGAACCGCAGGATCCGCCGGGCCTCGGCGACATGACCGGTGACCATGAAGGCGGCCGCGGTGAAGGCGGCGTCACGGGGCCAGACATAGTTCCACGAGCCGAACCAGGACGCGGCCGAGGCCCCGTTGGGTCCGGTCAGCAGCCGCAGGTCGAGGAGGGCGCGCGCGGCCATGTCCCGCTCGGCGGCGGTCCGCCCCGGGATCTGCCCGCTCGCCAGCCAGCTCCGGTCGCTGTGTACGGCGGCGGTCACCTGCGGGTCGCGCATGGGCAGGATCTGCGGCGTCTCCGAGCCGGACGGGATGAGCAGCGCCCGCCCGTCACGCAGTGCGATCACCGAGCTGTGCGGGAGGTACGACGCGCCGACGGCCAGTGCGGGGTCGACGGCCGAGGTCGTGTACCGCGAGCCCAGGCCGCCGATGAGACCGGGGCTGCGCCAGGCCGGCAGGGGACCCCGGGGGATGGTCGCACCGCAGGTCGCGGTGAGGGCGGCGGCGATCAACGCCGGGACCACCGTCCGCGTCCTGACTCGCACGTACTCTCCCAACAAATAGCAATCACCGGCTATCAGTACAGCAAACGGGGTCAAAACCCATAGCCGACCTACCCCCGCCAAGATCGTCGTACCGGTCTTTTTCCATGGGAAGGGACCCACTGCCCTGATCACGGAGCGGGGTTGACTAGGCTGCCTATCCGGAGCGGACCGCCTGACGGACACCAGCCGGGCGGTCATTTGGCTGTCGATCCGTTAAGGACGAAACCCTCGTGGACCTGTTCGAACATCAGGCGAAGGAACTCTTCGCCGAGTACGGCGTACCGGTGCCCACCGGCAAGGTCGCCCATACTCCTCAGGAGGCCCGGGCCATCGCGGCGGAACTCATCGCCGCGGGAAGCTCGAAGGTCGTAGTGAAGGCCCAGGTCAAGGCCGGTGGCCGAGGCAAGGCCGGCGGCGTCAAGCTGGCCGACTCGGCTGAAGAGGCCGAAGCACTCGCCGCCCAGATCCTCGGCATGGACATCAAGGGCCACACGGTCCACAAGGTCCTCGTCGAGCAGGGCAGCGCGATCGCGCAGGAGTACTACTTCTCCTTCCTGCTCGACCGCGCGAACCGCACGTTCCTGTCCATCTGCTCCGTCGAGGGCGGCATGGAGATCGAGGACGTGCCGCACGAGAGCCTCGGGATGATCCAGATCTCGCCGCTCGACGGAGTGGACCTGGCGAAGGCCCGTGAGCTCGCGGTGTCAGGCCGGCTGCCCGAGGCGGCCCTCGACGGAGCAGCCGAGCTGATCGAGCGGCTCTGGTCGGTCTTCGTCGACGAGGACGCCACCCTGGTCGAGGTCAACCCGCTGATCCTGACCGCCGACGGCAAGATCGTCGCACTCGACGGCAAGGTCACCCTCGACGACAACGCGTCCTTCCGGCAGGAGGGGCACGAGGCGCTCGAGGACAAGGCCTCGGCCGACCCGCTGGAGGCCAAGGCCAAGGCGAAGAACCTCAACTACGTCAAGCTCGACGGCTCGGTCGGCATCATCGGTAACGGTGCCGGTCTGGTCATGTCGACGCTCGACGTGGTGGCCTACGCCGGCGAGGGTCTCAACGGCGGACAACGCCCCGCCAACTTCCTCGACATCGGTGGCGGCGCCTCCGCCGAGGTCATGGCGAACGGCCTCGAGATCGTGCTCGGCGACCCGGACGTGCGCAGCGTCTTCGTCAACGTCTTCGGCGGCATCACCTCCTGTGACGCGGTCGCCAACGGCATCGTGTCCGCGTACGCGCTGCTCGCCGACCGCGGTGAGACCGTTGACCGGCCGCTGGTCGTACGGCTCGACGGCAACAACGCCGAGCTCGGCCGCAAGATCCTGGCCGACGCCGCGCTGCCGGGCGTCGAACAGGTCGAGACCATGGACGACGCGGCCGCTCGGGCCGCCCAACTCGCTGCGGCAGGTGCGTAATGGCCATCTGGCTGACCGAGAACAGCAAGATCATCGTCCAGGGCATCACCGGCTCGGAGGGCCTCAAGCACGCCAGGCGGATGCACCGGGCCGGTGCCAAGGTCGTCGGCGGGGTCAACGCCCGCAAGGCCGGGACCGCCGTCGACCTGGACGGCGAGTCGCGTCCGGTGTTCGGCACGGTGGCCGAGGCCATGGCCACGACGGGCGCCGACGTGTCGGTGGTCTTCGTGCCGCCGGCGTTCACCAAGGACGCTGTCATCGAGGCGATCGACGCGGGCATCCCGCTCTGCATCGTGATCACCGAGGGCATCCCGATCCATGACAGCGCCGTCTTCTGGGCGCACGCCGTGGCCACCGGCAACAAGACCCGGATCATCGGGCCGAACTGCCCTGGCCTCGCCTCGCCGGGCAAGTCCAACGCGGGCATCATCCCGGCCGACATCACCACGCCGGGCCGGATCGGGCTGGTCTCCAAGTCGGGCACGCTGACGTACCAGATGATGTACGAGCTGCGCGACATCGGCTTCTCGTCCTGCATCGGCATCGGCGGCGACCCGATCATCGGGACCACGCACATCGACGCCCTGCAGGCCTTCCAGGACGACCCGGAGACCGACGCGATCGTGATGATCGGTGAGATCGGGGGCGACGCCGAGGAGCGCGCCGCCGCCTACATCGAGCAGCACATCACCAAGCCGGTCGTCGGCTATGTCGCCGGGTTCACCGCTCCGGAGGGCAAGACGATGGGCCACGCCGGCGCGATCGTGTCCGGCTCGGCCGGTACCGCGCAGGCCAAGAAGGAGGCCCTGGAGAAGGTCGGCGTCCGCGTCGGCAAGACCCCCTCCGAGACCGCCCGTCTCATGCGCGACGTCATGAAGGGCCTGAAGTAGGCATGACCCTCGTGATCGTGTGGTCCGGTACGGGCCACACGATCACGGGGAACCTCCCGAGTCCAGGAAACGGGCCAGGGGGAGGGTGGCGGCGCCGACGGTGACCGCGTCGGGGCCGAGCATGCCCAGCTCGATGGACGTCTGCGTGAACGGGTAGTGCAGGGCGTACTCGGCGGCGGCCTCGCAGGCGGCGGGCAGCAGCCGGGGCCCGATCATGAGCCCGGCCCAGCCGCCGATGATGATGCGCTCCGGGTTGAAGAGGTTGATCAGATCGGCGATGCCGGCGCCCAGGTACTCGGCGGTCTCGCTGAGCAGCGCGTCGGCCGCGGGGTCCCGCTCCGCGGCGCCGAGCAGCGCGGCCAGGCCCTCCTGTTCACTCAGTCCCGGCGGGGCGGCGTCCCAGCGTTCGAGCATGGCCTCAGCCCCGACGTACGCCTCAAGACAGCCTCGCGCACCGCATCGGCAGCGCCGCCCGCCGACCTGCAACGTGGTGTGACCCCACTCCCCGGCACTGCTCGCGGCACCTCGGTACGGGGTGCCGTCGGCTATCACGCAGGCGCCGACCCCGGAGCCGATCAGGGCGATCACCGCGTGCTTCGCGCCACGCCCGGCACCGAACCACATCTCGGCCTGGCCGAGCGTCTTGGCGCCGTTGTCGATGTGCAGCGGCAGCTCGGTGCCGGTGCGCAGTAGCCGGCCGAGCGGGACCGACTCCCAGTCGATGGTCTGACCGTGTACGACGAGGTCGCCGCCCTGCTCGACGATTCCGGGCACGCCGACCCCGACGCCGAGTACCCGGTCCTGGTCGGCTCCCGTGTCGCGCAGTACCGCGGCCAGCCCGTCGAGGATCAGCTGCACGACATGGCCGACGTCGTGGCCGCTGTCGGACAGCGGGTGGTCGGTGGCCGCGAGTTCGGTCAGCGCCAGGTCGAACAGCGCGACCCGTACCCGGGTCTCGCCGACGTCCACCCCGACGAGGTAGCCGTGACCAGCCGCGATCTTGAGCAGGGTGCGCGGACGGCCACCGTCGGACTCGACGGCGCCGGCCTCCTCCACGAGGCCGTCCGCGACCAGTTCCCCGATCACGTTGCTGATCGAGCCGGCACTGAGGCCGGTGTCGCGCCCCAGTTCCTGCCTGCTCAGCGGACCCTCGAAATACAGGTGGCGCAGCAGTGCCGAACGATTCCCGCGCCGCAGGTCACGTACGGTCTGCCGGCGTCTATACGTCATGCGGGCTCCCCTCCCCGCAGAGAATCTATCGGTCCGAAGGGCTTGACGCGAGCTTTTCTCAAGCGTTAAATCACGACTTGAAGAAAGTGACTTCGCTCACTACAAGATCGCCCACCCCACCCCAGAGAGGGACCCCCCATGCAGACCTCCAGGGTAATCGCCGCAAGCGTGATGGCGGCCGTACTCACGGCCGGTGCCGCGGCCTGCGGCGGCGGTACCAGCACGAACAAGACCACCCCGAAGACCCTCACGTACTGGGCGAGCAACCAGGGCGCCAACATCGAGGTCGACAAGGCGACCCTGACGCCGGAGCTGACGAAGTTCGAGCAGCAGACCGGCATCAAGGTCAAGCTGGAGGTCGTCCCCTGGTCGGACCTGCTCAACCGGATCCTGGCCGCCGCCACCTCCGGGCAGGGACCCGACGTGCTCAACATCGGCAACACCTGGTCGGCCTCGCTCCAGGCCACCGGCGCGCTGCTGCCGTTCGACGCCGCGACCTTCGCGAAGATCGGCGGGAAGGACCGCTTCGTGTCCGCCGCGCTCGCCTCCGCCGGTGCCGCGGGCAAGGACCCGGCCGCCGTCCCGCTCTACTCCCTGGCGTACGCCCTCTACTACAACAAGGCACAGTTCCAGGCCGCGGGCATCACCGCACCGCCGGCCACCTGGGACGAGCTGGTCGCCGACGGCAAGAAGCTCACCACGGGCGGCCACTTCGGGCTGGCGATGGAGGGCGCGAGCATCTCCGAGAACATCCACCAGGCCTTCGTCTTCGCCAAGCAGCACGGGGCGGACTTCTTCGACGCCGCGGGCAAGCCGCAGTTCGACTCGCCGCAGGCCGTCGCCGCGATCCAGCAGTACGTCGACTTCATGGCCAAGGACAAGATCGCCGCGCCGGGCGACGCCGAGTACTCCGCCAACCAGTCGGTCACCGATTTC
This sequence comes from Actinomycetes bacterium, assembly GCA_025964615.1. Taxonomy (GTDB): domain Bacteria; phylum Actinomycetota; class Actinomycetes; order Streptosporangiales; family Streptosporangiaceae; genus RYN-227. The sequence continues at coordinate 19,659 of JAOPYM010000444.1, forward strand.
GCGACCGGCAAGGCCTCGATGCTGCTCTGGCAGGCGGCGGCCTCCAACCTGAAGGCGCACGGCATGGCCGCCGACGCCTACGGGGTGGCCCCGATCCCGTTCCAGACGGCCTCCGCGTCCGGCCCCACGGCCGTGAACTCCATGGTCGCCGGCATCAACCTGGCCGTCTTCAAGAACACTGGCAACCTCGACGGTGCCCTGAAATTCGTGAAGTTCATGACCAGTACCGGCGAGCAGAAGATCCTCAACATCGCCTACAGTTCGCTGCCGTCCGTCACGGACGCGCAGAGCGACCCGGCCTTCTCCACCCCGGACCTGAAGACGCTCTCCCAGGTGCTCGCCACCAGCGCGGCCCCGCTGCCGCAGGTGGCCAACGAGAGCCAGTTCGAGACCCTGGTGGGTACGGCGATGAAGGGGCTGCTCGCCGATGCCGCGGCGGGACGTCCGGTGACCACGGCCACCGTCAAGGCGGCTCTCACCAAGGCTCAGCAGCAGATGCCGACCTCCTGACGTGAAGGCTCGACTGCGCAGGGTCGGCCTGCCGTACCTGCTCCTGCTCCCGGCGCTCGCACTCGAGTTGCTGATCCACCTGGTGCCGATGCTCGTCGGCATCGCGATGAGCTTCAAGCAGCTGACCCAGTTCTTCATCAGGAACTGGTCCGGCGCACCGTGGGCCGGCCTCGGCAACTACCGCACAGCGGTGGACTTCCATGCCGCGGTCGGCCAGGCGCTGCTGAACTCGTTCCTGGTCACCTGCTCGTTCACCCTGCTCGTGGTCGGCCTGTCCTGGCTGCTCGGGACCGCTGCGGCGATCCTCATGCAGGACGCCTTCCGCGGGCGGGGGGTGCTCCGCACGCTCTTCCTGGTCCCGTACGCGCTGCCGGTCTACGCGGCTGTCATCACCTGGTCGTTCATGTTCCAGCACGACACGGGCCTGGTGAACCACATGCTGCACGACCAGTTGCACCTCACCTCGGGCAAACCGTTCTGGCTGATCGGCGGCAACAGCTTCTACGCGCTCGTCACGGTGGCGGTGTGGCGGTCCTGGCCGTTCGCCTTCCTGTGCCTGACGGCCGGGCTGCAGAACATCCCCCGTGATCTGTACGAGGCGGCGGCCCTGGACGGTGCCGGGGTCTGGCAGCAGATCCGCAGGATCACCCTGCCGTCGCTGCGCCCGGTCAACCAGGTCCTTGTCCTGGTCCTCTTCCTGTGGACCTTCAACGACTTCAACACGCCGTACGTGCTGTTCGGCCGATCCGCTCCGGAGGCAGCGGACCTGATCTCCATCCACATCTACCAGGCGTCGTTCGTCACCTGGAACTTCGGCTCGGGCTCGGCGATGTCGGTGCTCCTGCTGCTCTTCCTGCTCGTGGTGACAGCCGCCTATCTGTTCGTCACCTCCCGCAGGAGGGGGGCCCATGCCTAAGATCCCGACCTGGTTCCGGGTCACCCGCTGGATCGTGCTCAGCCTGCTGATGGTCTTCACCCTCACCCCCGTCCTGGTCATGCTCAGCTCCTCGCTGAAGCCGCTGCAGGACGTACAGGGTCAGTGGCGGTGGATCCCGAGCGGCTTCACCCTCCGCCCGTACCTCGACATCTGGCACACCGTGCCGCTGGCCCGCTACTTCCTCAACTCGCTGATCGTGGCGACGAGCGCGACGGTCTGCTCGGTGGTCATCGCGATCTTCGCCGCGTACGCGGTCAGCCGCTACCGGTTCCGCGGCCGGCGGCTGTTCACAGTGACCGTGCTGTCCACCCAGATGTTCCCCGGTATCCTGTTCCTGCTCCCGCTGTTCCTGATCTTCGTCAACATCGGGAACGCCACCGGGATCGCGCTGTACGGCAGCCGGGCCGGCCTGATCATCACCTATCTCACCTTCTCCCTGCCGTTCTCGATCTGGATGCTGGTCGGGTACTTCGACGGCATCCCGCGCGACCTGGACGAGGCCGCCCTGGTGGACGGCTGCGGTCCGCTCCGCACCCTGCTGCGGATCGTGGTCCCGGTCGCGATCCCCGGCATCGTCGCGGTCGGCGTCTACGCGTTCATGACCGCCTGGGGCGAGGTGCTCTTCGCTTCCGTGATGACCAATGACGACACCCGTACCCTCGCCGTCGGCCTGCAGAGCTACGCGAGCCAGAACGATGTGTACTGGAACCAGGTGATGGCCGCCTCGCTCGTCGTGAGCGTTCCCGTGGTCGCCGGGTTCCTGCTCCTCCAGCGCTATCTGGTCGCCGGGCTAACCGCCGGCGCCGTAAAATGACCATGCGAGAAAGGCAGTCTGTGAACGACCTCAGTACTCTCCCGGCCTCCTTCGTCTGGGGTGCGGCGACCTCCGCGTATCAGATCGAGGGAGCAGTGGAGGCAGACGGCCGGGCACCCTCCATCTGGGACACCTTCTCCCGTATACCCGGAAAGGTGGCCGGGGGCGACACCGGTGACATCGCCGCCGACCACTACCACCGCTGGCCCGAGGACATCGGCCTGATGCGCACGCTCGGCCTGACCGCCTACCGGTTCTCGATCGCCTGGCCGCGCATCCTGCCGGCCGGAGCCGGCAGGCCCAACGCGGCGGGCCTGGCCTTCTACGACCGGCTCACCGACGCGCTCCTCGATGCGGGCATCACCCCGTTCGCCACGCTCTACCACTGGGACCTCCCGCAGGCCCAGCAGGATCGGGGCGGCTGGGCGGTCCGCGAGACGGCCGAGCGCTTCGCCGACTACGCGGCCGTGGTCGCCGACCGGCTCGCCGACCGGGTCACCGACTGGGCGACCCTCAACGAGCCGCTGTGCTCGGCCTGGATCGGTCACCTTGAGGGCAGGATGGCCCCCGGCCTGACCGACCTGACCACGGCCGTCCTGGCTTCCTACCATCTGCATCTCGGTCACGGGCTCGCGGCACAGGCCGTCCGCGCCGTCGACCCGGGGGCGAGGATCGGCATCGTCAACAACCTCAGCCCGTGCGAACCGGCCTCCGGCAGCGAGGCCGACCACGCCGCCGCGGTGCGCGCCGACGGTCACACCAACCGCTGGTGGCTCGACCCGATCCACGGCCGCGGATACCCCGAGGACATGCTCCGGCTCTATGCGGTGGACCTGCCGATCCGCGCGGGCGACCTGGAGACCATCGCGGCCCCGCTGGACTGGCTGGGGGTGAACTACTACTTCCGCAACGTGGTGACCGACGACCCGTCCGGGCCCATCCCGTACGCCAGGCAGGTACCGGTGCCCGGGGCCCGGCTCACGGCGATGGACTGGGAGGTGCACGCCAGGGGCCTGGAGCAGCTGCTCGTACGGGTCACCGAGGAGTACGGCGCCCGGCAGCTGTACGTCACGGAGAACGGTGCCGCCTTCCGCGATGTGGTCGGCCCGGACGGTCAGGTCGACGACCCCGAGCGCAGCGCCTACCTGGAGGAGCACGTGGCGGCGTGCGCCCGCGCCGTGCGCAGAGGCGTCCCGCTCGCCGGCTACTTCGCGTGGTCCCTGCTGGACAACTTCGAGTGGGCGTACGGCTACGACAAGCGTTTCGGACTGGTCCACGTCGACTACCCGACGCAGCGCCGGACCATCAAGGGCAGCGGCCGCCGCTACGCCGACCTCATCACCTCCCACCGCCGAAGCCGCGCGGCCTGAGGACGAAAGGCGACACGCCGGGCGTACGGGCGGTGGGGTGGGCGGTTCGGCTGCCAGCATGAGGGCGTGAGCGAAGCGACGAGGCCGAAGGCCGCCCAGGTTCCCAGGCCCAGGACCAAGGCGCTGCCGAAGAAGGCGCCGATCAAGGGGATGGACGGGGGCCGCCCGCTGGCCGTGAAGGGGCTGGTGGCGGCCGCCTGGAGCGCCGGGATCGGGCTGGCCGTACTCACCACCATCACGCTGATCGGCTGGATCGCCGCGCCGAGGACCGCGCTCGGCCCTGGGCTGCCCGGGGTGTTCCGTACCGCGGTCAACTTCTGGCTGGTGGCGCACCACGCCGGGTTCTCCCTGGAACACGGCAGGGTCGGCCTGCTGCCGCTCGGCCTGGCCGTACTGCCCGGAATGCTGCTGCACCGCAGCGGCGGCTGGCTGATGCGGGCCGTCGAGGTCCCGGACCGGGCCCGGATCGGCGTACTGCACGTCGCGCTCGCGCTGGCCGTGCCGTACTCCCTGCTGGCCGGGCTGCTGTCCCTGGCCGTGCGCTCCGGGGTGGTCAAGCCGTCGGCCTGGCAGGCGGTCGTCATCTGTTTCGTGCTCGCGTTCCTCGCCGGCGGCCTCGGCGCGTCCAGGGCGCTGGTCGCCGCGAGCGGCAAGCGGGTCAGGTCCGGCCTCGGCGCGCTGCTCAGGCTGCTGCCGGAGCGGCCGCGCTCCGTCGTCATCGGCGTCATCGCCGCCATCGCCGTGCTGGTCGCGTTCGGCGCGGTCCTGGTGGGGGCCTCGCTGGCCGTGCACCTGTCGCAGGCCAACGCGCTCTTCGACGCGCTGGCCCCCGGGATCGTCGGCGGGCTGCTGCTGCTCCTGGTGGAGCTGGTGTTCCTGCCCAACGCGGTGATCTGGGGCGTGGCGTACGCGGTGGGGGCGGGGTTCTCGGTGGGCACGGGTACGAGCGTCTCGCCGACCGGGGTGTTCCTGGGCAACATCCCCTCGTTCCCGCTGCTCGCGGCGCTGCCCGAACCGGGACCGGCCCCGGCGCTGTCACTCTTCGCGCTGGCCGCGCCGTTCGTGGCGGGTGCCGTCGGCGGGACGCTCACGATCCGCGCGATGCCCAGCCCGGTGTACGAGGCCGCGCCGCTGTGGGGTTTCGTCGGCGGGGCGCTGACCGGGATCGTCACGACCGGGCTCACGGCGCTGGCGGGCGGGCCGCTGGGCGGCGGGCGGATGGCCACGATGGGCCCGTCCCCCTGGCAGGTGGGGCTGATGGCCGCCCTGGAGGTGGGGATCTCCGCGGCGATCGCGGCGTGGGTCGCCAACTGGTTGATGCTGCGCCGGGCCGGGCGTCCGGAGCCCATCGCTGAGGTGGTCGAGGAGCCGGTGGCGGTGCCTGCGCCGCCGGTACGGCCCGTACCGGCGCCCTCATCGGTGGAGTTCGAGGACGCCGAGCCGGTCCTCCGCGCCCGCCGTGATCAGAAGTTGAACTGACTGCCCTTGTAGGTGCCCGGCGGGAGGTGCAGCTTCTTCTCGATCCGGTGGGCGAACTGGTCGCTGCACTGCTGCTGCTCGGCGATGGTGTTGGCGGCGGCCTTGCATTGGGTGAACTGCTGCAGCTCGTTCCAGAACACCACTCCGACCACCATGACCAGGACCGACACGACGAGCCCGATGGCGCCCGTCACCACTCCGGGCATCGCGCCCGGGGCGGGGATACCGGCCCGTTTCGCGGCCCGGCGGGTTCTGAAACCGATGATCACGGCGGCGAGGCCGGTGAAGATCCCGATCCAGGGGACGAAGATGGTCAGCGGCAGGGAGATGGACCCGAGCAGCATCGCCCATCGGCCCGACCGGGCGATCTGAGCTGGGTCCTGTACGGGCGGGACCGTACTCGGGCCGGTCTCACTCAACGTCGCCTCCACTTTCAGGGGTGTCACGTCTCACGTCGGGGCGTCCGGGAAGGGCCGATAGGCTCTTCACGTCGTCCATCAGGGGAGCTAAGGTGTCCGCCCGGCTTGTCGTACTCGTCTCCGGCGCGGGGACCAACCTACAGGCGCTGCTCGACGCGTGCGCGGACCCAGCCTACGGGGCGAAGGTCGTTGCTGTGGGCGCGGACCGGCCCGCGATCGAGGGCCTGGCGCGTGCCCGCAGGGCCGGGCTCCCGACGTTCGTGGCCCAGGTCACAGACCATCCCGAACGGTCCGGGTGGGACGCCGCGCTGACCGAGGCCGTCGCCGAACACGAACCGGACCTTGTCGTCTTGGCCGGTTTCATGAAGATCCTCGGCGCGCGCTTCCTGGATCGCTTCGGTGACCGTACGGTCAATACGCACCCTGCGCTGCTGCCCGCCTTCCCCGGCGCCCACGCGGTACGGGAAGCACTGGCGTACGGCGTCCGGGTGACCGGCTGCACCGTGCACTTCGTCGACGGCGGGGTGGACACCGGGCCGGTCATCGCCCAGCGGGCGGTGCCCGTGCTCGATGGAGACGATGAAGAGACTCTCCACATGCGGATCAAGGAAGTCGAGAATCCGCTGTTCGTGGAGACCGTGGGCCGGCTGGCCCGTGAGGGATGGACCTTGTCCGACCGAAGAGTGAGGATCGGCCGTTGACTCGCATGGTTATCAAGCGTGCACTGATCAGCGTTTATGACAAGACCGGGCTGGAGGAGCTGGCGCGGGGCCTGCATGCGGCCGGGGTGGAGATCGTTTCCACCGGGACCACCGCGGCGAAGATCGCCGAGGCCGGGATACCGGTCATGCGGGTGGAGAAGCTCACCGGCTTCCCCGAGTGCCTGGACGGCCGGGTGAAGACCCTGCACCCCAAGGTCCACGCCGGTCTGCTGGCCGACCGCCGGCTGCCCGACCACGTTCAGCAGCTCGAGGACCTGCATGTCGAGCCCTTCGACCTGGCGGTCGTGAACCTCTACCCGTTCCAGGCCACCGTCGCCTCCGGCGCCGGTCCCGACGAGTGCGTCGAGCAGATCGACATCGGCGGCCCGGCGATGATCCGGGCAGCCGCCAAGAACCACCAGTCGGTGGCCGTCGTGGTCTCGCCGGCCGCGTACGGCGCTGTGCTGCAGGCGGTCGCGGAGGGCGGGTTCACTCTGGAGGCCAGGCAGCGCCTCGCCGGGTCGGCCTACGCGCACACCGCCGCGTACGACGTGGCGGTCGCGTCCTGGTTCTCCAGCGTGTACGCGCCGGACGACCTCGGTGCGGAGTCGGGCTGGCCGAGGTTCATCGGCTCGGTCCGTACCCGCAAGTCCGTGTTGCGGTACGGCGAGAACCCGCACCAGAAGGCCGCGCTGTACACCAACGGGGCCGGGGGCCTCGCCGAGGCCGAGCAGCTCGGCGGCAAGGAGATGTCGTACAACAACTACGTCGACGCCGACGCCGCGCACCGCTCGGCTTACGACTTCGACGAGCCGTGCGTGGCGATCATCAAGCACGCCAACCCGTGTGGCATCGCGATCGGCTCCGACATCGCCGAGGCGCACCGCAGGGCGCACGAGTGCGATCCCGTGTCCGCGTACGGCGGCGTGATCGCCACCAACCGGCCGGTGTCGGCGGAGCTGGCACGGCAGCTCGACGGCATCTTCACCGAGGTCATCGTGGCCCCCGCCTTCGAGGCCGTGGCGCTGGAGATCCTCTCGGCGAAGAAGAACCTGCGGCTCCTGGTCTGCGACCCGCTGGAGCGGGTACCCCGATCGGACCTGCGGGCGATCAGCGGCGGCCTGCTGCTGCAGAGCGCCGACCTGATCTCCGACACGGGCGACGACCCCTCCTGGTGGACGCTGCAGACGGGCGAGGCGGCCTCTCCCGAGGTCCTGGCCGACCTCGAGTTCGCCTGGCGGGCCTGCCGGAGTGTGAAGTCCAACGCGATCCTGCTGGCCTCCGGCGGCGCCACGGTCGGTGTCGGCATGGGCCAGGTCAACCGGGTCGACTCGGCCCGCCTCGCGGTCGCCCGGGCCGGTGACCGCGCCGCAGGCTCGGTGGGCGCCTCGGATGCGTTCTTCCCGTTCGCCGACGGCCTGGAGATCCTGGCCGAGGCCGGCGTCCGCGCCATCGTCGAACCAGGCGGCTCCATCCGCGACGACACCGTCATCGCCGCCGCCGCCGCAGCCGGCATCACCCTCTACTTCACCGGCACCCGCCACTTCTTCCACTGACCCGTTGACTCGTGGCGTTTCCCGCACCGGGAAGGCAGAAGGTGCGGGAAACGCCACGAGTCAACGAGTGGGCTTTACCTTTCGGGGACGGTTCGGTGGGGGAGTGCGGGTAGTCTCGTGGTCGATTCGTGACCATGAGTAGCCTTGCGGAGGTGCGGTGGACATCCTGGTGAACCTGGCCGGGCAGAGCATGGCGCTGCTGGCGGACATCCGCCCGGGGGTGGGACTCGTCGCGGGCGTCCTCGCCGCCGTACTCGCCGCACATGGTGGCTGGCACCTCACCGACCGGGTTCTCGCCTGGCGCGGGCGGGGCGGCGAGGGCCTGCAGCACGGCGAAGAGTAGCCGCCTCCGACCTCGGAGTGCAGATCACGGACGCGGTGTGTTCGCGGCAGCTGGCAGGATTGAGTTCATGACGGCACAGATTCTGGATGGCAAAGCGACCGCTGAGGCGATTCGCGCGGACCTCAAGTCGCGGGTGGCGGCGCTGCGCGACAGGGGCATCACGGTCGGGCTCGGCACCGTACTGGTCGGCGACGACCCGGGCAGTCGTTCCTACGTCGCCCTGAAGCACCGGGACTGCGCCGAGGTCGGCATCCGCAGCATCCGGCGTGACCTGCCCGCCGACGCCACCCAGGAGGATGTCGAGCGGGCCGTCGCCGAGCTCAACGCCGATCCCGCCTGCACCGGCTACATCGTGCAACTGCCGCTGCCCAAGGGCCTGGACGAGCAGCGCGTGCTCGAGCTCATCGACCCGGCCAAGGACGCCGACGGGCTGCACCCCATCAACCTGGGACGGCTCGTCCTGATGCAGGAGGGGCCGCTGCCGTGTACCCCGAAGGGCATCGTCGCACTGCTCCGCCGCCATGACGTACCGCTGAACGGCGCGGAGGTCACGGTGATCGGCCGAGGGATCACCGTGGGCAGGCCGCTCGGCCTGCTGCTGACCCGGCGCAGCGAGAACGCCACCGTCACCCTCTGTCACACGGGCACAAGGGACTTCGCCGCGCACGTGCGCAACGCCGACATCGTGGTGGCGGCCGCCGGGGTGCCCGGCCTGATCACCGCCGACATGGTCAAGCCCGGTGCCGCCGTACTCGATGTGGGGGTCTCGCGGGTCGACGGGAAGCTCGCCGGGGACGTGACCATGGACGTGTACGACGTCGCCGGCTGGGTGGCCCCGAATCCGGGCGGCGTCGGCCCGATGACGCGGGCCATGCTCCTCACCAACGTCGTGGAGGCGGCCGAGGGGTGATGGTGCGGCGGGTCTCGGGGAATCCGCCGCACCATCACATTCCCACGCCCTAGCTCGCCCTTCGCCGGACCGCCGTACCGGGCGGTGCGGCCCTGGCCGCCGCAGGCACCGCGCCCGTGCGGATCGGGGTCCGCATCTCCCCGGACGGCCTCCCGTCCGCCGGTGGCCGGGCCTGCTGGGGTACGTGGACCGGCGGCAGCGGCCGGACCAGTCCCATGGCGATCACCTCGTTGGCCAGCCGGGTACGCCGGTTGACCCCCTCGGGGATCCGGAACTTCTGGTAGAGCCGCAGTAGGTGCTGCTTGACCGCGGCCTCGGTGACGACCAGGTCGGTCGCTATGTCGCGCGCCGTCGCGGGTGCGACGAACGCCTCGTCGGACAGGGCTGGACGGCAGAGCGAGGTCAGTACGTCGACCTCGCGGCGGGTGAGTTCGGGAGCCACGGCACGCCGCAACTCTGTGTCCGGATCGACCTCCTCACGGGGGATTCCCCCCAGCCGGCAGCGCGCGGCACCGAAGCTGATGACGTCGCCGTCCTCAAGCACCCGCCGGGCGATCGGACGCCCGTTGACCCGCGTGCCGTTGCGTGACAGACCCATGTCCACCACGTACACGTACGGGCCTCGCCGAATGATCTCGGCGTGCAACCGGGACACGCTCGGGTCATCGAGGCGGACATCGACGCCCCTGCCTCGCCCGATCGTCGTGACATCGGGGCGCAGCGGCATGACCATGCCGCTGTCCTCGATCCGTATGAACGGCCCCTCCACGGCAGTTCCTCCCAGCTAGTAAGCGACCCCTGTCTGCACGGTTACCCGGCAGCGCGGGGGTCACCCCACCTACTGGCGGGTAGGACCGTGCGCACTGGGGATTCGGCATCTCGGCGAGGCCGGATTAGACTGTGTCGGCTGGGGTCGAGTCGTCGTCGGAAGGGGCCGCGCCATGGCGGAAATGCGGCGCCGGCGGCGGACCGGCCCGGATCGGGGCCCCCGAAGGCTCGCCCAGCTGCCGTACACCCTCGTCCTGTGCGGAGTCGTGGCGGGGCTGACCATGGTCGCCCTGAATCATTTCAAGCGCGGCAGTGCCCTGGTCGCGGTCGCCGTACTGCTCGGTGCGGTGGCCCGGATGGTGCTGCCTGAGTCGCGGGTGGGCATGCTCGCCACCCGTAAGAAGACGACCGACGTGATCATCATGGTCGGTTTCGCGATCGGGATCGCGGTGGTGGCGTACTTCGTCCCGCCGCCGAAGACGTAAGCCGTGCGGACAACCTGCGCGGACATCAAAGTGGCGAGCCCAGGTCTAGACCTTTTCCTGGGCTCGGATAGCCTCCCAGCGAGCCTTACGAAGGACTGCTGGCCGGTGAGGAAAGGGACAGCTACAGTATGCCCAAGATCAAAGTAAAGGGCCCGGTCGTCGAACTCGACGGCGACGAAATGACGCGGATCATCTGGCAGTTCATCAAGGACCAGCTGATCCTCCCGTATCTCGACGTCGATCTGAAGTACTACGACCTGGGCATGGAGAACCGGGACGTCACCGACGACCAGGTCACCATCGACGCCGCCAATGCCATCAAGCAGTACGGCGTGGGTGTGAAGTGCGCCACCATCACCCCCGACGAGGCCAGGGTGGAGGAGTTCGGCCTCAAGAAGATGTGGAGGTCGCCCAATGGAACGATCCGCAACATCCTCGGCGGCGTAGTCTTCCGTGAGCCCATCGTGGTCTCCAACGTTCCCAAGCTCGTTCCCGGGTGGACCAAGCCGATCATCATCGGCCGCCACGCGCACGGCGACCAGTACCGCGCCTCCGACTTCGTGGTGCCCGGTCCCGGCACGGTGACCATCTCCTACGTCCCGGACGGCGATGACGAGCCGATCGAGATGGAGGTCGCCAAGTTCACCGGCGGCGGTGTCGCGATGGGCATGTACAACTTCGACGACTCCATCAGGGACTTCGCCCGCGCCACCATGCGGTACGCGCTGGACCGCGACTACCCCCTCTACATGTCGACCAAGAACACGATCCTCAAGGCCTACGACGGCCGGTTCAAGGACCTGTTCCAGGAGATCTTCGAGGCGGAGTTCGCCACGGAGTTCAAGGCCGCCGGTATCACCTACGAGCACCGCCTCATCGACGACATGGTCGCCGCGGCGCTCAAGTGGGAGGGTGGTTTCGTCTGGGCCACCAAGAACTACGACGGTGACGTCCAGTCCGACATCGTCGCCCAGGGCTTCGGCTCGCTCGGCCTGATGACCTCGGTGCTGATGACCCCCGACGGCAAGACCGTCGAGGCGGAGGCCGCCCACGGCACGGTGACGCGGCATTACCGGCAGCACCAGCAGGGCAAGCCGACCTCGACCAACCCGATCGCGTCGATCTTCGCCTGGACCCGGGGCCTCGCGCACCGGGGCAAGCTGGACGGCACCCCCGAGGTCACCGAGTTCGCCGACACCCTTGAGCGCGTCTGCGTCGAGACCGTCGAGGCCGGTCAGATGACCAAGGACTTGGCCTTGCTGATCGGCGCGGACGCCCCCTGGCTGACGACCGAGGAGTTCCTGCACGCCCTCGACGTCAACCTGCAGAAGCAGCTCCATTAGAGGTACTGAGCGCGGCCGCCCCGATGAACCCGGGGCGGCCTTCGCGTTCATGACGTACGCGCCATACCGGTTGGGGACCTCGGGGGTGCGGCGGGGCGGGCGCGCGATAGCCTGGCAGGCGGGGTATCTCGACGACGAGAGACCTGGAGGCGGCTCGCCACCCCGAAGCCAACCGGTAACCAGCAGGAGATTCAGCAATGACCGTCAATGTCACCGTCACCGGAGCGGCCGGCCAGATCGGCTATGCACTGCTCTTCCGCATCGCCTCGGGTCACCTGCTCGGCCCTGACGTGCCCGTACGCCTGCGCCTGCTGGAGATTCCGCAGGCGGTCAAGGCCGCTGAGGGCACCGCGATGGAACTCGACGACTGCGCGTTCCCGCTGGTCGAGGGCATCGACATCTACGACGACGCCACGGCGGCCTTCGCCGGCACCAACGTCGCGCTGCTGGTCGGCGCCCGCCCCCGTACCGCGGGAATGGAGCGCGGCGACCTGCTGAGCGCCAACGGCGGCATCTTCAAGCCGCAGGGCGCCGCCATCAACGCCGGCGCCGCCGACGACATCAAGGTGCTCGTGGTCGGCAACCCGGCCAACACCAACGCGCTCATCGCCCAGCAGCACGCCCCGGACGTGCCGGCCGAGCGTTTCACCGCGATGACCCGCCTGGACCACAACCGCGGTCTCGCACAGTTGTCCAAGAAGGCCGGCGTGGGCGTCGCCGACATCAAGCGGCTGACCATCTGGGGCAACCACTCCGCCACCCAGTACCCGGACATCTTCCACGCCGAGATCAACGGCAAGAACGCCGCCGAGGTCGTCAACGACCAGGAGTGGCTGGAGTCGTACTTCATCCCGACCGTGGCCAAGCGCGGCGCGGCCATCATCGAGGCCCGCGGCGCCTCGTCGGCCGCCAGCGCAGCGAGCGCGGCCCTCGACCACGTGCGTACCTGGTGGAACGGCACCGCCCCCGGCGACTGGACCTCGATGGGTGTCGTCTCCGACGGCTCGTACGGCGTGCCGGAGGGCCTGATCTCCTCCTTCCCGGTCACCATCAAGAACGGCAAGTGGGAGATCGTCCAGGGCCTGGAGATCAACGACTTCTCGCGTGCCCGGATCGACGCCTCCGTCGCCGAGCTCGTCGAGGAACGCGACGCCGTTCGCGCGCTCGGCCTGATCTGAACCGTGATCTGAACCTTGATCTGAACCTACCGAAGGGGCCCCGGGTCGTCCTGGGGCCCTTTTCGGTTTGACATGGAAATATGACATAGGTCACGATTGTCCACGGATTCACCGCGCGAATCCGCTGGGCGCACCTCAGCGCCCGCTACCTCACCAGGAGGATGCGTGGGAGTGACCGACTGCAACTGGGACGACGATGACGTCACCGCTGCGGAGAAGGCGCAACTGGCGTGGGACAAGGCGGTGGCCTCAATGGGCCGTCAGGACGCCCTGGCAGTGA
>JAOPYM010000057.1 GCA_025964615.1 Actinomycetes bacterium
GTGGCGTTTCCCGCACCTTTTCTTCAAACGGTGCGGGAAACGCCACGACTCAACTGCGTGGGGGTTGCTGGGCGGGGAGGGTTGGGTGGCGGGTGGTCAGGCGCGGAGCGCTGCTCCGGTGCGGCGGGTCGCCTCGGCGACGGCCGCGTCGCGGGACGCGGTGGTCTCCTCAGCGGTGAGGGTACGGTCCGGGGCGCGGAACCTCAGGGCGTAAGCCAGCGACTTGCGCCCCTCCCCCACCTGCTCACCGGTGTAGACGTCGAACAGCCGGATCGACTCCAGCAGGTCCCCCGCCCCGGCCCGAAGTGCCGCCTCCACCGAGGCGGCGGCGACCGGCGCGTCCACGATCAGCGCGACGTCCCGGGTGGCGACCGGATAGGTCGACAGGTGCCCGGCCTGGACGGTGAAGCCCGGGTCGAGCCGGCTCAGTTCCAGTTCCATCGCGCAGGTCCTCGGCGGCAGCCCGTACGCTTGGATGACGCGCGGGTGCAACTCCCCCGCATGCCCGAGCAGGGTGTCCCCGACGTGCAGGGCGGCGCACCGGCCCGGGTGCCAGGGCGCGTGCTGGTCGGCCGTGACGGTCACCTCGGCGCTGGCCTCGCGGGCCACGGTCCTGGCCGCCTCGACCGCGTCGGCCCACCCGGCCGGACGGCTCGGGCCCCACCAGCCGGCGGGTTCACGGTCTCCGGTCAGCACGACGGCCACCCGGTACGGCTGGTCCGGCAGCGCCGCCTCGATGGTCGCGAGCTCCGCCGCCGTCGGCCTGCGGTCGACCCCGAGCCGGGGCGACCTCGACGGGGCGCCCGGCCTGGGCCGGTACACCAGGCCGGTCTCGAACAGCGCGAGATCGGCGGAGCCCCGGCCGATGTTGCGGACCGCGGCGCGGAACAGCCCGGGTAGCAGTGTGGTGCGCAGCAGCGGCTCGTCGTCCGACAGCGGGTTGGCCAGCCGTAGCGCACCACGGCGCGCGTCGTCCGCGGGCAACTGCAGCGCGTCCCAGTCCCGCTCACTGACGAACGGGTAGTTCAGCACCTCGACGTACCCGGCACCCGCCAGGGCCCTGCCGGTGCGGCGGCGGAGCCGTTGCCCCGGGGTCAGCCCCCGGCCGGCCACCGAACGGGGCCTGCGGACCGGGATGTTGTCGTACCCCTCAAGGCGGATGACCTCTTCGGCCAGGTCGTTGGGATCGGTGAGATCGGGGCGCCAGGACGGAGGGGTGACGATGAGGACGTCTTCGCCGCGCACTGCGCAACCGACCTCGGAGAGCCGCTTGAGCACCGTCTCCCGGCCGTACGCCACGCCCGCGACCCGGTCGGGGTGATCGGCACGGATCGCCACGGTGACCGGCGGGACGGGCGCCTGGGCGTGGGTGAGGCCGGGGACGACCTGGGCACCGCCGAGCTCGGCCAGCAGCCGTACCGCGCGGTACGACGCCTGCAGCGGCAGTTCCCGGTCGACGCCCCGCTCGAAGCGGTAGGACGCCTCACTGTGCAACCGGTGCCGCCGGACCATCCGGGCGATGCCGATCTCGTCGAAGTGCGCCGCCTCGATCACCATGTCCGTCGACGAACCGTCGATCTCGGTGGTGAGGCCACCCATGGTCCCGGCCATCGAGATCGCACCCGAATCGTCGGTGATCAGGATGTCCTCCGGGTCGAGCGCCCGCTTGACGTGGTCGAGCGTCTCCAGTTGCTCTCCGGGCGCGGCCCGCCGGACCACGATGGGGCCGGTCAGCTTGGTCCGGTCGAACGCGTGCAGCGGCTGGCCGAGCTCCAGCATCAGGTAGTTCGTGACGTCGACCGCCAGCGAGACCGGACGCATCCCGGCCCGGTGCAGCCGTACCTGCATCCAGAGCGGGGTCTTCGCCGCCGGGTCCAGGCCGCGGACCTCCCGCAGCACGAACCGGTCGCAGGCGGCCGGGTCGGCGATGGCGGCCGGGTACGACTCCGCTCCGTCTGCCGGCAGCTCGACGGCGGCGGGGTCACGGAACGGCAGCCCGTAGGCGATGGCGGCCTCGCGCGCCACCCCGCGGATCGAGAGGCAGTAGCCCCGGTCCGGGGTGACGGCGATGTCCAGGACGTCGTCGCGGAGCCCGAGCAGTTCGATCGCGTCCGCCCCGATCGGGGTGTCGGCGGGCAGCACGAGGATGCCGTCGTGGTCGTCGCCGATGCCCATCTCGCGCATCGAGCAGATCATGCCCTCGGACAGCTTCCCGTACGTCTGCCGCGCGCCGACCGCGAAGCCGCCGGGCAGCACCGCGCCGGGCAGCACGACCGCCACGACATCTCCGACGCCGAAGTTGCGGGCGCCGCAGATCAGGTTCTGCGGCTCCGGGTTGCCGACGTCCACCTGGCACCAGCGGATCGGCTTCTTGAACTCGGTGAGCTCCTCGATCGCCAGGACCTTGCCGATCACCAGCGGACCGGTGAGGTCGGCGCCCGCCGCGTCGACGGTCTCGACCTCGAGACCGGCGGCGATCAGTTCGGCGGCCAGTTCACGACCGGTGAGGCCGGCGGGGAGGTCTACGTACTCCCGCAGCCAGGAGAGCGGGACCCGCATCAGATCTCCATCCCGAACGGGAGGGTGAACCGGATGTCACCCTCGACCATGTCGTGCATGTCCTTGACGCCGTGCCGGAACATCAGCGTCCGCTCCACACCGAGCCCGAAGGCCCAGCCGCTGTAGCGCTCCGGGTCGACCCCGGCGGCTGTCAGCACCCGCGGGTTGACCATGCCGCAGCCGCCGATCTCGATCCAGCCCTCGGAGCCGCAGGTACGGCAGGGTTCCGCACCCAGTTCGATCGAGGCGCCGCGGCAGACGAAGCACTGCATGTCCACCTCGGCGGACGGCTCGGTGAACGGGAAGTACGACGGGCGGAGCCGGACCGGCAGGTGGCCGCCGAACAATCCGGTGACGAACGCGTCGATCGCGCCCTTGAGGTCGGCCATGGTCAGGCCCTCGTCGACCGCGAGCCCTTCCATCTGGTGGAAGACCGGGGTGTGCGTGGCGTCCAGTTCGTCGGTACGGAAGGTCTTGCCGAGTGCGACCACGTATACCGGGAGCTCACGGGACAGCAGTGCGCGGGCCTGCACCGGTGAGGTGTGCGTGCGCAGCACCACGCCGGTGTCCTCGGACTCCACGAAGAAGGTGTCCTGCATCGTGCGAGCCGGGTGGTCGGGCTTGAAGTTGAGTGCGTCGAAGTTGAACCACTCGGCCTCGATCTCGGGGCCTTCGGCGATCTCAAAGCCCATCGAGAGGAAGACGTCGGCCATCCGCTCCTGCATGGTGGTCAGCGGATGCCGCGCGCCGCGCGGCGCGCGGTCCCACGGCAGGGTGACATCGACGGCCTCCTCGACGAGGACCCGCTGGTCGCGCTCCTCCTCCAGCTCGGCCTGGCGCGTCTTGAGCGCCTGTGCGACCGCGCCACGGGCGGCGCCGATCCGCTTGCCCGCCTCGGCGCGAGCGGCAGGCGGAAGCGCCCCGATCTCCCGGTTGGCCAGCGCGAGCGGCGACCGGTCCCCGGTATGGGCGAGCCGGGTCTCCTTGAGTGCCTCGAGACTGCCCGCGGCGGCGATGGCGGCGAGCGCCTCGTCACGGGCCTGGTCCAGCTCATCGGGTTGCAGCGAGCTCACCTCGACGGGGTCGTACGACTTGTTCGGTGCAGACATGGTGGTGACAGTCACTCCAGCTTGGGCAGGGCGGCGTCAGGGCAAAACACCGTCCGCGAGTCTAGTGGCCAGACGGGAAAGAGCCGGAAAAGCCCACTCGGTGCTCTCAGGCGTGGTCGGGAGCACCGGCGGGCATCGTAAATCGGAACTCGGCCCCGCCGCCCGGAGCGCTCTGCACGCTGATCGCGCCACTGTGCGCCTCCACGAGGCCCTTCACGATGTAGAGGCCGAGCCCGGTGCCGCCCCGGCGGTCGCGGTGTCCGCGCCAGAACTGCCGGAAGACGCGCTGGGCGGCCTCGGGCGGAATACCCTCGCCCTCGTCGCGTACCGACACGACAGCCCCTTCCATGTGCGCATCCGGCTCCACCACGATCGTGACAGTACCAGCGCCGTGCCGAACCGCGTTCTCCACCAGGTTGGCGAGGATCTGGCCGATCTTGTCCGGGTCCAGCCACATGTCGGGCAGCGAGCCCCTGATCTTCACCCGGTAGCGGTCCTCGGCATCTCCGGCGGCGACCCGGCCGGCGATCACCTTCCGGACCTCGCCACCGAGGTCGACGACCTGCCTGTGCATCTCCAGACGGCCCGCCTCGATCCGGGACACGTCGAGGAGCTCGGTGATCAGGCGGGTCACCCGATCCGCGTCGGCGTTGACCGTCTCCAGCATGACCCGCTTCTGGTCGTCGTTGAACCGGGTCCACTTGGCCAGCAGGGTGGCGGTGAAGCCCTTGACGCTGGTCAGCGGGGAACGCAGCTCGTGGGCCACGGTGGAGACGAGATCAGCCCGATTCCGCTCCTGGCGGGCACGCTGTGCCGCGTCCCGGAGCGCGATCGTGAATCGTTCCACTCTGCGGTCCTGGTCCCGCCGGTAGGTGGCGGTCACCAGTATCTCTCCGCCCCCCGGCAGGTAGAGGGAGCGTTCGGGCTGCCTGCTGCGGGTGCGCAGGCCACCGTAAGGGTCAAGGCACTTCCACCAGTCGCGGCCCTCTCCGTCATTGAGGGGCAGTACGTCACGGAAATCGCGGCCGAGGGCGGCCTGCGCCTTGATCCCGGTCAACCGGGCGGCGGCGGCGTTGAACAGGACGATCCGGGCGGCGGCGTCGGCGACGATCAGGCCGTCCGGAAGGTCATCGGGCCAGAAGAGACCCGGGCGCCTGGGCGCTGGAATGGCCGGCGGCACATGCGGAGAGGGCACCGCGGTATCGCTCCCGCGGGTTTCTTCTCCGTCCACGACGGCCTCCGTCTCAACGCCGCGCTGCGTCGCGTCGAATAGCAGGACTCGACCCCGTACGGCCCGGCCCCTGGATGACAGGGCCTGCCGAGAAGAGACTCTAGCGCCACGGAGGGTGGCCGGGGAGCCAGGAAAGCCCGTACCCAAAGGGGTTTACGGACACCGAGCGCAAGCCAGGAGATATGCCATTGCTCTCTGCAATGGCATCCTGCACATGCACGGCCCGGATCCGGCTCAGCCTCGCGGTGCGGCCGTCGACGGCCGGTCCTCGCGAACCGCCTCCTCCACGTTGTCGTACAGGATGAAGAGCCGGTCGAGACCGGTGATCCCGAACAACCGCCGTTGTGCCGGGCGCACCCCGGCGAGCCGCAGTCCACCGGCGTCGGGGGCCAGCCGGTTCTGTGCCGCGACGAGGGCACCGAGACCGGTGGCATCACAGAATCGGACGTCCCCGAAATCAACGACGATGCGCCGGAAACCGGCCTGAACCAAGTCGAGCAGTCCGGTCTTCAGGGCCTGCGCGGTTCGAAGGTCTATCTCTCCGGACACTTTGACCACCGCAGTGTGGCCCTGCGGGCCCGCCGTGGAGACCTCCAGGGTCACCGCCCGCGGCGTGTCCGCAGGACGCACCACGCACCGGTGAGCGGCAGCTGCCCGGGCACCCGGCGCTGCGATATGTCGACGCGGCATGTACGCCGCCTTCCTTCCGTCGGTCATGTCCCCACCCCGTTCGTCACGTGCTCGACACCGCCGCCCACCACCGTAGACATGGGATGAGACGTCAGAATCCTTCGGCGGATTGGTATCACGATCCTCCTTCCGGAGGACGGAACCCGAGACGTGCCATTCAATCCTGGCAGTACACCACGATCCGG
Source organism: Actinomycetes bacterium (assembly GCA_025964615.1). Taxonomy (GTDB): domain Bacteria; phylum Actinomycetota; class Actinomycetes; order Streptosporangiales; family Streptosporangiaceae; genus RYN-227. The sequence continues at coordinate 5,775 of JAOPYM010000057.1, forward strand.
ATGGTCAGGAACATCGTCCGCATCTGGCCACGAAAAACTCCTAACCCCGGGGCAACCGGGTGCACCTGACGGAGCGGTAACCGCCTGTGTCAGGACGCGGCCGCCCGCTGCGCACGCGAGGAGGCGTACAGGCACACCGCAGCCGCCGTCGCCAGGTTCAGGCTCTCCGCCCGTCCGTAGATCGGCACGCTCACGACCTCGTCCACCTGCCGGAGGATCTCCTCAGGCAGGCCCCATGCCTCGTTCCCGAAGATCCACGCGGTGGGACCGGCGAGTACACCGGCGTCGAGCGCCTCGTCCAGTGACCGCTTCCCCGCCCCATCGGCGGCGAGCACGGTCAGCCCGGACTCCCTGAGCGCCGGGATCAGCGTCTCCACGCGCGGCCCGACGACCACTGGAAGGTGGAAGAGGCTGCCTGCCGAGGCCCGTACGCACTTGCCGTTGTAGGGGTCGACTGAGGCGTCGGTGAACACCACGGCCGAGGCTCCGGCCGCGTCGGCGGTGCGGAGCACGGTGCCGGCGTTCCCGGGGTCGCGCACGTGCGCGAGCACCGTCACCAGGCGGGGCCGCTGCTCGAGCGCCCGCTCGAGCGGGACGTCGATGAAGCCACAGACCGCGAGCAAGCCCTGCGGGGTGACAGTCTGGGCCAGTTCCGCCATGATCTCACCGCTCACCCTCAGCACGTCGACCCCGGCGGCGTCGGCGGCCCGGATCAACTCGGGATGGCGGTTCTCGGCCTCGGCGGTGGTGAAGAGTTCCACCAGCCCGCCAGGCAGCGTCAGGGCCTCCCGTACGGCCTGGGGACCCTCGGCGAGGAACCGGTTCTCACGCTGCCGGAACGCGCGTTTGGCGAGCCTGCGAGCCGCCTTCACCCGCGGGGAATGAAGGGAGGTCAGCTCGCGGCCCGCCATCAGCGTCTTCTACCTGCTCTTCTTCGCTCGGTCACTCAGGCGGCCTTGGTGCCCTCGGGCAGTGCTCCCTTGGCCAGCTTGACCAGCGTGGCGAAGGCCTCGGCGTCGTTGACGGCGAGCTCTGCCAGCATGCGCCGGTCAACCTCGATCTCGGCGAGCCGCAGACCCTGGATCAGCCGGTTGTAAGTCATCCCGTTGAGGCGGGCCGCGGCGTTGATCCGCTGGATCCACAGGCGGCGGAACTGCCCCTTGCGGTCCTTGCGGTCCCGGTACGCGTAGGTCATGGAGTGGAGCATCTGCTCCTTGGCCTTGCGGTACAGGCGCGACCGCTGGCCGCGGTAGCCACTCGCCCGCTCCAGGACGACCCGGCGCTTCTTGGCGGCGTTGACCGCCCGCTTCACGCGTGCCACGTATGAACTCCTTCGTGGGGGCCGGCGCCCCGTGGGCTACCGGCCGGTCGTATCAGATGGGTCGGGGGCTACTTACGAAGAAGCTTCTTGATGTTCTTCTTGTCGGCCGGGGCCACCACGGCGTCGCCGTCGAGGCGGCGGGTCCGCTTGGTCGCCTTGTGCTCCAGCAGGTGGTTCTTGCCGGCGCGCTGGCGCATGAGCTTGCCGGTGCCGGTGATCTTGAACCGCCTCTTGGCACCACTGTGCGTCTTCGTCTTCGGCATGGTCGCCGTCGTCTCCCTCGTCCTCTGGTCCCCGCAGCTGCGGGGGCATGCCCCATCGCCGTACGTGGTCGTACGGCACGATCAGGCACGAAGTACGTACGTCATCGCGGGGCCCGCTGGCGGGCCACCCGCGACGTGCCCTTTACTCGGAGGCCTGCTCCGGCTCGGTCTCCGTCTCGGGAGCCTGCACGAGCTCGGCCTCTCCGGCGTCCTCCGCGTGCGACGCCCGCTCGGCGTCGCGCTCGGCCTTCGCCCCGGCCTTGGCCTCGGCGAGTTCCGCCTTGGCCTCCGCCTTCTTCTTGTGCGGGCCGATCACCATGATCATGTTCCGGCCGTCCTGCTTGGGGTTCGACTCGACGTACCCCAGCTCGGTGACATCCTCGGCGAGCCGCTGCAGCAGCCGGTAGCCGAGTTCCGGCCGCGACTGCTCGCGGCCACGGAACATGATCGTCACCTTGACCTTGTCCCCGGCCTTCAGGAACCGTACGACGTGACCCTTCTTGGTCTCGTAGTCGTGCGGGTCGATCTTCGGGCGGAGCTTGATCTCCTTGATGATCGTATGCGCCTGGTTACGCCGCGCTTCACGAGCCTTCATCGCGGACTCGTACTTGAACTTGCCGAAGTCCATGAGCTTGGCCACCGGGGGCCGCGCCGTCGGAGCGACCTCGACGAGGTCCAGGTCGGATTCACGGGCGAGGTCGAGCGCCTTGGCGATGGGCACAATGCCCACCTGTTCGCCGTTCGGGCCGACGAGCCGGACCTCTGGCACGCGAATGCGGTCGTTGATACGCGGTTCGGCGCTGATGGTACCTCCTTGGGGCGTACGAAGTGTCTGCGACCGGTCGCAGGTCGGGGCCCTTCACGCAAAAAGGCCTCGCACGACTCACATGCGAGGCCACCATCGGTCACTTCGACGGCACATGCCGTTGGAAGTCGGCGATACACACCACGAATGACGGTATTGCCAGACCGCTACCCACCGGCTGCGAGCCGGTCAGGTGGGAGGTGGCCTCCACTTGCGTGCCCCGCACTCACGCGCAGGGCCGGTCAGCATCAGACAATACCATGAGTTCACGGCCGCCGGATTCAGGACCGGCGCAGCTGCTCCGCGCGGGCGGCCGAGCGCATCGCTTCGAGGGGAACCTCGGGGCGGCCCGTCATGAGCTGGACCTGCCGTACAGCCTGGTGCAGCAGCATGGGCAGGCCTCCGATCACCGTGCCGCCGGCCCGCTCGACGGCGGCGGCCAGAATGGTCGGCCACGGAGCGTAGACCACGTCCAACACGGGTGCACCGGAACCGGCGATCGTCTCCGCATACCGGTCGGCGGCACCGGACGGCAGGGTGGAGACGACCAGGTCCACGGGAAGCAGACCGGGCAGTTCGTCGAGCGCGCGGACCGAGACGGCGATGCCGAGCCGCTCCCCGGCCGCGCATGCCTCGGCGGCGCGGGACCGGTCCCGTACCGCGAGCGTCACCGCACCGAGGCCGAGCTCACGCAGCGCGGCCAGCGCGGCGGCCGCAGTCGCCCCGCCCCCCAGGACCAGCGCCGAAGCGGGCGCCCCGGCCCCGGCCTCGGTCAGGGCGGTGACGATGCCGTACACGTCGGTGTTCTCGGCGTGCGTGCGGCCGCCGGAGAACAGGATCGTGTTGGCGCCACCGACGGCAACCGCAAGTTCACTGCAGGTGTCGGCCAGCTTCAGCGCCGTTCGCTTGAGCGGCATGGTGAGGCTCAGCCCCGCCCAGTCGCCCTCAAGGCTGCCGAGGAAGGCCGCGAGGCCGTCCTCGTCGCACTCGTACGCCTCATACGACCAGGTGCGCAGGCCCATCCACTCGTATGCCGTCCGGTGCAGCACCGGGGAGAGCGAGTGCGTGATCGGCGAGCCCAGGACCGCAGCCCGGCTCACTGACCCGTCCGCTTGAGGTAGGCGTCGAACTCCTTCTGGAACTGCAGGAACTCGCTGTACTTGGCGGTGAACTTGGTGATCTTCGCGGTCGGGTCGGTGGCGACGAACCAGTACCAGTTGCCGCTGGCCGGGTGCAGCGCCGCGTTGATGGCCGTGGTACCCGGACTGTCGATGGCACCGACCGGCAGTCCCTTGACACGGTAGGTGTTGTACGGCGAGTTGACCCCGAGGTCCTTGTAGGTGACCCGCAGCGTGCGCCGGTTGAGCGCGTACAGGACCGTCGTGTCCAGTTGCAGGTGCCCGTGCCCGGCACCGTTCTGCTGCTGTATCCGGTTGTAGAGCACCCGTGCGATCTTGGGTTCATCCGCGGCCTGGCCCGCCTCGGCCTGGATCAGGCTGGCCATGATGACGATGTCACCCGCCGACATGTGCGCTGCCTTGGCGTTGATCTCCAGATCGGCGTTCTCGGTCTTGAACCGGTCCACCATCATCTTGAGGATCGCGGTGGCGGAGGCGTTCGGGCTGAGGTCGTAGCGCGTCGGGTAGAGGTACCCCTCCACCTTGCCCTTGGCGTAGGCGGGCAGTCCCAGTGGCGCCGGGTTGCTGATGACCTTTTCGAAGTCCGCCTTGGCGATACCGGTCTTCTTCACCAGCAGGTCGACGATCTCGCCGGTCCGCAGCCCCTCCGGGATGATGATCTGGTTGCCCGACCGGGAGGTCGGATCGAGCAGCAGGGCCAGCGCGGCGGCCGACGACATGTGCAGCCGCATCTTGTAGTAACCCGGCTGGATACTGGCGGCCCGCGGGTCGGTTTTGGCGACCTTCACGAAGGCCCGCTGGCTCTTGACGACCTGGTCCTTCTGCAGCGTGATGCCGATCATGCTGACCAGGTCGCCATCCTTGACCTGGACGGTCACATCGCCGGTCCCGGCCCCGACGTAGTCCGGCGGATGCAGGTAATCCTTCAGCCAGGCGTAGCCGAACACCCCGCCCACGCCGAGGATCGCCACCAGGAACGCCATCGCGAACAGCACGGCTGCCCGGCCGCCGGCCCGTTTGCGCTTCTGCCTCTTGCGCTGCGCCTTCTGGGCGCGACGGCCCTGCCGGTCACCCGGCAGGCGGCCGTTCGGCTCCCCGAACAGGTCCAAATCGTTCATGGTCTCCCCTGGACGATCTCGCCCGGGGGGCGTCCCGTCAACCGTTCCTTGTCCAGCGCCGCTTGCAGCAGGACCACCGCGGCGGCCTGATCGATGACCAGCCGCCGGGCCTTGCCCTTGACGCCACGCTCCCGCAGGCCGCTCTCGGCGGTCACCGTGGTGAGTCTCTCGTCATAGAGCCGGACAGTATCGGCAGGGAGCAACTGGGACAAATGGACCGCGAACTCGCGGGCGATCGCGGCGGCCGGGCCTTCGCGCCCCGACATGGACACCGGGAGACCAACGATCACCTCGACGGCCTCCGATTCGGCGACGATCTCGACGATACGGCCCAGGTCGCCCTTGCCCCGCCGTACGGTCTCCAGCGGGGAGGCGAGGATGCCGCCCGGATCACACCGGGCGATGCCGATGCGGACACTGCCCACGTCGACACCGACCCTGATGCCCGGCCTCATACGGTGGCCACAGCCCTTTCGACGGCGGCCAGCGCCTCGCTGATCGCGGCCGGGTTCGTCCCCCCGCCCTGGGCGAGGTCGTCCTTGCCGCCGCCGCCACCGCCCAGTGCCCTGGCCGCGACGCCGACGAGTGCGCCCGCTTTGAAGCCCTGCTCGCGAGCGATGTCGCTGACCGCGACCACGACGACAGGACGGTCCTTGGGCACACCCGCGATGATCACCACGGCATTGCGCAGCCGGCCGCGCACGTCGACCGCCAGCTTGCGCAGGTCGTCGGCTCCGGTGCCCTCAGGGGCCTGGAAGGCGACGAACTCGACGCCGTTGATGCTCTTCGCACCGTCGGCCAGCCTGCCGGCCACGGCCAGGGTCTGCTCTGAGCGGAGCCGTTCCAGATCGCGTTCGGCGTCGCGAAGCCGCGTCATGATCCCGGAGATGCGTTCGGGCAGTTCTTCCCTGCGGGCCTTGATCTGTTCCGAGAGCTGGGCTACGAGCACGCTCTCGCGGGCCAGGAACCGGAAGGCGTCGATGCCGACCAGCGCCTCGACCCGGCGGATTCCCGAACCGATCGACGACTCGCCCATGATCTTGACCAGGCCGAGCTCACCGGACCGGGCCACATGTGTTCCGCCGCACAGCTCCCGGGAGTAGTCGCCGACCTCGACGACCCTGACCTCGTCGCCGTACTTCTCGCCGAACAGGGCCATCGCACCCATCGCGCGGGCCTTGTCCTGCGACGTGACGTAGGCCCGGACGTCCAGGTCGTTGATCAGTACTGCGTTGACCTCGTCTTCGACGTCGTGCAGAACGGCGGCAGGGACCGCTCCGGTCGCGGTGAAGTCGAACCTGAACCGGCCGGGCGAGTTCTCCGATCCGGCCTGGGCCGCGGACTCGCCGAGGGCCTTCCGGAATCCGGCGTGCACCATGTGGGTGGCGGTGTGCGACCGGGAGATGGCGCTGCGCCGTTCGATGTCGATCTCGGCGTACGCGGAGTCCCCGGTCTGCGCCTCACCGCTGCGGACCCGGCCGCGGTGCACGACCAAGCCGGGCAGCGGGCGTTGCACGTCGAAGATCTCGATCTCGGCGCCGTTGCCGAGCCGGATGACGCCCTGGTCGGCCTTCTGCCCGCCGCCTTCGGCGTAGAACGGGGTGCGGTCCAGGACGACCTCGACCTCGGTGCCCTGCTCGGCCGCGGGGACGCTCCCGCCGCCTACCAGCAGGCCGATCAGGCGGGCGTCGCCGGTGACCTCGAGATAGCCGGTGAAGTCGACCCCGCCGGTGCGCTCTAGGAACTCACCGAGCACCGAGACGTCCAGGTTCCCGGTCTTCTTCGCGGCGGCGTCGGCCTTGGCGCGATCGCGCTGTTCCTTCATGAGCCGCCGGAAACCGTCGGCGTCGACCTCCAGGCCCTGCTCGGCGGCCATCTCCAGGGTCAGGTCGATCGGGAAGCCATAGGTGTCGTGCAGCTTGAAGGCCTGGTCGGCACCGAGTTCAAGGCGGTTCACCCGCTTGGTCTCCTCCGCGGCCGCGTCGAAGATCGCAGTACCGGTGCGGAGGGTCTGCAGGAAGGACGCCTCCTCGGCGTCGATGACGGCGTGGATGCTGCCCGCGGTACGGACCAGGTCCGGGTACTGCTCACCCATCGCCGTGATCGCGGTGGCGGTGAGCTCATGCATCAGGCCGCTGTCCTCAGCGCCGAGCAACCGCAGGTTGCGGATGGAGCGGCGCAGGATCCGGCGCAGCACATAGCCGCGGCCCTCGTTGCCGGGGGCGACCCCGTCGGCGACCATCATCATGCCGCTGCGCACGTGGTCGGCGATGACCCGCAGCGAGACGTCGGAGCGGTGGTCCCTGCCGTACTTGACATGGGTGAGGTCGGCCGCCCGGTCGAGGACCTTCCGCATCGTGTCGGTCTCGTAGATGTTGTCTACGCCCTGCAGGATGGCGGCCATCCGCTCCAGGCCCATACCGGTGTCGATGTTGCGGGCGGGCAGCTCACCCTGCACGTCGAAGTCGACCTTGCTGCGGACCGCCGACAGCTGGAACTGCATGAAGACCAGGTTCCAGACCTCCAGGTACCGGTCCTCGTCCGCGACCGGGCCGCCCTCGCGGCCGTACTCGGGGCCCCGGTCGTAGTAGATCTCCGAGCAGGGGCCGCCGGGACCCGGCACGCCCATGTGCCAGTAGTTGTCGGCCAGGCCGCGGCGCTGGATGCGCTCGTTCGGCACGCCGACCCTCTGGTGCCAGATGTTCTGGGCCTCGTCGTCGTCGGTGTAGACAGTGACCCAGAGCCGCTCCTCGGGGAACCCGAAGCCGCCGTCGGACACCGGTGCGGTCAGCAGTTCCCACGCGTACGGGATGGCCTGCTCTTTGAAGTAGTCGCCGATCGAGAAGTTTCCGAGCATCTGGAAGAACGTGCCGTGCCGGGTGGTCTTGCCGACCTCTTCGATGTCCGGCGTGCGCACGCACTTCTGGCAGCTCGTCATCCGCGGGGCGGGCGGGGTCCGCTGGCCCAGGAAGTACGGCTTGAAAGGGACCATTCCCGCGTTCACGAGCAGCAGGGTCGGGTCCTCGGCGATCAGGCTGGCCGAGGGCACCACGGTGTGCGCGCGCTCTTCGAAGAACCGCAGGTATCGGCGCGCTACTTCTGCCGATTCCATGATCAGGTGCCGTCCTTATCGTCGTCGATGATCGTGTAACGCGCCCTCAGCACCCGGCGGGACCTTGCGTCGCGCGGTTCGGGCAGGACGCGGTCGAGCTCGATGGCCTCGCGGAGCTGGGCCTCACGGTCGGCCATCCCCACCCGGACGTCCCGGGTGAACGCGCGGAACCGGTTACCGGCCCGGACCGCCACGCTCTGCGGAGCCAGGGTGCGGGCGAAGCGGGTCGCCCGGCGCATGCCGTAGACGCCGAGCCCGGCGCCCACGGACATCCAGAAGATCCTCTTCACTTGCGGCCCTTCGGGAGCTGCGGTCGCTCGGGGGCGGGCCGGTTCGGGTTCAGCGCCCGCCGTACGCCGTAGGAGAACGCCGCGGCCCTGACCAGCGGCCCGCCGACCACCGAGGACATGACGGTGGTGACGGCCGAGACGTTCTGGCTCACCCCGGCCATCTGCTTGGTGATCACGTCGGTGCGGCCGAGCTGTTCGCTGGCCTGTTCGATGGTACGGGTCATGTCGTCGAGCAGCGGGCCGGCCTGTTCGCCGAGGTCGGCCACCAGTTTCGTGGCCTCGGTGATCAGCCGCGCCAGCTTGAGCAGGGCGTACGCGAGGAAGCAGACCAGGATCGCCCAGAAGACGGCCACAAGGAGGCCTGCCAGCTGTTCTCCAGTGAGCATCCTGATCTCTTTCGTGGGTTCCATTCGAGTCTGCTGATCTGACAGACCTTACCGCGCACCCTGGTCAGGACTGGAAATCTCGCCATGAGTCGTACGCACCCATCCCGGGCGCAGCCCGGTGATCACTCCCGTGACCTGCCTCTGAGCACCGCCCGAAGGCGGTCGAGGACGTCGGAGAAGCGGGCCTCCGCCCCGTGCCGGGTGGGCCGGTAGTACTCCCTGCCGTTCACCACGTCCGGCGCGTACTGCTGCTGGGCGACCCCGCCCGGATGGTCGTGGGCGTACTGGTAGCCCTTGCCGTGGCCGAGCTTCTCGGCGCCCTTGTAGTGCCCGTCGCGCAGATGCGCCGGGACCGGCCCGACCAGGCCCCGCCTGACGTCCGCCATGGCCTCGTTGATCGCGGAAATGACCGCGTTGGACTTCGGTGCCAGGGAGAGGTGGATCACGGCCTGCGCGAGGTTGATGCGGGCTTCGGGGAGCCCGACGAACTCGACGGCGTGGGAGGCCGCGACGGCGGTCTGCAGCGCGGTCGGATCGGCCATGCCGATGTCCTCGCTGGCGTGCACGATCAACCTGCGGGCGATGAACCGGGGGTCCTCCCCCGCCTCGATCATCCTGGCCAGGTAATGCAGTGCGGCGTCCGCGTCGCTGCCCCTGATGCTCTTGATGAACGCGCTGATGACGTCGTAGTGCTGATCGCCCTCACGGTCGTAGCGGACGGCGGCCCGGTCGACGGCCTTCTCCAGGATCTCGGTGCCGATCTCACCGGTCCCCACGGCCAGTGCCGCGGCCTCGAGGTAGGTGAGGGCCCGGCGTGCGTCCCCGCCCGCGAGCCGTACCAGATGATCCTCGGCGGGCTCGGTGATCGTCACGCGGCCACCGAGACCGCGCTCGTCGGTCAGGGCACGCCGGAGCACCTCGCGCAGCTGGTCGTCGCCGAGCGGTTCCAGCGTGAGCAGCAGTGATCTGGACAGCAGCGGGCTGATGATGGAGAAGAAGGGGTTCTCCGTCGTCGCGCCGATGAACGACACCCAGCGGTTCTCCACCGCCGGCAGCAGCGCGTCCTGCTGGGCCTTGTTGAACCGGTGGACCTCGTCGACGAACAGCACGGTCTGCCTGCCGGACATGCCCAGGTCCCGTTTGGCCTGGTCGATGGCGGCCCGTACCGCCTTCACGCCATCGGAGACCGCGGAGATCTCCACGAAACGGCGCTTGGTGGCCCGGCTGACCACGGTCGCGAGGGTCGTCTTGCCGGTGCCCGGCGGGCCCCACAGCACGAGGGAGAGGCCTGCGTCGCGGTCGACCAGCTGCCGGATCGGGGTGCCGGGGCCGAGCAGGTGCTCCTGGCCGATGACCTCGTCAAGGGAGCGGGGCCGCATCCGGACCGCCAGCGGCTGCTCTCCGCGCGCCGCCTCAGCCGGCTCGTCGAAAAGGCTCTCAGCCTGCTGCGGTTCCACGGGCTGACACTACCGGCTGCCAGTGACAGTATCGCCTGCATGACCTGGGAACTGCAGGGCTACGAGCGTAGCCTCGACGCCTTCGAGACCACGCTCGCCACGGTCGGGTCCACCGGCTGGGACGCCCCGTCCCCCTGTGCTGGCTGGACGGCCAGGGATGTCGCCGGGCATGTGATCGGTGGCCAGCACCTGATCCGGGCGCTGGCCACCGGGTCCGTGCCGCCCGAGGTCAACACCGACCCGGGCCGGTTCTGCGGGGACGACCCGTACGCCGGCTGGCGGGCGGCCCGCAGGGACTGCGCCGCGGCCCTGACCCCGGCCGGCCTGCGGCGCCCTGTCCCGTTCGGGGCACTGGGTGAACTCCCACTGCACGACTTCCTGGGCGGTTACATCCTTGAGGTGCTGATCCACACCTGGGATCTGACGCAGGCGACCGGCAGCCCGATCCGGCTCGAACCCGACCTGGTCCACCACGCCTTCGCGACCGCACACGTGATCGCCCCGACGCTTCGGGCGGGCGGTCACCTGGCACCGCCGCTGCCGACACCTCCAGGCGCCGACGAGCAGACCAGGCTGCTGGCCTTTCTCGGCAGGCCGCCCGACTGGACCCCGTGACGGGGGACGGCGCACCGGATCAGGAGAATTCAGCGAGGGTCCGTTCGGCCTCTTCGAGCCAGGCCTGACGGGCTGTGAGCGCCTCCTCGGCGTCCTTCACGTCCTTGTCGCGGCCTGCGGCCTGAGCCTTGGCGAGCCGCTTCTCGATCTGCTCAATGGAGGTCCGGAGCTGGTTGACGGTCGCTTCGGCGCGCGCCCGCGCCTCGGGGTTGCTCCGCCGCCACTCTGACTCCTCGGCGCCCCGGATGGTCTCCTCGACCTTGCGGAGCCGCCCTTCGAAGCGGTCCCGGGAGTCGCGCGGGACCATGCCGAGGGCCTCCCAGCGCTCCTGCACCGAGCGGAGGGCCTGGCGGGCCTGACGAAGATCCTTGACCGGCACGAGGCGTTCGGCCTCTTCGAGGAGCTTCTCCTTGGCCGTCGCGTTCTCGGCGAGTTCCGCGTCACGCTCGTTGAACGCCGCGGAGCGGGCCGCGAAGAAGGTGTCCTGGGCGCCCTTGAAACGGGTCCACAGTTCCTCCTCGGTGTCCCGGTCGGCCCGGCCGGCGTTCTTCCACTGGCGCATCAGGTCCCGGTAGGCGGCCGCGGTGTCGCCCCACTCCGTGGAGCCGGACAGCGCCTCGGCATCGGCGACCAGGCGGTCCTTCTCCGAGCGGGCCATCCCGCGTTGCTCCTCGAGCGAGGCGAAGTAGGCCTTACGGCGCTTGGTGAAGGAGTTGCGGGCCGTCGACAGCCGCTTCCACAGGGCCGTCTCGGTGGGGCGGTCGATGCGCTCGGCGGCCTTCCACTCCTCGACCAGCAGCCGCAGGCGCTCCCCGCCGTTCTTCCAGTGGGTCTCCTCGGCCGCGATCCGCTCGGCCTCGACGACGAGGCGCTCCTTGACCTCTCGGGCCTCGGACCTGGCGTGGTCGCGGGCGACCTTGATCTCCTCCCGGCGCCCGTCGAGCAGGCCCACCAGTCCGTCCAGGCGTCCCAGCAGATGGTCCAGGTCACCGACGACATGTGCGTCGGTCACCGACTCGCGGAGCCGGTCGATGGTGGCCTGGGCCTGCTGAGGAGCCAGGTCAGTGGTCTTGATCCGCTGCTCGAGAAGGTCGATCTCGGTCACCAGGGAGTCGTACTTGCGCTTGAAATACGCAAGCGCCTCCTCGGGGGCACCGGCCTGCCAGGACCCGACGGCCCTTTCGCCGTCGGCGGTCTTGACAAAGACCGTGCCTTCTTCGTCGACACGTCCCCAAGGATCGGTGGCGCTGGACACCGTTGCCTCCTGCATCATGGTCTGGCCCTCTTACCTTCGGGCCAGACCCTCCAAACCTTAGACCCCCGCCGCACGATTACCCGGCGATCGTGACGTCCTGAATTGTGACCTTCTTCTTGGGTGCCCCGTCTCCGTTGGGCGCGCCCGCCTTCGCGACGTCCTGGACGATGCCCAGACCCGACGTGACAGTCCCGAAGATCGTGTAGCTCGGCGGAAGCTGCGAGTCGCCGTACACGATGAAGAACTGGCTGCCGTTCGTGCCCGGCCCGGCGTTGGCCATGGCCAGAACGCCCTTGGCGTAGGTCGCGGTGCCGCTCGCCGCGGCCTTCGGCAGGTTCTCCTCGGCGAACTTGTAGCCGGGGCCGCCCGAGCCGGTACCTGTCGGGTCGCCACACTGCAGGACCTGCAGGGCGCCGGTGGTGAGCCGGTGGCATGGGTGGTTGTTGAAGTACTTGTGCTGCGCCAGATAGGCGAAGGAACCCGTCGTGCAGGGGGCCTTGGCGCCGTCCAGGCTCACTGCGATGTCACCGAGGTCGGTCTTGATGGTCGCTGGGACGGCTGCCTTATAGACCGGCTTGACCGGCGGCGTGCCCCCGCCCGCGAGGGCGCCCTTGTCCTGCGTTGCGGTGTAGGAGCACTCACCGGGCTTGACCGAGGCGGCGGCCGTGGTCGTGGTGGTCTTGGCCTTGTCCTTACCGCTCACGGCGAAGGCGACGGTGGCTCCGGCACCACCCAGGACGACCACAGCGGCGACCCCGCCGATGATCTTCACTCTCTGGGCCTGGCGCTGCTGGGCCTCTCGCCTCTGCTGCTGGCGCTCGAAGCGCTGCCGGGCGAGCTCCTTCTTGCGGTCCTTGCCGGCCACGCGACTGCCCTCCGTCGTGATCAGATAAACGTGCTGCGCATAGTAGCGGTCCCGGGGCGATGCATGCAGATCCCGGCGACACGGCTATCTCGTTCGCCGACGTACCAGCGTCGCCGGTACGCTCGAACAACCGAAAACATATGTCAGGAAGAGGACAGCTGTGCTCGTCGCCGGGTTCCCCGCGGGGTCGTTCGCCACGAACTGTTACATCGTGGCGCCCTCAGCGGGCGAGGAGTGCGTGGTCATCGACCCGGGCCAGGACGCCTTCGACGGGGTCGAGGAGATCCTGCGGGAGCACCGCCTCAAGCCGGTCGCCGTGATCCTCACGCACGGCCACCTCGACCACGTGTGGTCGGTCGCGCCGGTCTGCGGCGCGAAGGACGTGCCCGCCTACATCCATCCCCGCGACCGGGACCTGCTGACCGACCCCGCCAAGGGGTTCTCGGCCAGTACGGGGCAGATCTTCGGCGGGCTGACGCTCACCGAGCCCGACGACGTGCGGGAACTGGCCGACGGCGCCGTACTGAAGCTGGCGGGCCTTGAGTTCACCGTCGATCACACCCCGGGCCATACACCCGGGTCGGTGACCTTCCGCACCCCGGCCGACGAGGAGCTCCCGGACGTCATGTTCTCCGGGGACCTGCTCTTCGCCGGGTCCATCGGGCGTACCGACCTCCCGGGCGGCTCCCACGAGGCGATCCTGCGCAGCCTGGCGAACACCTGCCTGCCGCTGCCGGACACCACGCTGGTACTGCCCGGGCACGGCCCACAGACGACGATCGGCCGTGAGCGCGCCACCAACCCGTATCTCACGGGACTGGCGCCCGCCGAAGGACCGAAAAAGGGACTATGAGCTCGATCTTCCAGGCCCCCAAAGGGGTCAGTGAATACCTTCCGCCGCGGTCGGCGGCGTTCCTCGCCGCCCGTGACACGTTCGCGGCGGCGGCCACCCGGGCCGGCTACGCCTATCTGGAGCTGCCGGTCTTCGAGGACACCCAGCTGTTCGCCCGGGGGGTGGGCGAGTCCACCGACGTGGTCTCGAAGGAGATGTACACCTTCGAGGACCGCGGCGGCCGCTCCATCACGCTCCGCCCGGAGTTCACCGCGGGCGTCGTACGGGCCGTACTCCAGCACAGCCTGCACCGGCTGGGCGAGCTGCCGGTCAAGGTGTGGGCGGTCGGGCCGGCGTTCCGGTACGAGCGGGCCCAGGCCGGGCGGTACCGGCAGTTCTACCAGGTGGATCTGGAGGCCATCGGCAGCGAGGACCCGGCGATCGACGCCGAGACCATTGCGATCGCCTGGGACTTCTACCGCTCACTCGGGCTGACGCAACTGACCTTGAACCTCAACTCGCTGGGCTGCAAGGAGTGCCGTCCGGCCTACCGGGCCGTACTCCAGGACTTCCTGCGCGCGCTGGATCTGGACGAGGCCACCCGCGCCCGGATCGAGATCAACCCGCTGCGAGTGCTCGACGACAAGCGTCCCGAGGTCCGGGCGCAGGTCGCGGACGCCCCGCTGATCATCGATCACCTCTGTGCGGACTGCAAGGCCCACCACGACCAGGTACGCGGCCTGCTCGCGGATCTGGACATCCCGTGGACCGACGATCCGCGCCTGGTGCGCGGCCTGGACTACTACATGCGGACCACGTTCGAGTTCGACCACCCGCTGCTCGGCGCCCAGTCGGGCATCGGCGGGGGCGGCCGCTACGACGGTCTTTCGGAGACCATCGGCGGACCACCGCTGCCGGGCATCGGCTTCGGCCTTGGGCTCGACCGCACCGTGCTGGCGATGGAGGCCGAGCAAGTCCCGTCGATCTCGTCCCCCGGCGTCAGCGTGTACGGGGTGCCGCTCGGCGAGGAGGCCGAGCGGAAGGTCTTCGCGCTGGTCACCGAGTTGCGCCGGGCAGGGATCTCCGCCGACATGTCCTACGGGTCCAAGAAGCTCAAGAACGCCATGCGGGGTGCCGACAGGTCGGGGGCGGCGTACGCGGTGATCCTCGGTGAGCGAGATATCGCCGCCGGGTCCGTACAGCTGAAAGACCTGGCCGGCGGCGACCAGTTCGCCGTACCGCTCACCGAGATCATCGACGTCATCAAGGGGCAGCTTTCATGATTCGCACGCAGGAGGCCGGGGCGCTCCGCGAGGAGCACGCCGGGCAGAGCGTGGTACTGGCGGGCTGGGTGGCACGCCGCCGCGACCACGGCGGGGTCACGTTCATCGACCTGCGTGACGCGTCCGGCGTCGCGCAGGTCGTCTTCCGTGAAGAGGACGCGGCGCACGACCTGCGCTCGGAGTTCTGCGTCAAGATCACTGGCACGGTCCGGGTACGGCCGGAGGGCAACGAGAACCCCGACCTGCCGACCGGCGCCATCGAGGTCGTCGCGACCGAGATCGAGGTGCTCTCGGAGGCCGCGCCGCTGCCGTTCCCGATCGAGGGCGACGTCACGGTCAACGAGGAAGTACGGCTCAAGTACCGCTACCTCGACATCCGCCGGGACTCCGTCGCCAGGGCCATGCGGATCCGGTCCGAGGCCTCGTTCCTGGTCCACGACGTCATGCGCGCACACCGGTTCGTGAACGTGGAGACGCCGACGCTGACCCGGTCCACGCCAGAGGGCGCCCGCGACTTCCTGGTTCCGGTACGGCTCAAGCCGGGCAACTGGTACGCACTGCCGCAGTCTCCGCAGCTGTTCAAGCAACTGCTCATGGTGTCGGGCCTGGAGCGGTACTACCAGATCGCCCGCTGCTACCGGGACGAGGACTCCCGGGCCGACCGGCAGCCCGAGTTCACCCAGATCGACATCGAGATGTCCTTCGTCGACCAGGAGGACATCCTCCAGGTCGGCGAGGACCTGGTCGCTGCGCTCTGGAAGGAGATCGCCGGGTACGAGGTCCCCCGGCCGCTCCCCCGGATGACCTACGCGGACGCTCTCGCGCGGTACGGCTCCGACAAGCCCGACCTGCGGTTCGGCAACGAGCTGACCGACCTGACCTCGTACTTCTCCGACACCACCTTCCGGGTCTTCCAGGCTCCCTACGTCGGTGCGGTCGTCATGCCGGGAGGGGCGTCGCAGACCCGTAAGGTGCTGGACGGCTGGCAGGACTGGGCGAAGGCCAGGGGCGCGCGCGGTCTGGCGTACGTGCTGGTCCAGCAGGACGGGACGCTCACCGGACCGGTCGCCAAGAACCTCTCCGCCGCCGAGACCGAGGGCCTGGCCGCGGCGACGGGCGCCAAGCCAGGGGACGCGGTCTTCTTCGCCGCGGGACGCCCGCACTCCTCCCGCGAGCTGCTCGGCGCGGCCCGCCTGGAGATCGGCCGCCGGTGTTCGCTGATCGACGAGTCGGCATGGTCGTTCCTCTGGATCGTGGACGCGCCGATCTTCGAGGAGGTGTACGACGAGGCCGGTGAGCCGATCGGCTGGACCTCGGTGCACCACCCGTTCACCGCGCCGAAGGCGGAGTTCGCCGACACCTTCCAGGACGACCCGGGCGTGGCGCTGGCCAATGCGTACGACATCGTATGCAACGGCAACGAGATCGGCGGCGGCTCGATCCGTATCCACCGGGCCGAGATGCAGCAGCGGGTCTTCGACACCCTGGGGCTGTCGAAGGAGGAGGCCGAGTCCAAGTTCGGCTTCCTGCTTGAGGCGTTCAAGTTCGGCCCGCCCCCGCACGGCGGGATCGCATTCGGCTGGGACCGGACGATCATGCTGCTCGCCGGGCACGACTCGATCCGCGACGTGATCGCCTTCCCGAAGGCCGCCTCCGGTCACGACCCGCTGACCGGTGCGCCCACCACGATCACCCCCGACCAGCGCAAGGAAGCCGGAATCGACTTCAAGCCCAAGCAGGACTGAGGGCTTCCATGATCCTGGAGGATCTGGCCAGATCCTCCAGGATCAGTGGACGGAGCCGCTGGTGACGCGGTAGACGTCGTAGACGCCGTCGATGGACCGTACGGCCTTCAGGACGTGGCCCAGGTGCTTGGGGTCGCCCATCTCGAACGTGAACCGGCTGACGGCGACCCGGTCGCGCGTGGTGGTGACCGACGCCGACAGGATGTTCACATGCTGGTCCGACAGCACCCGAGTGACGTCCGACAGCAGCCGGGGCCGGTCCAGCGCCTCGACCTGGATGGCGACCAGGAAGATCGAGTCCTCGCCCGGCGACCATTTCACGTCCACGAGCCGCTCGGGCTGGCTCTTCAGATCGACGACGTTGACGCAATCCACCCGGTGCACCGAGACCCCGTTGCCACGGGTCACGAAACCGACGATCTCGTCGCCGGGAACCGGCGTACAGCAGCGCGAGAGCCTTACCCACACATCCGAGTCACCGGCCACCACCACGCCGGGGTCGCTGGAGGTCCGGGTGCGCTTGCGGCGGGTCGGCAGGATGGTCTCGGCGAGGTCCTCCTCGGCGCTCTGCGCGCCGCCGAGGGCCTGGACGAGCTTCTGCACGACCGTCTGGGCCGAGATGTGGCTCTCCCCCACCGCCGCGTACAGCGAGGACACGTCGGGGTAGCGCAGGTCGCGGGCGAGCGCGAGGAGCGCCTCACCGGACATCATCCGCTGGAGCGGCAGGTTCTGCTTGCGCATTGCGCGGGCGATGGAGTCCTTACCGGCCTCGATCGCGGTGTCCCTGCGCTCCTTGGAGAACCAGTGCTTGATCTTGTTGCGGGCCCGGGCGCTCTTGACGAAGTGCAGCCAGTCACGGGACGGACCGGCCTCCGGTGACTTGGAGGTGAAGATCTCCAGGGTGTCGCCGTTGTCCAGCGTGGACTCCAGCGGTACGAGCCTGCCGTTGACCCGGGCGCCGATCGTCCGATGGCCGACCTCTGTGTGCACTGCGTAGGCGAAGTCGACCGGCGTGGCACCCTGCGGCAGCGCGATCACATCGCCCTTGGGCGTGAAGACGAAGACCTCCGAGACCGACAGGTCGAAGCGGAGCGAGTCGAGGAACTCGGCCGGATCCGCGGTCTCCTTCTGCCAGTCGAGGAGCTGGCGCAGCCACGCCATGTCTGCGGCCTTGCGGCCGGCGACGGTCTCCTCCTTGTACTTCCAGTGCGCCGCGACCCCGTACTCGGCCCTGCGGTGCATGCCCCAGGTGCGGATCTGCAGCTCGACGGGCTTGCCCTCGGGACCGATCACCGTGGTGTGCAGCGACTGGTACATGTTGAACTTCGGCATCGCGATGTAGTCCTTGAACCGGCCGGGGACCGGGTTCCACCGCGCGTGGATCGAGCCGAGAGCCGCGTAACAGTCGCGGACGCTGTCCACCAGGACCCGGATGCCGACCAGGTCGTAGATGTCGTCGAAGGAGCAGTCGCGGGCGATCATCTTCTGGTAGATCGAGTAGTAGTGCTTGGGCCGCCCCGACACGGTCGCCTTGATCTTGGCGTCCCGCAGGTCGGTGGAGACGTTCTCGATCACTTCCTGCAGGAAGACGTCACGGCGCGGGGACCGTTCGGAGACCAGCCTGGCGATCTCGTCGAACCGCTTGGGGTACAGCGTCGCGAACGCGAGGTCCTCGAGCTCCCACTTGAGCGTGTTCATGCCGAGCCGGTGCGCCAGCGGGGCGAAGATCTCCAGGGTCTCCCTGGACTTGCGCTCCTGCTTGTGGCGCGGCAGGTACCGCATGGTCCGCATGTTGTGCAGCCGGTCGGCCAGCTTGATCACCAGGACCCGGATGTCCCTGGACATGGCGACGACCATCTTGCGGACGGTCTCGGCCTCCGCGGCCTCGCCGTACTTGACCTTGTCGAGCTTGGTCACCCCGTCGACCAGGGCGGCGATCTCCTCACCGAAGTCGGCGCGGAGCTCCTCGATGGTGTACGGGGTGTCCTCGACGGTGTCGTGCAGCAGGGCCGCACAGAGCGTCTCGGTGTTCATGCCGAGCTCGGCGAGAATGGTCGCGACCGCGAGCGGGTGGGTGATGTAGGGGTCACCGCTCTTGCGCTTCTGGTCGCGGTGGTGGTGCGCAGCGACGTCGTAGGCGCGCTCGATGAGCCGCAGGTCCGCCTTGGGATGCGTGTTGCGAACGGTCTTGTTGAGAGGTTCGAGTACCGGATTCATGGTTGGACCACGCTGAGCGCCCAGCCGGGACAGCTTGCGGCGTACCCGGGCAGCTGATGGCGGAATCGAGGAGGGGGCAGGAGGTTTCTGCTCGTGTACAGCGGGCACACTGCTGGGGTCGGTGGGCACGGGCGTCTTCTCGACGTCCGTTACCGCGTCGGTGGAGACCACCTCACCTGGCACCCAGCCTCCCAACTTGGGAACTGAAAACACCCCGGCTCTGGTGGATGCACAGGGTCGTCCAGTCCCTCGAACGCCGCGATCGCGGCCGTGCAGCCCAGTGTATCGGTAGCCGATTTCGGTCTAGACGGTAACCAGGGAATGGACCTCAAGATCGTGAATCCTGTCGCGCCCGTGCAGGAACGAGAGTTCCATCAGCACGGTGAGACCGACCACCTCGGCCCCGGTGCGGCGTACCAGGGCGGCGGCGGCCTCGGCGGTGCCGCCGGTGGCGAGCACGTCGTCCACGACCAGCACCCGCTCCCCCGGCGTAAAGGCGTCCTGGTGCACCTGGATGGTGGCGGAGCCGTACTCCAGGTCGTAGGTCTCCTCGAAGGTGGCCGCCGGAAGCTTGCCCTTCTTACGGACCGGGACGAACCCCGCGCCGAAGTGGTAGGCCACCGGGGCCGCGAGAATGAACCCGCGGGCCTCGATCCCGACGATCTTGTCGATGGTGCCGCGCCCGTAGTGCATCACGATCGCGTCGACCACGGTGGCGAAGGCCGTGTGGTCGGCGAGCAGCGGCGTGATGTCCTTGAACATGACCCCCGGCTGCGGGTAGTCGGGCACGTCCCGGATCCGGTCAAGGATCAGTTTCTGCAGGTCCATCTTCCCCCCATCGAAAATCCCCAGCCGTGGCCATGCGGGGCATGACCACGGCTGAGGACCCGAACCGCTAGCTTCCGCCGCGCTCGCGGCGGGTGCCCTTCTTGGGCTGGTTGCGGGGACCCTGCTGGACCGTCCGGCGGGCCGCCGGCACCGGCGTCTCGTCCTCGGCGTCGCCATCGTCGATGTCGTCGACGGTGACGGTGGCCTTGGCCGCCTTGGCCTGCCGCTTGGAACTCGACTCGCGCCGCTGGATGGCCTCCCGCAGCTGCCGCATCTTCGGCTCGCGCTCCTTGAGGTCCGCGAGGATCGGGGTGGCGATGCAGATGGAGGAGTACGCTCCCGCCAGCATGCCCACGAACAGCACCAGGGCCAGGTCCTTCAGGGTGCCCGCGCCGAGCAGGCCGGCTCCGATGAACAGCAGCCCGGCCACCGGCAGCAGCGCGATCACCGAGGTGTTGATGGACCGGACCAGGGACTGGTTGACACCGAGGTTCGCGGCCCCGCTGTAGGTGATCTTCGACGTGGGGCTGAGACCGCGGGCGTTCTCCCTGACCTTGTCGAAGACCACGACCGTGTCGTACAGCGAGTACCCCAGGATCGTCATCAGGCCGACGACCGAGCTGGGCGTCACCTCGAACTGGACCAGGGAGTACACGCCGATGGTGATCAGGATGTCGTGCGCCAGGGCGATGATCGCCGCAGCCGCCATCCGCCACTCGAAGGCGATCGACAGGTAGGCGACCACCAGGATGATGAAGATGATCATCCCCTGGAGCGCCTTCTTGGAGATGTCACTCCCCCAGCTGGCGCCCACGGTGCTCGGGCTGACATTGTCCGGGCTGCCGAGGTGGAAGCTCTTCGCCACCGAAGTCTGGACCTTCAGCAGGTCGCCCGACTGCAGGGCCTCGGTCTGCGCGCGCCAGCCTGCGGTGCCGCTGGTCACGATCGGGTCCTGGTTGACGACCCCCGAGCTCTTGATCGCGTCCCTGACCTGCTGAGTCGTCGCGTTCGGCGCCTTGAACTGGAAGACCGAGCCGCCCTTGAACTCGATGCCCAGGTTCAGTCCGAGGGTGAGCAGCGACACGATGCTGACCACCAGGATCGCCCCGGAGATCGTGTACCAGAGCCGCTGCTTGCCGACGAAGTCGATGGAGACATCGCCCCGGTAGAGCTTGCCACCGATGTTTCCCAGCCGGGACATCAGGCCTCCTTCGTCACCGGTGACACGGTGACCTTCGTCTTCGCGCCGAGCCGGCGCGGGTCGAGACCGGACATCGGATGGCCCTGGCCGAAGAACCGGAACCTGGCCAGCCAGCTGATCGTCGGCTTGGTGAACAGGAACACCACGGCCACGTCGATGAGGGTGGTGAGACCCAGCGTGAACGCGAACCCCTTCACGCTACCGATGGACACCAGGTACAGCACCAGCGCGGCCAGGAAGGACACCGCGTCGGCGACGATGATCGTCCGCCGCGCCCGTTCCCAGCCCCGCTCGACCGCGCTGCGCAGGCTCCGGCCCTCACGGACCTCGTCCCGCAATCGTTCGAAGTAGACCACGAACGAGTCCGCGGTGATACCGATCGCGACGATCAGGCCGGCTATGCCCTCCAGCGAGAGGCGGAAGTTGATGAACTGGCCGAGCAGCACCACGCTGACGTACGTGATGCCCGCCGCGACGGCGAGGCTGGAGATCGCGACCATGCCGAGGGCCCGGTAGTAGAGCAGGCAGTAGAGCACGACTAGGACAAGCCCGATACCGCCGGCGGTCAGGCCCGCGTTGAGCTGGTCCTGGCCCAGCGTCGGCGAGACCTGCTCGATGGCGCTCTTCTCGAAGTCCAGCGGCAGCGCGCCGTAGTTGAGCACGTTGGCCAGCTGGGTCGCGTAGTCCTGCGTAAAGCTGGAGGGCGGACCGTAGATCTGCGCGGTGCCGCCCGCGATGGGCCCGTTGGTGATCGTCGGCGCGGAGACGGTCTGGCCATCAAGGACGATCGCGACCTGCTGCTGCGGCGATGTCGGATCCTTCTTGTACGCGTTGTACGCGTCAGTGGTCGCGTCCAGGAACTGCTGGGTGCCCAGGGACTTGAAGGTCATGTTGACCTGCCAGCTGGCCTGCCCCGCGGTGGGGTTCGGCGGCATCGCCGACGCCGAGCTGATCTGCTCGCCCTTTACCCGGACCGGTCCGAGGAGGTACTTGCTCTGGCCGTTCTGGTCACAGGACGCGACCCACTGCTGGGTCTCGTCGTTGGAGCCGAGCAGCTTGCGGTCCTTACCGGTGCAGTTGGCGGTCTCGTACTGCAGCAGCACGGCCTTCGGCACGGAGGCCAGACCAGTGGGCGCGGGCACGGTGGCCGACGGGCTCGGCGTGGCGGACGCGCTCGGCGTGGCCGATGCCTTGGCCGCGGACGACGCCGCTGGGCTCGGGGTGGCCGTCGCGGCCAGGGCCTGCGAGAGAACGCGGCCCTTGGGCGACGGGCTCGCCGAACCCGTGACCTTGGCGCTCGGGGTCGCGGTGCCCTTCGGGGTCGCGGTGCCCGACGGAGTCACCGACGGCGTCGGGCTGGACGTGGCCGCCGGGGTGCCCGCCGACTCGGCGAAGACCTGCCGGAACTGCAGCTTGGCGGTCGTGCCGACCTGCGCCACCACGGCCGCCTGCCCCTTGCCGGGCACCTGGACGAGGATGATGTTGCTGCCCTGCTTGGCGACCTCCGCCTCCGAGACGCCCATGCCGTTCACCCGGTTACGGATGATCGAGACGGCCTGGTTCATCTGGTCGGACGTCGGTGCCTTGCCACCCTTCCCGGCCTTCGCCGTGAGAGTGACCGAGGTGCCGCCTTGGAGATCAAGGGCAAGCTTGGGCGTCGTCTGCCCGTTGAGGAACATCAGGCCGGTCAGGGCGGCCATGACGGCGAGCAGGGCGAGGAGCGCCCGCCCGGGCTTGGGTATGGTGCTGCGCGGCGGAGCCACTGGTCGTCAACTTCCCGTCTGAACTGGTAGCCGGGCTCGGCCTCAGGCCGAGGGCTTCTCCCCGGCCTTGTCGGTGGGCTTCGCGGTGGGCTTGGCGACCTCGGGCTTGGCGGCCTCGGTCTCGGTGGCCTCTTCGGCCTCCTCGTCCTCGGTCTCGTCGTCCTCGGTCTCCTCTTCGTCCTCCACGTCGTCCTCGATCACTTTCATGATCGCCTGCGAGACGAACTGCGCCTCGACGCCGGGAGCGATCTCCAGGATCACCCCGTCGTCGTTGACCTCGACGACGGTCGCGAACATCCCGTTCGTGGTCATTACCCGGGTACCGGGCTCGATCTCCTTCTGCATCTGCAGTTGCGCACGCTGTTTGGCCTTCTGGGGCCGGATCATGAGGAAGTAGAAGGCCCCGAAGATGAGGACCATGATCATTGGCAGGAAGAGCGGGTTTCCCCCGCTCTTCGCAGCTGCCGCCGCGAGAATGTACTCGTTGCCCTGCACTGGGCATCCTTCCGATGTATTCGATCCGGCCGATGCCGGTTGTTCCGCCACGCGCGCAGCGGTTGGCTGCAGGCCGTGAGCGAGTCCGTGACTGCTTTGCCGGCATCTGCTCCGCTCGCGCGGTAGCTGGGCCGCGCCAACGGAGTTTAGGGGACGACCCGAAACACCGGCAACGACGTGACGACCCAGCGTGCCGGGAAGTTCCCACCGTGACCTACTCGGGATCCTCCACGGGAACTTCGAACAGCGTACCGGCCAGCGGGGACGGAAGTGGCGCCGTGAGTCCCAGGTGTTCCCAGGCCGCGGCGGTGGCGATCCGCCCGCGTGGGGTGCGGGCCAGCAGCCCCTGCCGGACCAGGAACGGTTCGGCCACCACCTCGACGGTCTCTGGTTCCTCCCCCACCGACACGGCCAGCGTGGACAGGCCGACGGGCCCGCCGCCGAACTTGCGCAGCAGGGCGCCGAGCACGGCCCTGTCCAGCCGGTCGAGGCCTCGCTCGTCGACCTCGTAGAGGGCAAGTGCCGCCCTGGCCAGGTCGAGTGTGACCATCCCGTCGGCGCGCACCTCGGCGTAGTCCCTGACCCTGCGCAGCAGCCGGTTGGCGATCCGGGGGGTGCCCCGGGACCGGTAGGCGATCTCGATGGCGGCGTCGTCCTGGATGCCGACGTGCAGCAGGCCCGCGGACCGCCGGACGATGATCTCCAGCTCGGCAGGTTCGTAGAAGTCCATGTGCGCGGTGAACCCGAACCGGTCCCGGAGCGGCCCGGGGAGCATTCCGGCCCTGGTGGTGGCGCCGACCAGGGTGAACGGGGAGATCTCCAGCGGGATCGCGGTGGCTCCGGGGCCCTTGCCGACCACCACGTCGACCCGGAAGTCCTCCATCGCCACGTAGAGCATCTCCTCGGCCGGCCGGGCCATCCGGTGGATCTCGTCGATGAACAGCACCTCACCCTCAGACAGGGTGGACAGCACCGCGGCGAGGTCACCGGCCCGCTCGATGGCGGGCCCTGAGGTGATCCGCAGCGGCTGGCCGAGCTCCGCCGAGATGATCATTGCCATGGTCGTCTTGCCCAGGCCGGGGCCGCCCGCGAGCAGGACGTGATCCGGTGGCCGCCTGCGGCGCAGGGCGCTCTGCAGCACCAGGGACAGCTGTTCGCGGACCCGCTCCTGGCCGATGAAGTCGTCGAGTCGCTTGGGCCGCAGCGCCGCGTCGATGGCCTGGTCGTCGATGTCCGGCGCCGGCGAGACCAGCCGCTGGGAGTCCAGGCGCTCGAACTCGGCGGCCTCGTTGCGCTCGAAGGGAGAGCTCATCGGCTCATCTTCTTGAGGGCGGCCTTGAGCAGCGTGGCGACCGGCGGGACCTCGATGGTGCCGTCCAGGTCGGCGGCGACCGCGTCCACGGCCGCGTCGGCGTCCCTGGCCGGCCAGCCGAGATTGATCAACCCGGCCTGCACCTGCTCCCGCCAGGCGGCCCCGCGCACGGGGACCCGCACATGCGTGCCGCCGACGGGGGCGCCGATCCGGTCCTTGAGCTCCAGGACGATCCGCTGGGCGCCCTTGGCCCCGATGCCAGGGACCCGGGTCAGAGTCTTGAAGTCGTCGGTCGCGATGGCCATCCGCAGCGCGTCGGGGGTGAGCGTGGCCAGCATCGCGAGCGCGACCTTCGGCCCGACGCCGCTGGCGGTCTGCAGCAGGTCGAAGACGGTGCGCTCATCCTCGTCGGCGAAGCCGTACAGGGTCAGCGAGTCCTCTCGCACGATCAGCGAGGTCGGCACGTGCGCCGGGCCGCCGACCCGCAGCGTGGCGAGGGTCGCCGGGGTGCACTGCACCGACAGGCCGATCCCGCCGACGTCCACGACGGCCCCGTCGAGCCCGGCCGAGGCCACCTTGCCGCTGACGAATGCGATCACTGTCCGACTCCCTTTCGCAGAATCCTGGGCGCGGGCACGGCGGCCCGGGCGGCGGCCAGCCGCGCCTGCGCGCCGCCCCGCCACACGTGGCAGATGGCCAGGGCGAGCGCGTCGGCGGCATCGGCCGGCTTGGGCACCGTCTCGAGGCGGAGCAGCCGGGTCACCATCATCGTCACCTGGGCCTTGTCCGCGCGGCCGTTCCCGGTGACCGCGGCCTTGGCCTCACTGGGGGTGTGCAGCGCCACAGGCAGTCCCCGCCGGGCCCCGCACAAGATCGCCACCGCACCCGCCTGCGCGGTGCCCATGACCGTGCGGACGTTGTGCTGGGCGAAGACCCGCTCCACGGCGACGGCCTCGGGCCGGAAGGCGTCGAGGATCTCCTCCAGGCCCCGTTCGAGCGCGGCGAGGCGGATGCCGATGTCGTCGTCGGGGCTGGTCCGGATCACTCCGACGTGCACGAGCGTGAGGGGCTTTCCGGGCGCGCCGTCCACCACGCCCACCCCGCATCGGGTGAGACCGGGGTCCACTCCCAGCACGCGCAAAACCGACCCCTTCGATCACCTGTTCGGCATGAGGCTACCGACTCGGTATGACATCCTCCCGCACGGGCGGGTGTGTGTCGTCAGAAGTGGTCGAGGGCGTACGGGGTGGTGGCGAACACGGCGTCGAGGCCGGGGGCCTGTCCCGCGATCAACCCCACCCGCCGGAGAGTGCCCGAGGGGATCCCCGCGTAGAGGGCCGCGAGACCGTTCGCACCGAGCCGTACCGCCCGTACATCCGCGGGAGCGGGCGCCAGGACACCGGTGCCGCCGGCCACCGACAGCAGCCAGGAGCCGGAGTTGCCCGGTCGCTGCGGATCTTCGACCGACAGCGGGATCTCCGCGCAGACCCCGGCAGGGAAACCCCGGGCCGCGATCGCGGCCCGGGCGTCGACCAGCCGGAACATCCACCGCATCCGGCGTACCTCATCAGCGAACCGCTCCTTGAGCAGCCACAGCGCCGGGTCGTGCGGCGCGACGGACGCGCGGATCGTCCTGGCGATCGAGGAACCCGACCCGACGATCCCCCAGAGCCCGCGCTGCGTCTCCTCGGAGCCGGCCACCAGGATGTCCACCTCCACGGACTTGTTGCCGTCCGCCCAGCGGTAGCAGAGGAATCCGTCATCTGCCAGGTAGTAGTAGGCCTCAGGATCGGCGAGCCGCACCCGCCAGGTCGCCTCGTTCCAGTCGACCGGACCGCAGTCGCCGGTCGCCGCGTGCACGCTGCTGATGACCGCCCGGACCTCGGCGGCGTCATCCGGCACCGCCCTGCGGACCTTGATCGCTGCGGCCGCGACGGTGCGGAGCGCCTCGCTGGGCAGGGTGACGAGTTCCAGGGCGCCCGCGTGCTCCCAGCCCAGACTCCGGTAGATCGGGGTGGTCGCGGGGTAGAGCACCGAGACCGTGTGGCCGAGTTCCGCGCAGCGCTCCAGGACCGCGGTCATGATCTTGCGGCCGGCGCCCCGGCCGCGTTCCTCGGGGGCGACGGTGACCGTGCTGATGCCGCCCATCGAGACCCTGCGGCCGTGCCACCACTGGCCGAAGTCGATGATCCGTGCGGTGGCGATCAGCCGGGGTCCGTCGAAGCCGCCCAGGAACCGCCCGTTGCCCAGAGTGGTACCGGTCAGGGCGGCCCAATGGTCCCAGTCGCCGTCGGGCTTGCGGCCGAACGCCCGGGTCCGGATGTCCCTGATCGCGTCCAGGTCGTCGGTGCCCAGCGCTCTGATCTCCATGGTCCGACCGTAGGGCCGCTACCGGCCGGGCGCGAATCGATCGCACGCCCAGCCGGTCCCGCACTACTCGATGTTGGCGAGGACCTCGTCGGAGACGTCGAAGTTGGCGTAGACGTCCTGGACGTCGTCGGAGTCCTCCAGCGCCTCCATGAGGCGGAAGACCTTCCTGGCGCTGTCCTCGTCCAGCGGCACGGTGACGCTCGGCAGCCAGCTGGAGTCGGCGGAGTCGTAGTCGATACCGGCCTCCTGCAGCGCCTTGCGGACCGGGATCATGTCACCGGCCTCGCTGATCACCTCGTAGGAGTCCCCGAGGTCGTTGACCTCCTCGGCGCCCACCTCGAGCACCGCCATCATGACGTCGTCCTCGGTGGTGCCCTGCTTGGGCACGATGACGACGCCCTTGCGGGTGAACAGGTACGAGACGGAGCCCGGGTCGGCCATGTTCCCGCCGTTGCGGGTCATCGCGGTACGGACCTCGGACGCGGCGCGGTTGCGGTTGTCGGTGAGGCACTCGATCAGGACGGCGACGCCACTGGGGCCGTAGCCCTCGTAGGTGATGTTCTGCCAGTCGGCGCCGCCGGCCTCCTCGCCGCCGCCGCGCTTGCGGGCGCGCTCGATGTTCTCGTTGGGGACCGAGCTCTTCTTGGCCTTCTGGATCGCGTCGAAGAGTGTCGGGTTGCCGTCCGGGTCCCCACCGCCGGTCCGGGCCGCCACCTCAATGTTCTTGATCAGCTTGGCGAAGAGCTTGCCGCGCCTGGCGTCGACGACAGCCTTCTTGTGCTTGGTGGTCGCCCATTTGGAATGGCCGGACATGCGCTACGCCTCCTCATCGATGGAACGACGCACCAGATCGACGAAGTACCGGTGCACGCGAGAGTCGCCCGTCAGTTCCGGATGAAAGGCCGTCGCCATGACACGCCCCTGACGGACTGCGACGATCCTACCGGCGGCGTCCCCGGTCTCGACGCGTCCCAGGACCTCGACGCCTTCACCGATCGACTCGACCCAGGGGGCCCTGATGAAAACGGCGTCGTACGGAGCACCGTCCATGACCACCCGGCCCTCGAACGAGTCGACCTGCCGGCCGAAGGCGTTGCGCCGGACGCTCATGTCGATGCCGCCGATGGTCTCCTGGCCCTCGATCCCGTCGAGCACCCGATCGGCCAGCATGATCATGCCCGCGCACGAGCCGTACGCCGGCATGCCCGCCTCGATGCGCTTGCGCAGCGGGTCGAGCAGGTCGAAGGTCCGCGCCAGCTTCCACATCGTGGTGGACTCGCCGCCCGGGATCACCAGGGCCTCCACCTGCTCGAGCTCCTCGGGGCGGCGGACGGACAGGGTGGGGACACCACAGGCCGCAAGGGCGTGGAGATGCTCGCGGACGTCGCCCTGCAGGGCGAGAACACCGATCGTGGGCACAACGGGCCTTTCTAGGAGTATTTGAGGATACAACGCCCACGACCGCTCGGGGTCTTCCCGGATCAGCTCAGCCGGAAGCGGCGCAGCGGCAGTTCCAGGGGCAGGAAACCGTCGTCGCCCCGATCGGCGATGCCCCGGCCGAACATGCAGGTCTGGGCGAGTTCGAGGCCGAACTCCTGGGGGTCGAACGGGAGCGGCACATCCGGCACGCCCGCGTCGATCTCCTTCCAGAACGGCTCCTCGGCGGGCAGCCGTTCCCCCTGGTCGACGACCACTCCGTCCTCGGCGGTCACGAAGATGTCCCGTAGCAGCCGCCCGCGTTCGTACCAGCGGAACCAGCAGCCGTCGACGACGCCGGGCAGCACCAGAACCCCGCAGGTCGCGTCGGGCAGTACGGTCGCGACCGTGTCCGCGACCCGCCTGGCGTCATCGTCGAGGCAGAACAGCCGCCGATCGCAGACGACCAGCGCGTCGTCATAGGAGCCGACGAACAACTCGTCGTCGTAAGGCCACAGGGCGAAGTCCAGCGTGGTCCCACCCGTCTCGACCAGGGTCGCCGCAGGATAGAGCCTGTGGGCCAGCCCGGCGGCGGCCTCCGCATCCGAACTCAGTCCCGGCCGGAAGACCCGGCCGGGCTCTCCGACGCTCGCGCAGGCGAGCGCCACCGACCAGCCCTTGGGCATGTACGTCCCCTCCACCGGCCGACCGAACGGGCGCCCGTCCCCGCACTCTGACGACCGCCGCCAGCGTAACCCGCCCCGCACGCCCTGTGGAGGGGCGACATGCTTTTGAAAACCGGACTGTTACCAGCCGCGCCCGGCGTAGCGCTCGGACTCCGCCAGGCCGGCGACGTTGATGCCGACCATGGCCTCGCCCAGACCCCGGGAGACCTTGGCGATGACGTCGGGGTCGTCGTGGAAGGTGGTGGCCTTGACGATCGCCTCAGCGCGCTGTGCGGGGTTGCCGGACTTGAAGATGCCGGAGCCGACGAAGACGCCCTCGGCACCGAGCTGCATCATCATGGCGGCGTCCGCGGGGGTGGCGATGCCGCCCGCGGTGAACAGCACGACCGGCAGCTTTCCGGTCTGCGCGATCTCCTTGACCAGCTCGTACGGGGCCTGGAGCTCCTTGGCCGCGACGAACAGCTCGTCGGCCGACAGCGAGCTCAGCCGCCTGATCTCGCCGAGCAGCTGACGCATGTGGGTGGTGGCGTTGGACACATCGCCGGTGCCGGCCTCGCCCTTGGAGCGGATCATGGCCGCGCCCTCGGTGATGCGGCGCAGCGCCTCACCGAGGTTGGTCGCGCCACAGACGAAGGGCACCGTGAACGCCCACTTGTCGATGTGGTTGACGTAGTCGGCGGGGGTCAGCACCTCGGATTCGTCGATGTAGTCGACGCCGAGCGACTGCAGCACCTGGGCCTCGACGAAGTGGCCGATTCTGGCCTTGGCCATGACCGGGATGGAGACGGCCTCGATGATGCTGTCGATCATGTCGGGGTCGCTCATCCGGGAGACGCCGCCCTCGGCGCGGATGTCGGCCGGGACGCGTTCGAGCGCCATGACCGCGACGGCCCCGGCGTCCTCTGCGATCTTGGCCTGGTCGGCGGTCACGACGTCCATGATCACGCCGCCCTTGAGCATCTCCGCCATGCCCCGCTTGACCCGGGCGGTGCCGGTCGAGGGGACGGTGCTGTCGGAACTGGAAGAGGACACGGGTGACTACCTCACGTGAGCGGACGACTATGTCCCCTCCATGATATTGCCTGCTCCCGGCTTGTCCCGACCTGCCACCTTGTCAGACATCGAGCCGTGGATGCTACGGAATGTAGGGCTTGCCGGCGTTGACGAGGACGACCCAGACCTGCCCCTTGGCAAAGGTCATGGGCTGACCGCCGGTGGTGGTGAACGTCGTTCCCCGGTCCTCGGAGGGCCGCGACCAGGTCGTGTCGTAGGCCTTTCCGTCCCGCAGCACCAGTGCCCGCCCGGTGCCGGTGCTCTGGATGAGCGGCGTGTAGCTGCCGAGGAAATCGTGGAACTGGGACCGGACGATCTTGGCGTACTGGATCACGATCGTCTGCCCGCCGAGCTGGCCGCCCTCGGCCGCCTGATCGGGGGTCCCGTTGTGCCAGGCCAGGTAGCGCTTGTCCGTTGCGGACCAGGCGAACTTCATTTTCTCAGCCGGCCACGTCGCGGTGACGCTCGCCAGCGGGCGGCCGCCGGCCGGGGCGGGCCCGAACCGGAAGCCGATGTCGCGCGGCGCGGTGGCCTGCGGGGCCTTCTTGAGGAGCCGGTGCGGGTCGACGAAGAGGTTGTACGGCGCCGGCCGCCCGTTGTCCCTGACGTAGAGCCCGCCGGACCCGTCATCGGGCACCGGGAAGAGCGGCGCGCGGCGGATGTAGGGCTTCATCTTGCCCTGCACGCCGGAGAAGCCGAACGCCGGCTTGCCGTACTGCTTGAGCAGGTGCAGGTCGGAGATCCGGGCGCTGCGGACCGGCCCGATCTTGGCGGGCAGCTGGGAGGAGAAGATCGCCATGACGCGGGTCTCACCGCCCTCGACCTGCTCGACATAGACGACGTCCGCTGAGCGGAGCCCGGCCTGGGGGTGGGCGGGCGCGGTGTTGTCGATCTTGATGGCGAGGACCGGGTTCGTCAGCCCTGTGGCGCCACCGGTGAAGGGCTGGTAGCCGAGCGCAGTGGG
Organism: Actinomycetes bacterium; assembly: GCA_025964615.1. Lineage (GTDB taxonomy): Bacteria > Actinomycetota > Actinomycetes > Streptosporangiales > Streptosporangiaceae > RYN-227. Next base: position 36,566 of record JAOPYM010000057.1, read on the forward strand.
TGTCGGCGTGGGAGTCGGTGTCGCCGACTTCGACACCACCGGGGGTGCCACAGCCTTCTTCGAGGACCCGCCCCCGCAGGCGGCCACCGCTCCCCCGACTATCAGGACCCCTGCCAGAGCGGTCACACGCCGCGACCCAGAACCCACAATCGACCCTTTCGCCGGAATCAACCGACCTTAGCCGACTTGAGGACAGCAGAAGGTTTCAGAGGGCGGGGGGGACGTCGTCGATCTCGAAGAACTCGGGGAGCTGGGCCCGGCCGGCGAGTGGTAGCGCCCGGGCCATCATTCTGCGCCGGGCGGTGCGGATGGTGGCGACGGCGTCGTTGAAGAAGCGCCGGGCGAAGGCGACCTTCTGCGCGGCCGTCTCCAGCTCGTCCAGAAGGGCGTCCGCACGGTCCCCGAGGCCAGGGCGGAAGCCCGGCTGGTCCACCACGGCCCGCAACGCCCGCGACAGGTCGCTCTCGGCGAACTCGCGCCGCTCGTTGTCGGCCGTACGGGCCTCGTGCGCGGCGGTGGCGAGGAGCAGGCTCGTCGCCGGGTCGAGAAGCCGGGACGCGGCCAGCTCCAGCGCGACGGCAGCCCGCCGGACCAGCGCGGCGTCAAGCCCGGCCCGTGCGGTCTCCAGTCTGACGTGCAAGCGGTCCAGGCGCCCGGCCCGCCAGAACGCGTACATGCCGAAGAGCACGAGCAGGGCGACGGCCAGGACCGCGTAGAACATCACGCGCCCAGGCTGGACTCGACGACGCCGATGCGCTCGGCCAGCACGGTCTCGTAGACCCGGACCACGTCCCGCGCGACGGTCGACCAGTCGTACGCGCGGACCGCGGCGCGGGCCTCGGCCGAGAGCTGCTTGCGCCGCGCCGGGTCGTCGAGGAGATCGGCGGCGGCTCGGGCCAGCGCGCCGGCGTCACCGACTGGGAAGAGCTCGCCTGCGCGGCCGTCCTGCAGGACCCGGCGGAACGCCTCGATGTCACTGGCCAGGATGGGCGCGCCCGCCGCCATGGCCTCGGCCAGCACGATGCCGAAGCTCTCACCGCCCAGATTGGGCGCGACGAACACATCGACCGAGTGGTAGGCCCTGACCTTGTCCTGGTCGCTGACCAGGCCGAGGAAGACCACCCTGTCGCGCAGTTCGGGTGAGACCTTGGCGAGGATCTCGTCCGCGTCGCCCGGCCCGGCCAGCAGCAGCCGGAGTCCCGGCCGCTCCCGGCCGAGAGTCTCGAAGGCGCGGAGCAGCACCTGCAGGCCCTTGCGCGGCTCGTCCATCCGTCCGAGGAAGCCCAGCGTTCCGCCGCCGGGACGGGCCTGCCCGCCGTCTCCCCGCCCGGGCCAGCCGGGCAGCGGCTCGGCCATCGCATAGCGCTCCGTGGCGACACCGTTCGGGATCAGCACGGCGTCACCGCCGAACTGTTCGACCAGCGTCTTGCGGGCGGCTTCGGAGACCGCGATCCGGGCGTTGATCTTCTCGAGGGCGGTCTGCAGGATCGGCACGGTCACCGCGACGACGCGGGACTTCTCGTAGGACGCGTGGAAGGTGGCGACGATCGGTCCGTCCGCCGCCCAGCAGGCGAGCACACCGAGTGAGGGCGCCGCCGGTTCGTGGACGTGCAGGACGTCGAAGCCGCCCTCCCTGATCCACCTGCGGACCCGGCTCGCGGACAGGAACCCGAACGAGAGCCGTGCCACGGACCCGTTGTAGGGCACGGGCACCGCACGCCCCGCGGAGACCGCGAAGTGCGGCAACAGGGCGTCCTCGTCGGCGGGCGTGATCACAGAGACCTCGTGACCGGAGGTGATCAGGGCCTCGGCCAGGTCGCTGATGTGCTGCTGCACCCCACCGGGGACGTTCCACGTGTAGGGACAGACAATACCGATCCTCAAAGATCCTCCACCCAGACCCGCTGCATCATGTGCCAGTCCTCAGGGTGGGCGGCGATGCCTTCGGCGAAGGCGTTCGCGAGGGACTGCGTCATCGCGGCGATCTTCTCTTTGCGAGTTCCGTCCTCCGGCACCGGGACCTCCTCGTGGATCCGGATGCCCCAGCGCTCCCCTTCGTACCACAGTGTCGCGGGCAGGAGTGCGGCGCCGGTCTGAACCGCCAGCGCGGCGGAGCCGCCGGGCATCCGGGCAGGCCGGCCGAAGAAGTCGACTTCGATGCCGGTGTCACTGAGATCCCGGTCGGCGACCAGGCAGATCAGCCGCCCTTCGCGCAACCGCCGGGCGAGTGTGCCCATCACGCTGACCGCCGACCCGGTGAGCGGCAGGATCTCCATGCCGAGGCTCTCCCGGTAGGCGACGAACCGCTCGTACAGCGACTCGGGCTTCAGCCGCTCCATGACGGTGGTGAAGGGGGCGCCCAGATAGGTGATCCAGGCCCCGGCGTGGTCGTAGTTGCCGGTGTGCGGGAGGGCGCAGATCACGCCACGGCCCGCTTCGAGGTTCTTGAAGATCTGGTCCTCGCCCTCGGCCACGACCTGCAGGACTCGTTCCCGCGACAGCTCCGGCAGCCTGAACGCCTCAAGCCAGTACCGGAAGTACGATCGCATGCCCTTGCGGCTGAGCTGCCGCAGCTCCGGTTCGGACAGGCCCGGGACCACCCGGCTGAGGTTCTTCTCCAGCTGGAGCACGCCCTTGCCGCGCTTGCGCCAGACCCGGTCGGCGATGCGGTCGAAGACGGCCCGGCTGAACGGCTCGGGGAGCTTGCGGACTGCCGTCCACCCGAAGGCGTAGGCCGCTTCCATCACCCGGTCCTTCACGCGGTCGCCTGCCTGTGGACGACGGCGAACCGCTGGACGACGGTGACGGCGCTGGCGGCTGCGAGCAGCCACAGGCCGATGTGCAGCGCGTACGGCACGCCCAGGCCGCTCAGCCCGGCCCCGATCAGGCCCACGATCAGGCGCTCGGTGCGCTCGGCGATGCCGACGTTGCAGGTGTAGCCCAGTCCCTCGGCGCGGGCCTTGACGTAGGAGACGAGGGCTCCGGCGACCAGGCAGAAGAGCGCCAGCACGGCCAGCAGCTCGTTGTGGCCGCCGCCCGTCAACCACAGGACCAGGCCGGAGAAGATCGCGGCGTCGGCGACCCGGTCCATGCAGGAGTCCAGGAACGCCCCCCAGGTGGAGGTGGTCCCGGTGACCCGGGCGACCGCGCCGTCCAGCATGTCGAACAGCACGAACACGGTGATGACCACCGTGCCCCAGAAGAGGTCGCCGCGAGGATAGAAGACCAGCGCGGCGGCCACCACCCCGATGGTGCCGGTGACGGTGATCGCGTTCGGCGTCAGTCCTGTACGGGCCAGCGTCTCGCCGACCGGCGTGAGGGCGCGTGACAGCGCGGGCCGCAGGAAGTTGAGCATCGCCGTCCGATCGTGGGTCTGTGGTGCTTGGAGGGGTCGGCTGGCCATCGTAGTGGTTGGATCTCCCGCTGGCCGGGATGACCCGGTATGCCGTGTCACCTTAGGTGAACATCCGTTCATACCGGGTTCATCCGGCGGACCCGAACCCCTTGTGAGCGGGCCGCTTCGGGGGAATGGTGGAGAGTACGGGTTGTGACGCCCGTCACCGCCCGGCCTCTTGAAGTGAGGTAGGCGCATGGCGGAGAGAACAGGCCCTCAGGCGGCCACCGGCAGAGCACCGGCGGCCGGCCAGCCGGACAAGGTGCGCAACGTCGTACTGGTCGGCCATTCCGGAGCGGGCAAGACGACCCTCGTCGAGGCGCTGCTCGCCGCGACCGGCACGATCCAGCGGCCGGGACGCGTCGAGGACGGCTCGACGGTCAGCGACTACGACGATATCGAGCTGCGTCAGCAGCGCTCGGTGAACCTGTCGGTCGCCCCGCTGATGGTGGGCGACGTGAAGATCAACCTCCTCGACACCCCAGGTTACGCCGACTTCGTCGGCGACCTGCGGGCCGGCCTGCGGGCGGCCGACGCCGCCCTGTTCGTGATCTCCGCGGTGGACGGGATCGACGGGCTCACCCGGATCCTCTGGGAGGAGTGCGCGGCGGTCGGCATGCCCAGGGCGGTGGTCATCACCAAGATCGACCAGCAGCGCGGCGACTTCGACGCCACACTCACGGCCTGCCAGGACACCTTCGGCGAGGGCGTGCTGCCCTGCTATTTCCCAGCCGGCGACTGCCTGATCGGGCTGCTCTCGCAGCGCTGCTTCGACTACTCCACCGGTACCCGCAAGGAGCACGACCCCGACCCGTCGCTGCTGGCCGACATCGAGGAGCTGCGCGGCGTCCTGATCGAGGGAATCATCCAGGAGAGCGAGGACGAGACGCTCATGGAGCGCTACCTCGAAGGGGAGCCCATCTCCGTCGAGGCGCTGATCGGCGACCTGGAGAAGGCGGTCGCCCGTGGCACCTTCCACCCGGTGCTCGCCACCTCGGTCCCACACGGCGACCACCCGGGCCCGGTGATCGGCATGGCCGAGCTGCTCGAAGTGATCGCCCAAGGGTTCCCCTCTCCGCTTGAGCACGGCATTCCGCCTGTCACCACTCTCGACGGCAGGTCCGACGCGCTCACCTGCGATCCTGACGGCCCGCTGGTCGCCGAGGTGGTCAAGACGACCTCCGATCCCTACGTCGGCCGGATCTCGCTGGTCCGGGTGTTCTCCGGCACCCTGCGGCCGGACATGGTGGTGCACGTGTCCGGGCACGGGCTGACCGATCGCGGCCATGAGGACCACGACGTGGACGAACGGGTGGGGGCACTGACCACCCCCCTCGGCAAGACCCAGCGCACCCTGCTCGCCGGCTCCGCCGGTGACATCTGCGCGGTGGCCAAGCTCGGCAGGGCCGAGACCGGCGACACCCTCTCCGACCCCGCCAAGCCCCGGCTCATGGCGCCCTGGACGATGCCCGACCCGCTGCTGCCGGTGGCGATCCGCGCGGTCTCCAAGGCCGACGACGACAAGCTCGCGCAGTCGCTCGGCCGGCTGGTCGCCGAGGATCCGACCCTGCGCCTGGAGAACAACGCGGAGACCCGCCAGCTGGTCCTGTGGTGCATGGGAGAGGCCCATGCCGAGGTGCTCCTCGACCGGCTTCGCGGCCGGTACGGCGTGGAGGTGGAGAGCGTCGAGCTCAGAGTGCCGCTGCGGGAGACGTTCGGCGGGCCCGCGCACGGCCTGGGCAGGCACGTCAAGCAGAGCGGCGGCCACGGCCAGTTCGCCATCTGCCACGTCGAGGTGGAGCCGCTGCCGTCCGGTGAGGGCTTCGAGTTCGCCGACAAGATCGTGGGCGGCGTGGTGCCGCGCCAGTTCATCCCCTCGGTGGAGAAGGGGCTCAAGGTCCAGATGGGCAGGGGCGTCCTGGCCGGGTATCCGCTGGTCGACATCAGGGTCACGCTGTACGACGGGAAGGCGCACCCGGTGGACTCCTCCGACATGGCCTTCCAGACCGCCGGGGCGCTCGCCCTGAAGGACGCCGCGGCCAAGACCCCGATGCTGCTGCTCGAACCGGTCGACGAGATCTCCGTGCTGGTGGCCGATGAGCACGTGGGCTCGGTGATGTCCGATCTGTCGTCGCGGCGGGGCCGGGTGCTCGGCTCCGAGTCGATCGCGGGCGGCCGTACCGTGGTCCGTGCCGAGGTGCCCCAGCTCGAGATCGTCCGGTACGCGATCGACCTGCGGTCCATGTCGCACGGCACGGGCACCTTCCATCGCAGGTTTCTGCGGTACGAGCCATTGCCGCCGCACCTGTCCGCGAAGGTGCCCGCCCCTGACTGAGGTCAGACCTGGGTCCGGGCGGCGCCTTCCCCGAGGAGCATGGTGCGCAGCCGGGCATCCGGACCGAGCCCGGTCAGCACGACGCGGCCGTGGGCGTCCATGGCCGCGGCCGGTTGCTGGACGAGCCACGGGCCGTGGGCCTCCCACGGGAACGGCGCGACGGGCCGGGAGGTCAGGCGGGCCACGCTGGCGGTGCCCGCGTCGTTGCGCTGCACGAGGAGCAGCCCTCCCGGCAGGGTGAGCAGCTGCATCGGCCCGATGCCGCCCTGTCCGCCGAGCGGGACCTGGGTCCACTGATCGGAGCCAGGGTCCCTGCGGAATCCGGCCACCTGGCCGTTGCCGGCCAGCCGGTAGACGAGCAGCAGGGCGCCGTCGTCGAGGCGCACGACGCTGGGCGGGGTGCCGGGGACGGGCAGCCGCAGTGCGGTGTCCTGGGTGAACGGCGCCCCGGGGCGTTTCTGGTACCAGCGCACCGGCGTGAGCCGCCCGGAGCCGTACAGCTCGATGCGGCCGTCCGGGAGGGCCACCGCCGACAGTCCCTCCTGGACGGGGTGACCGCCCAGGTCGAGCCATGGTGTCCAGGCCCCGTTGGGCTTCTGCAGACGGGTGCCGGGGGTCCTGCTCGCCGTGCGGGCGAACATCCGCAGGCTGCCGTCCGCCCGGCGGACGGCGATCGGGGTGCCGAGCTGACGCATCCGGCTCCCCGTCTCGGGGGTGCCCAGGTCGGTCCACCGGCCGGTGCGCTGTTCGAAGAGCACGATGGTGCGCCGGCGGTCGTGGTCGTTCGGCCCGAGTTCGGCGATGCGCTCGGCGAGGAGCTGCCAGTGCCCATCCGGCGCGAGGGAGGCGGAGACGCCGGGCAACAGCGGACCCCCGCCGAGCAGCGACGGTCCCTGCCATCGACCGCTGCCCGGTGCGGTCTCCCGCCACATCGCTGCCTGCTGGTCGAGCACGGCGAACGCGGTGAGCGCCCCGGTCGCGTCCGGTTGCACCCAGGGGGTGGTCGAGACATACCGGGGGTGCGTGCTCTGCCCCCATCCGGAGGGGGGGACCCGGCCGCGCATGGACAGGTCCGCGCAGCCTGCCGGGTCCCCGCAGGGCACGGGGACATCCCCGGAGTAGACGCCGAGGAGGGCCTCCTTGGCCCGCCAGGCCGGGGCGCTCAGGTTGAAGGGCCAGCGGCAGTTGTAGTACCCGCGGTAGCTCTGCACGGTGAAGTGCCGTCCGCCGCCCGGCCCCCGATAGCGGGCCAGGGCCGCCCAGGTGAACTGCGCGGTCGCGGTGTGGTCCTCGTGGTCGGACAGGTCGCCGTGATCGGTCCTGCGCGGATGCCGCTGGTCGTGCACCTGCAGGTCGGGGTCGAGGTCCATGGTGCTGACCAGCGTCGGCCTGTACGTGTCGAACAGGTGGGCAAGGGTGTCGATCAGCTCGGTGCGGTGGTACCGGTGCGCGTGGTGTACCGCCGAACCGGTCGGGACCAGGGTCGGCAGCGAGCCGATCCGCCCGGCCCACAGGTTGCGCAGGCGGCCGTCCCAGAAGGACTTGGCGATGTTCAGGAAGATCAGCGTGACCTGGCCGAGGGTGTCCGCCTCGGCCTGTGCACCGTTGGGCAGTGTCAGGGTGGTACGCGTCCAGCGCGCCTTCGGGTCGCCCTGCGCCATCTGCCCGTAGGCGGCGCGCAGCCCGTTCTGCCGGGCCTTGACGTAGTCCTTGGCGTTGGCCCTCCGGCTCGGGCCGTTGTGCCCGTTGGACTCCGCCGCGGTGACGCAGACCCCCACCACGCGGTGCCGCGCGGCGATGGCCTGCTGGATCTCCGGGTTGAGGAAGAACAGGTCGTCGTCGGGGTGGGCGACGACGTGCATGACGGTGGTCTGCTCGGCCGGCGGCGCGGGCGGGGTGGGGCCGGGTGAGGACATCCCGACCGGTGGTGGTGACGGGATCCGCGGGTCCGGGTCACCCGGATCGGCCGCCGCCGGTCTCGCGCCGGACGAGGAGCCGGCCAGGCCGAGCCCTGCCACCGTGAGGCCAAGGGTTCCGGCTATGAGCGCCTGCCGGCGGTGCGGCATGGCCTCCCCTGCCATCCCCCGCGCCTCCGTTCCCGCCGTGTCTCCCTTTTCTCAGGAGATCTTAAAACAGTTCGGCTAGCGCTTGTTTCCAGGGCAGGTAATGCACCATTCACGGGGGTTGGTACCGTATGAGGTGACGCTTGACGCGATCACCTTCAGGTCGCACTACGACCCGAGGGGTGCTCAATCTTGAAATTCGGCCGTCCCAGGTCGATCCCGGTCTGGCCTGCCCTGTGGGGCTGGACGGTCGTGTGGGCCCTCATCCAGGTCAGGGGCGCCGGCGGCACTTGGCGCTACTTCCTGCAGGGCGAGGGACTGCTGTTCGGGCAGGGCCCCGGCTCCGGGCTGCACCTGTACGCCGCCCATCCGGAACTCCAGATCGGCCCGATCTCCTTCGTGGCCGCCTGGCTGATCCATTTCATCGGGCCCATGCATGGCCGGGTGCTCGCCGTACTCCTGATGAGCTGCACTGGACCGCTGCTCCTGGCCGCCCTGTGGCGCCTGGCGCCCACCCGGCGCGCGCCCGGGCGGCTGCTCGGAGCGGGTCTGGTGTTCCTGCCCGGATGGGCGTTGCTCGCGACTCACGCGGGGCACCTCGACGATGTGCTGGCCCTGTCGTTCGGCGTCGCGGCCATGAGCACCGCCGCCCGGAGGCACCCTGTCCTGACCGGCCTGCTGCTGGCCGCCGCCGCCGACTCCAAGCCGTGGGCCGCGGCCTTCGTGGCTCTGCTCCTGGTCTTCAGGGGCCGTTCGCTCGTGCTCGGCCTGGCCTCCTGGGCCGCCGGTCTGGCCGTCGCGTGGCTGCCTTTCGTGCTGTACGACCCACATACGCTCAACGCCGCGCATTTCACGATCGAGGTCGCCAGATCCTCGAGCCTGCGGCTGCTGGGGGTCATGGCCTCGGCGACTCCGTCCTGGGACCGCCCAGCCCAGCTGCTGCTCGGCTGCGGCCTGGCCGCCGTCGCGGTGCTGCGGGGCCGCTGGGCCGGGGTGATCGCGCTGGCCACCGCCGCCCGCGTGCTGCTCGACCCCGAGGTCTACGGCTACTACACCTCAGGCGTGCTCCTGGGCGCCGTCGCCCATGACCTCATCGGGACCAGGCACCGCTGGCCGGTCCTCACGCTGGCGGGGACACTGACGCTCTACGTTCCGCGTCTGATCCCGCATCTCTCACTGTCCGCGATGGGGCTGCTCCGGCTCGGCTACGTCGTGTTCGCGGTCGCCTTCGTTCTGCTGTCCCGGACCGTGCCCGACCCGGACGCGGAACCGCTCCCACGACCCGCCGGCCCGCTCGTCACCGACCGGTCGCTCTGAGATCAGGTGCCGGGATCGGAAGATGCCGCTCGGCGAAGGGCACCGACGTCGTATGGAATCCGCAGTCGCCGTCGTGCACGAGGGACCGGAAGGTCGCGGCGGGTCAGGGCCACGCCTCGGCCAGGAGGGTGCGGGTGTCGCGCAGCAGCTGCGGCAGGACCTTGGTGTGGCCGACGACCGGCATGAAGTTGGTGTCGCCACCCCAGCGGGGCACCACGTGCTGGTGCAGATGAGCGGCGATGCCGGCCCCGGCCACTCCCCCGAGGTTCATTCCGACGTTGAACCCCTGTGCGCCGCTGGCCTTCCTGAGAGCCTGCAGCGCGCGCTTGGTGAAGTCGGCCAGTTCCCCGGTCTCGGCGCCGTCCAGGTCGGTGTAGTCGGGCACGTGCCGGTACGGCACCACCATCAGATGCCCCGAGTTGTACGGGTAGAGGTTGAGCACCGCGTAGACGGTGCCGCCCCTGGCGACGATGAGCCCGTCCTCGTCGGTCATCTTCGGCAGTTCGCAGAACGGGCAGCCGTCGTCCGGGCCCGCACCTGTGGGCTTGTTCTGGCCCTTGATGTACGCCATCCGGTGCGGTGTCCAGAGCCGCTGGAAGTTGTCCGGGCTCCCGGCACCCCCGCGCTCCTCTTCGAGCCCCGTTTCAGGCTCTCCGCGCTCTACGCTCAAGACGGCGCTCTCCTCACTGGTACGGCCTCGCCCAGCAGCATAGATTCACCGGCCCCGCCGCACGAAGCCGGGACACCCGAAGGCGTACCAGCCGCATATGCGAGCAAATCCGGACTCGGCTGGCGCCGTGGACGCCGCCTCCGCCACTATGGGGGATCAACAACCGACCGACGAGGGGCATGATGAGCGACTTCGACAACGCGTCATACTCCGCGAACGGAGACGGCGGCGACAGCACACGTGCCGAGGTCCGTTCGATGCCGTTCTTCCCTGCCCCGCCCGGCGGACCGCAGCCGGTCATGCCGCTGGCCGCACCGACCTCGGCCCCCGCCTCTGCGCCTGCTGCCGCGAACCCCGGGCGGCATATGCAGCCGGCCCAGAACCCGGTGGCGGAACCGCCCGCGCTGGACGCCCCGCGCAAGCCACATGCCTCCACGGTCCGCGAGGAGCCCACGGCCGTCGTGAAGGGCCGGATCAAGATCGAAGACCGGGTCGTCGAGAAGGTCGCCGCGCTGGCCGCCCTGGAGGTCACCGGGGTCGCGGCGCTGGCCGGGGAGGTGCCAGGGGCCGAAGCGCCCGGGGTCAAGGCCAGCGTCCGCGATACCGAGGTCTCCGTGGACGTCACCGTCGTGGTCGACTACGGCAGCGTCGTGATGGACGTCGCCAAGACCGTCAAGAACAACGTGGCCAGGGTCGTGGGCGTGATGCTCGGCCTCAAGGTCACCGAGGTGAACGTCACCGTCGACGACGTGCGGATGCCCGGCGCGGAGGCCTGAGGCTCATTTCAGCGCGCAGGTCTGTGAGCCCGCCGAAGTGATCACGGTGACGCCGATGTGCCTTGTGATACTCGCGGGTACCCCAGAGAACTCGAACACGTGCGGTCCCTGCTCGCCCTGCGGCGAGGCCCCATGGGTCAGCGTTCCCTTGCCCTGCGCCTCGACATAGGCCGAGACGAGCAGCGCGGCGGGCGGCGGCAGGACGCTGACCTTGACCGTGTCCCCGGCGCGCGCGTAGGAGGCCTCGGCGCCGTCGCACTGGATCGCCCCCTTGCCACCGGCGGGCGTGGGCTGCCCGGCCGTGGCCGTACCCCCCGGCGCCGGGGGGCCCGCAGGTACGGCTCCGGCCTGCGGGCCGGGGCCACCGACGGGTCGCCACACCAGCACCACGACGGCGACGGCCGTCAGCACGACCGCGCCTCCGTAGCCGAAGATCCTGATCCACAGCGTCGAGGGTGGCTTCATGATGCGGCAGAGACTACTGCCTTCCCGGACCAGGGCGGGAAGGGCAGTAGCCCCATGCTCACTCGTCCGGCTCGTCCGTGCGCAGCCGGTCGAAGGTCTCGAAGATCTCCACGGCCTCCGGGCTGCCCGCGTCGCAGGACCGGCAGTAGGTGATGGGCACGAAGGGCGTGCCGATGGCCGGGTCGATGGGCATCGCCGCCACGATCACATCGTGGCCTCCGCACGTCTCGCACCGCCGGGGTGCCCGCTCCGCTTCGGCCGCGATATGCCGCGCCACCGCCTCGATGTACCGATCGTCCATGATCTGCGCCCCTTTCGGAGGACCGCATCGGCTGCACGGGTCCCGCTCATGTGCGGGGCCTTGGGGTCCCAGTGTGCTCAACCGAACACGATCCGGGGCCAAGACGCCCACAAATGGGTATGTCTTTCTTCCCTCCGCCTTCCCACCCCCCGGAGGGGCCCCGGACGCGGGTCACACCTGGACGCGGTCCGCGACGGCCTTCACGATCTCGGCGATGGCCTCGTCGACCGGGATGCCGTTGCGCTGCTCGCCGTTGCGGTAGCGGAAGGAGACTGCGCCCTTTGCGACATCCTCGTCCCCGGCCAGCAGCATGAACGGCACCTTGGACTTCTGGGCGTTGCGGATCTTCTTCTGCATCCGATCGCCTGAGGAGTCGACCTCCACCCGGATCCCGGCCGCCTTGAGCCCTACCGCCACCTCGTCGAGGTAGGGGATGTGCTCGTCGGCGATCGGGATGCCGATGGCCTGGACGGGGGCCAGCCACGGCGGCATCGCTCCCGCGTAGTGCTCGAGGAGCACCCCGAAGAACCGCTCGATCGACCCGAACAGCGCCCGGTGGATCATGACGGGCTGCTGCCGGGTACCGTCGGCGGCCTGGAACTCCAGCTCGAACAGCTTGGGCTGGTTGAAGTCCACCTGGATGGTCGACATCTGCCAGGTCCGGCCGATGGCGTCCTTGACCTGTACGGAGATCTTCGGGCCGTAGAAGGCCGCGCCGCCCGGGTCGGGTACCAGGTCCAGGCCGGAGCTCTCAGCGGCCTGCCGGAGCGTCTCGGTGGCATCCGCCCAGTCCTCGTCGGAGCCGATGGACTTCTCCGGGTCGCGGGTGGACAGCTCCAGGTAGAAGTCGTCCAGGCCATAGTCGCGGAGCAGGTCCAGGACGAACTGCAGCAGCGACTTGAGCTCGCCCTGCATCTGCTCGCGGGTGCAGTAGATGTGCGCGTCGTCCTGGGTCATCCCCCGGACCCGGGTGAGGCCGTGCACCACGCCGGACTTCTCGTACCGGTAGACGGTGCCGAACTCGAACAGCCGCAGCGGCAGCTCCCGGTAGGACCGCCCGCGCCCCCGGAAGATCAGGTTGTGCATCGGGCAGTTCATCGGCTTCAGGTAGTACTCGGCGCCTTCCAGTTCCATCGGCGGGAACATGCCGTCCTTGTACCAGTCCAGGTGCCCTGAGGTCTCGTACAGGGTGCCCTTGGTGATGTGCGGGGTGTTGACGAAGGAGTAGCCGCCCTCCTCGTGCCGCTTGCGCGAATAGTCCTCCATGACCCGCCGGATCACTCCGCCCTTGGGATGGAAGACCGGCAGCCCGGAACCCAGCTCGGTCGGGAACGAGAACAAGTCCAGCTCGGCACCGAGCTTGCGGTGGTCGCGCTTCTCGGCCTCCTCCAGGCGCTTGAGGTATTCGTCCTGCTTGTCGCGGGATTCCCAGGCGGTGCCGTAGATCCGCTGCAGCTGCGGGTTCTTCTCGCTGCCGCGCCAGTACGCGCCGCCGGAACGCATCAGCTTGAACGCCGGGATGGTACGGGTGGTGGGCAGGTGCGGGCCCCGGCAGAGGTCCTTCCAGCACAGGTCGCCGGTCTTGGCGTCCACGTTGTCGTAGATGGTCAGCTCGGCGCCGCCCACCTCCACGCTCTCCTCCGCGTCCCCGCCACCTTTGAGCCCGACCAGCTCCAGTTTGTACGGCTCGTCCGCGAGCTCTGCTCTGGCGTCCTCGTCGGAGACGACACGGCGCTCGAAGCGCTGGCCCTGCTTGACGATCTCCCGCATCCGCTTCTCGATGTTCTTGAGCTGGTCGGGGTGGAACGGCTCGGCCACGTCGAAGTCGTAGTAGAAGCCGTTCTCCACGGGCGGGCCGATGCCGAGCTTCGCCTCGGGGAACAGCTCCTGTACGGCCTGGGCCATCACGTGCGCGGTCGAGTGCCGCAGGATGTCCCGGCCGTCCTTGGACTCGATGGCGACGGGCTCGACGTGGTCGCCCTTGCGGACCTGGTAGGCCAGGTCACGCAGCGCGCCGTTGACCCGGGCGGCGATGACCGACCGGCCGTCGGCCTCGAGCGCGGCGCCGGCGGTCGTGCCCGCCGCCACCACACGCTCGCCGCCGTCGAGGGTGATGTGCAGCTCAGACACGGTGACTCCTTGATCGAAGATGGATTGGGTCGATGCTATCGAGAGGTGCTCTGGAAACACGGGAGGCCCCGGGATCACTCCCGGGGCCTCACCGCTGCGTTGACAGGTCAGAGCATGCGGATGATGCGCCGGGGCGTACCCGGCGTCGTCGTCTCGAACATGCCCGCCATACACCGATCCTAGCGGAAGCCGGTACGGAGCCGCTAAGTCCTGTCCCGTGGATCTGCGCGGGACAGTCCGGGTTACGGTCGTACCCGTCCGGCGTGGTCCCGGAACCACCCGATGGGCGGTCCGGATCTCATCCGGGGTCGGTACGGCGCACTATCCGGCACTTCGCCGAGCAGAGGCCGACCCCGCCTGAAAAGGCGAGGTCAGGCTGCCGCCGGGCCCCGTTCCCGAAGGCGCGAGACCACTACATGACGGTTGACTCGGGCGGGGCCACTCACAGCCCCACACGGATCAGACAACCTGCCTGACCCGCGAAACCAACTCTGTCAGAGCCCACCGACAAAACGCAACAGATCCACGGGACACGCCCTAGCTGACGCGGCGGAGGAGCTCCTCACCGTCGACGTGCGCGGCGAACAGCCGCAGCGCGAGGTCGTTCTTGCCGGTGGCCGATGGGCTGAACCGGCCTTCGACGGCCGAAAGCCGCACGGCCGTGTCGAATGTGTCGTCCTCTGTGATGATCACCGGCAGGTGCACTACAAGCCCGTCGAACAGCCGGGCGACGGGGTCGGGCAGCTCCATGCCGCCGCTCAGGATCACTCCGGACAGGGCGGGGAAGGTGGTCGCACCATGGGCGGCGATCAGGCCGGGCAGCAGGCCCGCGGCCCGGTCGGCGGGCATGATGACGCAGACCCCCTCGGTGAGCCGTTCGAGGATGTTAGGCAGGGACATGGCGCCGATCATGAGCCCGGAGACCTCGCGGTTCAGCTGCCGTTCGTCGCCGAGCAGCAGATGTCCCTGGCACGCGCTCATCAGGTCGCTGATGGTGGGGGCGGACAGGCGTGGCTCCTCGGGCATGAGGAAGACCGGCGGTTCGGCATCCGGGCGGCGAAGCCGCGCCCGGCCGGCCGGCATGTGCCGGGGATCGGCCCTGGTCACCACGGTGCCCAGCTCGACGGCGTGTTCGCGGCGGAGCTCCCGGCGGCACATCTCGACCGCGGAGGCGATCTGTTCGGCCGTCCGGCCCAGCCCGTTGACCACCAGCAGCACCGGTGCGCCGAGCCGGGCTGCGACGATGGCGTTGAACGCGAACTCGGTGGGAGCGCCCACATCCGTGTAGTCGGTGCCGACGATCACGACGGCGTCGCACTGCCCTGCCAGCACCCGGTAGCGCGCCTCGATCTCCGCGATGGCCCGTTCGGGATCCTGGTGTACCGCCTCGTAGGTCACCCCGGTCGCGCTGTGCTCGAGCCCGAACCGGGCCTTGATCGTCTCGATCAGCCCGTCCGCACGGCCGGGGAGCACGACCGGACGGAAGATCCCTAGTCGGCCGGGCCTGCGGACCAGGAGCTCGGAGATGCCGAGGGCGACGGCCCCCTTCCGGGTGGCCGCGTCACCGGCCGCGAGGTACACCACTGAGGTCATGGACATATTGTGCCGTCCACCGGGCCCGCCCCGGAGCCCCGGCGGACGGCTCGTCACGCGACGGCACCCCGGCGCCGCAGCTCAGGAAGGACGCCAGCACCGCCTCGAAGCTGTTCAGCGGAGGTCTGCGGTGTTCGTCACCGGGTTACGGGCAGGCCCTCGGCGGCCCATGCCTTGAAGCCGCCGGTCAGGTCGGTCGCCCGGGCCAGCCCCAGGTCCTGCAGGGCGGCGGCGGCGAGGCTGGAGGTGTAGCCCTCGGAACAGAACACGATGACCCTGACGTCATAACCGGTGGCCTCGGCGATCCGGGCGTCCGACTCCGGGTCGAAGCGCCACTCGAGATGGTTGCGCTCGATGAGCAGCGCGCCTGGGATCTCCCCCTCTGCCGCCCGCTGAACGGCCGGCCTGATGTCCACCAGAAGCGCGTCCTTCTCCTGGTACGCCGCGCGGGGCCCCACTCTGTGCAGGCGAGAACGGGCGGCCGCCAGGATCTCGTCGATCGAACGCGCTCCCGCGGGCCTGCCGGTCACCAGTCCTCCGCACTCTCGGCGGCCAGGAGCACAAGGCGCCCGTCGCCGTCGAGGTCGTACCGGTTCATGACGCTGAGCGGCGGTGAGTAGACGTGCACGCTCACCGCCGGAGCGTCTGATTCGTTCCGCACATCGTGAATGTACCCGGGCCCGAAAGCCCGTACTTGCCCGGCGGACACGGTTCTCCCGCCGGCGACCCGGTGTTCGTCGAGTGAGCCGAGAGCGACGGCGAAGGCCCCCGAGGCCCCGCCGTGGTCGTGCAGGCCCGTGGCATGGCCCGGCAGCCAGCTGATCAGCCAGATCTCGTGCTCGGCGTCGGAGTGCAGGCGCTCGTACCAGCGCCCGTCGGTGCTCAGCCGGACCCGGTGGATCCACTCCTCGGGACGGCCGGCGATGGCCTGGGCGCGCTCGGCCAGCTGAGCCGGGCCGAGCACACGCGGCTCGAAAGTAGTCGTCATGGTCCACAGAGGATGACAAAAATTCCCTACTAAGTCAACCGGAAATATGTGAAGCCTTGGAATCCCTAGGCTGAGGGAAGGATGATCCAGGACCGAGAGACCACGACGGCCGAATATCTGGCGTATGCGGTACGCGACGTAGCCAGCACGCGCAAGGAACCGACGCGCGTTCTGCTCTGGCCGGAGTCGGCCAGGGTTCGCCTGTGGACCTTCCTGGCGTCGGCAGTGCTCGCGATCGGCTTCTCCGCGGGTTCCATCATCGTGTACATCAACCTGATGACGTCCGGGATCAGCCAGGCCTGGCTGCTCGGGCTGACCCAGTGCATCCCGCTGCTCATCACCCCCCGCTGGCCACTGGTCGCCTGGCGGATCATGGCAGCCGGGATGTTCACGGCCACCCTGGTGGTCGACCCGGCCCACGAATTCTGGCCGTGGCCGACCACCTCGTTCCTCGCGATGACCGTCGTGCTGTTCGCCGTGGGCACCTCCTACCCGCGCCGCGTCTCGGTCGGAGTGGGTCTGGTCACCGTCGCCGGTCCGATCGGTTCCGCACTCCTGATCGACCACATGCAGCTGTGGTTCGGTCTCATCCTGATCGGGGTGATCATCGTCATGCTGGTCGCCGGAGACGCGCTCAGCGGCCGGTTCGCGGCCGAGGCGAGCCTGGCCGAGCAGGCCGAACTGCGCCGCCAGGACCTGGCCAGGCAGGCCGTCCTGGAGGAGCGCGCCCGAATCGCCCGCGAACTGCACGACGTCGTCGCCCACCACATGTCAGTGATCGCGCTGCAGGCAGAGGCCGCGCCGTACAAGATCTCAGAGCTGCCGCTCGCCGCGCTGGAGACCTTCGGCGTGGTCAGGGACGCCGCGCGTGAGGCGCTGACCGAGACCCGCCGGATCGTCGGCCTGCTGCGCGAGGACAGCGAGACGGCCGAGCGGGTGCCGCAGCCCGGCCTGGATCGGCTGGCCGAGCTCACCGACCGGGCGCGAGACGCCGGGCTGACCGTCGAGACCACCGTCATCGGGCTGCCCCGGCCCTTGCCCGCCGGGGTGGACCTGTCGGCCTACCGGATCGTGCAGGAGTCCCTGAGCAACGCCTCCCGGTACGCGCCTGGGGCGGACGTGCGCGTCCAGATCAGGTACGGCACCCGGACCCTCGACGTGACGGTACGCGACGACGGGGCCCGGGGGGTCCCTGAGGAGTCCGGGGGTGGGCACGGCCTGGTCGGCATGCGCGAGCGGGTGTCCATGCTGGGCGGGACCCTCGCCACTGGCGATCATCTGCACACCCAGGGCTGGACCGTTCACGCGGAGCTGCCCTACGGCGACAGCTGAGCGCCGGGGCCGATAAGGCCCAAGCCTCGCGCGGGCAGATTAGGGTGCGAGGCGTGACCATACGAGTACTGATCGCCGATGACCAGGTGATGATCAGGGACGGGCTCGCGACCCTGCTGGCTTCCGCTCCGGACATCGACGTGATCGGGCAGGCCGGAAACGGGCGGGAGGCTGTGGACCTGACCCGGTCGCTGCATCCGGATGTGGTGGTCATGGACGTACGGATGCCCGAACTGGACGGGCTGGCCGCCACGGCGGAGATCGTCGAGGACCCCTCGGCCAAGCCCCGGGTGCTGATGCTCACCACTTTCGACCTCGACGAGTACGTCTACGAGGCGCTTGCCGCGGGGGCGAGCGGTTTCCTGCTGAAGGACGCTTCGGCCGAGGACCTGATCTCGGGCGTACGCATCGTGGCGGCCGGTGACGCCCTCCTCGCGCCCTCGATCACCCGGCGTTTGATCGGCGACTTCGCCCGCCGCAGGCGGCACGAGCGGCTCAGTCCCGCGGCCACCGCATCCCTTACCCCACGGGAGATCGACGTGCTGCGGCTGATCGCCCGCGGGTTGTCGAACTCGGAGATCGCCGGTGAATTGTGCTTGGCGGAACAGACCGTTAAGACACATGTAGGTCATGTGCTGACTAAACTCTCTTTGCGCGACCGCACCCAGGCCGTCGTGTACGCCTATGAGAACGGCCTTGCCGGCTGAGGCGTGTCCCATAGGCTGCGACGGCCGCTCCAGCAAGGGTGAGGTTCTGATTGGGTTCCATCGCGTCGATCGGGGCCAAGATCCTCAAGGCTCTGGTCCTGAGTGGTGCTATCACCATCGGCACCACAGCCGGCGCCTGGCTGAACGGCACCGACCCGCATCAGGCGCTCCTGGGCCTGCCTGGCACCTCCGACTGGCGGGCGGCCGTGGCCGCGGTGGCCCCGGGCGTGCCGGCCCCCGACCCGCAGTCGTCATCCCCCGAGCAGGTACGGCGGTTCTTCTCCCGGCTGAGCGAGACCCAGCGGCAGGCGCTCACCCGGCGTGACCCCGGCGTCGTGGGCAACCTCGACGGCACCCCGGAGGCACTGCGCTACGAGGCCAACGCGGCGGCCCATCTGCACACCCCGGGGAGGATCCTCGCGTACGACCCTCGCGGCCTGGGCCGGCTGATCGAGGTCTTCGGCGACCTCGACACCGCCGACCACGTCGCCGTGATGGTCCCCGGTGTTGGCTGGAACCTCAAGAAGGTGCTCTACAACAACCGGCCGGGCAAGGCCAACCCGGTCCTCGGCGCCGAGGCGCTCAACGCCGAGATGCAGCGCCTGCAGCCGGGTTCGCGCACAGCGGTGGTGATGTGGCTCGGCTACGACGCCCCCGAGGGCATCGACCGGGAGGCCATGCGCTCGGAACGCGCCATCGACGGCGCCCCCGACCTGGCCCAGTTCCTGCGGGTGCTGCCCGGCTCATCCCGGATCACTCTGGTCGGCCACAGCTACGGCACCGTCGTGTGCGGCCGGGCCATCCGGCTCGCGCACGGCTCGCGGGTCGGGGACCTGGTCTCCCTGGCCTCCCCCGGGATGGACGCCGACACCTCCGCCGACCTGGGCGGCAGCGCCCGGGTCTGGGCGGCTCGGTCCTCGAACGACCCCATCGAGCTGACACCGCACGTGCGCCTGGGTGGCTTCGGCCACGGCGCCGACCCGGTGGACCCCGCCTTCGGCGCCAAGGTCTTCCGCACCGGCACGGCCCAGGGCCACGGCGACTACTACCTGCCCGGTACCGAGTCCCTCACCAACGTGGCCCGCATCACCCTCGGCCTCACCCACTCCGTCACCCTCGCCTGACCTCCCGGTCACCGTTGACTCATGGCGTTTCCCGCACTTCTTCCTCGGAGAGTGCGGGAAACGCCACGAGTCAACGGCGGGGGTGGCGGAGGGACGGCGCAGGGCGCGGCAGGCGAGGTCGGCCGCCCAGCGGGCGCGCAGGATCTCCGAGCCCAGGGTGATACCACGTGAAAGTCCGCTTCTGGCCGACTGCCGCGATCTTGAAAGCATCCGTGCGCTGCGCCAAGACCGGGTCACTGCCGACCCGGCCCGTTACGTCGATCGAGGCTAGTGACGGTGCCATCAGGGGACGCAGGCGCGCGGCCGTGGCATGACGGATTCTTTGCCCACAGCGTGGAGGCGATTCCGCGGCCGAGATGCGGGGAATGTACTGAATTCACCTGCGCCACTGGTTACCGGTGGTAGAAATCTCCTCACAAGGGGGGATGCGGCCGTCCGCCACCGCGCCGGGCGGACGTCCGCTATCCCTCATCTCGGCAGCCGCTCCCCCGACCGGAGCCGGTCCAGGCCGAGCCAGATGAACTCAACGGCCATCGACTCCGCTCGCTCACGGGGCGTCCCCGGGTGGTCGAGCCACCAGGACACCATCGACAGCAACGACCCGTACATCAGCGGCACGATCATCTCGACCCGGCGCTCGGTCGCCGCGAGCACCTCGGCGCTCAGCGTGGGGTCGGCCCTGCGGTTGACCATCAGGATGTCGGCGAAGGCCGCGCCGAGCCGGTCTCGCAGTTCGCCGAGCTCAACCCCGACCTCGGGCTTGTCCAGGTGCCGTACGATCACCGCCCAGGCCAGCGGCTCCTGGGTCGCGTAGTCGAAGATCACCCGGACCGTTGCCCGGACGCGGTCGAGCGAGCCCTCGGCGGCCTGTGTGGCGATGTTCAGCCGGCCCCCCACCTCGTCCACCACCAGGGCCGTGACCTCAGCGAACAGCGCCTCCTTGGAGTCGAAGTGCTGGTAGAGCAGCGCCTTGGACACCTGGGCGGCGTCGGCTACGTGATCCATCTGGGTGAGATGGAAACCGCGTCGGCCGAACTCCTCCAGCGCCACCGCCAGGAGCTGTTCCCGGCGGAGCGCTGAGGACATCCGCTTGTTTCCGCGCAGTGCGGGAGGTGTGGTCACTTGGTGCCGTACGCCCCGAGTTCGGCGCGGGCGACGGACCGTACGTGCACCTCGTCGGGCCCGTCGGCCAGCCGGAGCGTACGCAGGCCCGCCCACATCGCGGCGAGCGGCGTGTCGTCGCTGACCCCGGCGCCGCCGTGCACCTGGATGGCCCGGTCGACCACCTCCAGGGCGACCCTGGGGGCGATCACCTTGATCGCGGCGACCTCCTTGCGGGCTCCCTTGGGGCCGTGCTTGTCTATCAGCCAGGCGGTCTTGAGGGTCAGCAGCCTGGCCTGCTCGATCGCCATCCGGGACTCGGCGATCTGCTGTTGTACGACGCCCTGGGCGGCGAGCGGCTTGCCGAACGCGATCCGCTCGGAAGCCCTTCGGCACATCAGCTCCAGCGCCCTTTCGGCCATGCCGATCGCGCGCATGCAGTGGTGGATGCGGCCCGGCCCGAGGCGGGCCTGGGCGATGGCGAACCCACCGCCCTCCTCACCGATGAGGTTCCCGACCGGCACGCGCACGTCGGTGAGCGTGATCTCGCAGTGCCCGTGCTGGTCCTGGTAGCCGAAGACCGGCAGCGGCCGGACGATCTCCACCCCGGGCGCGTCCAGCGGCACGAGGACCATGGACTGCTGGCGGTACGGGTGGCCGTCGGGGTCGGTCTTGCCCATCAGGATCATGACCTTGCAGCGCGGGTCGGCGGAGCCGCTGATCCACCACTTGCGGCCGTTGATCAGGTAGTGGTCGCCGTCCCGTTCGATCCGGGTGGCGATGTTGGTGGCGTCCGAGCTGGCCACATCCGGCTCGGTCATGCCGAAGGCACTGCGGATCTCGCCGTTGAGCAGGGGCTCCAGCCACTGCTTCTTCTGCTCGGGGGTACCGAACAGGTGCAGCACTTCCATGTTGCCCGTGTCGGGGGCGGCGCAGTTGATGGCCTCGGGGGCCAGGTTCGGCGAGCGCCCGGTGATCTCGGCCAGCGAGGCGTAGTCCGTCACGCTCAGGCCGTGGTCGCCCTCCCCCGGCAGGAAGAGGTTCCACAGACCGCGCTTGCGCGCCTCGATCTTGAGGTCCTCGACGACCGGGGGCACGGTGTGCTCCTGACCGGCGGCCCGGAGTTCGAGCCGCTGGCGGGCGTACACCGCCTCGGCGGGGTAGATGTGGGAGTCCATGAAGTCCTGCAGCCGGGTCAGATAGTCCTGTGCCCGGGGGCTCAGTTCGAAGTCCATTCGGCTATAGTAACTGACGCGTCAGTTACTTACGAGAGGGAGGCCGGGATGTCCTACTCGGGCAAGGTCGCTTTGATCACCGGAGGGGCCGGCGGGATCGGTGCCGCCGTGGCCCGACGACTGGCCGGACAGGGCGCGTCCCTGGTTCTGGCCGACGTCGACGTCGAGGGCGGCAGCGCGGTGGCCAAGGAGCTGGACGGCGTCTTCGTCCGCTGCGACGTCCGCGAACCCGCGGACAGCGAGGCCGCGGTCGCCGCCGCCGTCGACCGGTTCGGCGGCCTGGACCTGGCCTTCCTCAACGCGGGGATCGCCACCGGCTGCGGCGTCGGCGATGACTTCGACCTCGGCGCCTACCGGCGGGCGATGGCCGTCAACCTCGACGGGGTGATGTACGGCGCGCACGCCGCACTCCCCGCACTGAAGACCCGCGGCGGCGGCGACATCGTGGCCACCGCGAGCATGGCGGGGCTCACCGCGATGCCGCTCGACCCGATCTATGGAGCCAACAAGGCGGCCGTGGTCGGGCTGGTCCGGGCCCTCGGCCCGGCCTGGGAGCCCGAGGGCGTCCGGGTCAACGCCCTCTGCCCGTCGTTCGCCGACACCGCCATCCTCGACCCGTTGCGGGAGCATCTGGTGGAGACGGGGTTCCCGATCCTGGCGGTCGAGGACGTCGTGGACACCTTCATGCAGATCCTCGGCGGAGACGGCACCGGCGAGTGCTGGCCCGTCGTTCCCGGCCGTACCTCCGAGCCCTTCCGCTTCCGCGGCGTGCCCGGCCCGCGTCCCACTGGGGAGGCCTGAGCATGCGCGCCATCCAGATCACCGAGTTCGGCGGACCCGAGGTACTGACCCTCACTGAACTGCCCGACCCGGTGCCCGCCGCAGGACAGCTGCTCATCGAGGTCGACCGGGCCGGTATCAACTACGCCGACACTCACCAGGCCGAGAACTCCTACCTGTCGGCGTCGACCCTGCCGATGGTGCCGGGCGGCGAGGTCGTCGGCCGTACCCCGGACGGGCGGCGGGTCGTCGCGCTGACCGGCACCGGTGGGTACGCCCAGCGGGCGCTCGCCCTGGAGGCCATGGCATGGGATGTGCCGGACGGGGTGGACGACGCCTCCGCCCTCGCCCTGGTCGTGCAGGGCGCCACCGCCTGGGTGCTGCTCCGCCACAGCACCCACCTGTCGCCCGGTGAGTCCGTCGTGGTGCACGCCGCCGCCGGCGGGGTCGGGACCCTGGCCGTCCAGCTGGCCAAGGCGTGGGGCGCAAGCCGGGTGATCGCCACGGCCTCCTCGAAGGAGAAGCGCGAACTCGCCTTGGAACTGGGTGCGGACGTCGCTGTCGACCCGGCCGTACCCGACCTGAAGAGCGCCCTCATCGAGGCCAACGGCGGGCGCCGGGTCGACATCGTCCTGGAGATGACAGGCGGGACGGTCACCGACCAGAGTCTCAAGGCGCTGGCGCCGTTCGGGCGGCTCGGCTTCTACGGCATGGCGTCCCGTACACCACCGTCGCCGGTGCAACCGGGGAACCTGATGGCGCACTCGACGACGATCGCGGGCATGTGGTTGCCGCACGTCTTCGGGCTTCCCGGCGATGTGATGGGCACCGCGCTGCGCGAGCTGTTCCAGCTGGTGGAGACTGGCGCCCTGCGGGTCGTCCGGGGCGGCGACTACGCCCTGTCCGACGTCCGCCGGGCCCACGAGGACCTCCGCGCCCGCCGCACTACGGGCAAGCTCGTCCTCGACCCCTCTCGTTGAGTCGTGGCGTTTCCCGCACCTTTTCCTCGGAGAGTGCGGGAAACGCCACGAGTCAACGGAGTCGCGGCTGCATGCTAGTCCTCGCCGGTCTGCTCGCGGCCCTTGCGGCGCTGTTCCTCGGCCCGGTCGCGGAGCTTCCGCAGGAACGCCTCGTCGTCGTCGGGGTTGGCGGCCGCAGCCCGGCCCGGCCGGCCGTAGCCTGGAGAGCGGCTCGCGGTGTTGCCCTTGTACGGCAGGGACCTCGCCTGGGCCTGGGGCCGTCCGGCGATGAGCCACACGATCGAGCCGAGGTCGGGCAACATCAGGACGAGCAGCAGCCAGGCCCCCTTGGGAAGGTTGCGGCACAGCGCCGGATCGGTGGTGATCACGTCGATGAGGCAGAACACCCACAGGCCGAGCAGCAGCAGGCCCACCCCGCCGTCGAACATGATCATCGTTTTCCCCCTTCACGATCAGTCCCCCTCACCGTAACGGCCGTTCGGGCGTACCGCGAGACATTCGTCCGGACCCGGCCGAGATCGACCAGATCCTCCCTTCCGACTTCGCACGGCGACGCGTTGGATACCGTCAAACCATGAGACTTGGTGTCCTGGACGTCGGATCCAACACGGTGCACCTGCTGGTGGTGGACGCGCATCAGGGCGCCCGCCCGCTGCCCGCGTACTCGCACAAGGCCGAGCTACGCCTCGCCGACCACTTGGAGGACGGCAACCGGCTGTCCGACGTCGGCGCCAACCGGCTGCGCGCGTCCGTGGATGAGGCTCTGCAGGTCGCCGAGGACAAGGGCGTGGAGGATCTGCTGGCGTTCGCCACTTCGGCGGTGCGGGACGCGGTCAACGGCGAGGAGATCCTGGCGTCGATCAGGCAAGGATCGGGCGCCGACATCCAGGTGCTGTCCGGTCCGGACGAGTCCCGGCTCACGTTCCTGGCCGTACGACGCTGGTTCGGCTGGTCGTCGGGGCGGCTGCTCGTACTCGACATCGGCGGCGGTTCGCTGGAGGTCGCCTCGGGCATCGACGAGGACCCGGACGCCGCTGTGTCCCTGCCGCTCGGCGCGGGCCGGCTCACCCGGGACTGGTTCACCGCCGATCCGCCGCCCGCGCAGGAGGTGCGCAACCTCCGGCGGCACGTGCGCGCGCAGATCGCCCGGCGGGTCGGGGATGTGCTGCGGTACGGACGGCCTGATCGGGCGGTCGCCACTTCCAAGACCTTCCGGCAGCTGGCCAGGATCGCCGGCGCGGCCCCCTCGCACGAGGGCGTCTCCGTGTCGCGCACCCTGAGCCACCTTGATGTGACCATGTGGGCGGAGCGACTGACCTCGATGACCTCGGCGGAGCGCGCCCAGCTGCCCGGTGTGTCCGAGGGCCGTGCTCCGCAGCTCCCCGCCGGCGCCATCGTGGCGGACGCCACCATGGACCTGTTCGGCCTGGAGACACTCGAGATCTGCCCCTGGGCGCCGACGTCGACCCACTGTTTGCCCTTCAAGACCGTGCGGTCGCCGTCGATGTAGTAGAAACCCTCAGTTAGATCGTGCGCGTATTCCTGAGAATTTTCACGCATGTCGCGTGGTCCGTAGCGCTCGCCGGGCTGGCCCCAGGTGCCTTCATCAAAAGGCACACCCAGCACCGCGAAGTCGGCTTTCAGGTGGTCCAGGTCCGGATCGTATCGCGCGCTA
>JAOPYM010000490.1 GCA_025964615.1 Actinomycetes bacterium
TCGCGCTCGACGAACGCACGCAAGCCCTCGAGCAGGGGACGGCCGGCGGCGACACCGAACAACTGCGGATCGGCCTGCGCCAGTACCGTCAGATGCTGGACCGCATCCTCGCCCTGTGACGTGCCCGGGTGAAGACAGCCGACGCCACCGAGGCGTACGAGAGCGGCGGTGGACCGATCAGCCCCGGCCCGGCCGTGATCGGCGGAAACACTGGGCTTTGGGCGAGTCAGGTTCCACGCTCACGACGACGGTTTCCCGCGGCGATGCGAGCACAGGTATTCAGATGCGCTGTGTACATGCGTTCACGGGTGGATGAGGGGAAGGTCGAAGTGGTCGAACAGGGTCTCGTCGAGGAAGCTCGAGATGTGGACGATGCCCGAGCGGGTGACGGTGAGCACCTGAATGGAGTGCGCGTGCAGGAGGCCGTCCTCGCGGCGTAGGTACATCGCGAAGGCCGGCTGGCCGTTCGCGCGGGTGGGCACGAGCCGGTTTCCGCCGGGGCCGGAGGACAACCGCGCGGCGAGCAGCCGGCCGATGGCATCCCGGCCGGTGAACCAGCGGGGGATGGGCGGCATCTCCCAGGCCGCGTGCTCGGTGAGCAGCTGGGTGATCGCGGGGATGTCTGCGGCCTCAAAGGCCTTGACGAACCGGTCGAGGAGCTCGCGCTGCGCCGGTTCGTCCGGCTCGGTGATCTCGTCGCTGGCGGGGACCAGCCGCGCCAGGCGGGACCGGGCGCGCAGCAGCGTGCTGTTCACCCCCGCATTGGTCATTCCGAGCAGCTCGGCGACCTCGGCCGCCGACCAGGCCAGCACGTCGCGCAGGATCACCACGGCCCGCTGCTGCCCGGGCAGGTACTGCAGCGCGGCGATCAGAGCCAGCCGCAGGCCCGCCCGCGAGACCACGACCGCGGCCGGATCCTCCGGCACCCGGCCGATCAGCCTTTCGGCGAAGGGCTCCAGCCAGGTCACCTCGGGCGCGCGCACGCTTGTCGGCTCCGGATCATCGGATGGCGCCGCAAGACCGGAGGGCAGCACCCGGCGGCTGCTGTGCTCCAAGGCGTTCAGGCATGCGTTGGTCGCTATCCGGTACAGCCAGGTCCGCAGCGACGCTCGGGCCTCGAAGGCGGCGTAGGAGCGCCACGCGCGCAGATAGACCTCCTGGACCAGATCCTCGGCATCGTGGACCGAACCGAGCATGCGGTAGCTGTAGGCCAGCAGTTCACGCCGGAACGGATCGGTCAGCCGCGCGAACTCCTCGGCTTCGGCGTTCCTCTCATCGGTTTTCATCCGACACACCTCCCCATGTACTGACCGGGCCCAGCTATCAAAGTCGTCGGCCTCCGCCCGCTGAATTCTCGCAGCCCGGCCGGTTTGTACAGGTGACGGGTGAAACAAGCTCACCCGAGGACTCGGAGGAACGTGCATGGCCCAGAAGACAAGCGGCTGGCTGCTCGGCTTGACCGCGACGGCGTCGCTGATGGTGGCGTTGGATGCGACCGTCGTGGCGACCGCGTTGACCAGGATCCGGCTTGACCTGTCCGCCACCATGGAACAGCTCGAATGGACGGTGAACGCCTACAGCCTGAGTTTCGCCGTACTGCTGATGACCGGGGCCGCGCTCGGCGACCGGTTCGGGCGCAGACGGATGTTCGTGGGCGGGCTGGGGCTGTTCACGGCGGCCTCGGCGGCGTGTGCGGTGGCCCCTGGCATCGGCTGGCTGATCGTCGCCCGTACCGTCCAGGGGTGCGGGGCCGCGCTGGTGATGCCGCTGGCGATGGCGCTGCTGAGCAACGGGTTCCCACCCGAGCGGCGGGCCAAGGCTTTGGGGATCTTCGCGGGGCTCACCGGGCTGGCGGTGGTGGCCGGTCCGGTGGTAGGCGGAATCGTCACCCAGGGGCTGGCCTGGCAGTGGATCTTCTGGCTCAATGTGCCGATCGGCCTGGTCGTCATCCCGCTGGTGCTCCGGCGCATCCCGGAGAGCCGCGGCGCCGCGGCCTCCTTCGACCTCGGCGGCGTCGTTTTGGTGACCGGCGGTGCGCTCGGGCTGGTGTGGGGCCTGATCCGCGCCAATAGCGCCGGCTGGGGCGCGTTCGAGGTGGACGGCGCGCTGGTGGCCGGGGCGGTACTGCTGGCGGGGTTCGTCGCCTGGGAGCTCCGCGTCCGGCAGCCGATGGTGCCCATGCGGCTGCTGCGCTCGCGCGGCTTCTCCGCAGGCAACGCGGCCGGGCTTTTCATGTACGCGTCGCTGTACGGCTCGTTGTTCTTCATGGCCCAGTTCCTTCAGACGGTTTTGCGGGACGAGCCGATGGCCACTGGACTCCAGCTCATGGCATGGACGGGGACGGTGACCGTAGTGGCACCTGTGGCGGGGGTGCTGGTGAACCGGGTCGGGGCCCGTACGCTCACAGTCGCCGGACTGACCCTGCAGGCCGCTGGGATGGGGTGGATCGGGCTCGTCGCAGGGCCGTCCCTGGCCTACCCGCAGCTGATCGCGCCAATGGTCGTCGCGGGCGCCGGAATCAGCATGGCAATGCCCGCCGCGCAAACCTCGGTCATTAACGCCGTCGCGCCACAGGAGATCGGCAAGGCCTCCGGCGTCTTCAACACTCTGCGGCAGTTCGCCGCGGTGCTGGGTGTGGCGATCCTCGCCGCGGTGTTCACCGCCAAGGGCGGTTACGGCACCGCGCGAACCTTCTCCGACGGCTTCGCGCCCGCCATCGCCGTCAGCGGCGCGCTGTCGCTGACCGGTGCGCTTGCCGGCCTGTTCATTCCCGGACGGAACCGGATGGCCCAGACGGCGCCGGTGCCGGCCGTACCCCGGCTTGAACCCGAACCGACCGGCCAAGCCGAGCCGAGCTACCTGGCTTGAGAAGATCGATCAGGGGCCGGCTGTGATGTCGCCGGATCGGCAGGGCTCGGGCACTGGTGCCGGTTCCTCGACGGTGTCTGGGTCCTATACCGATTCAAGGGTGCGGTTGTGCAGGCGGCGCCGTCGTTGTCCAGACGAGCAGTCCTCCGGCCGCGCTGAGGGCTAGGAGCAGCCGCCAGCCCGTACTGGGGGGGAGGGCATGTGCGGCGACGGCTGTCACGGCACCGGCAACGGGCAGGGCGAGCATGATCGAACCTGGCTGGTGTGCTCTCGGCGATCCGTGGATCAGGCAGCGGCTTGTCCCGTGCGAGTACGCAGACGGGCCCGGGATTCGTGCATGAGTTCGCGAGCCTTCTCGGCGAACGGGCCGACGAGGCCGCCACCCTCCTTGACTATCTCGCCGCTGACGATGACGGTTTCGACGTCGGCGGGGCCGGCGCCCATGACGAGGGTGGTGACCGGGTCGCCGAAGCCGTCGAGGTGGGGTGCGCGCATGTCGACGAT
>JAOPYM010000494.1 GCA_025964615.1 Actinomycetes bacterium
GGGATCAGTGAGGTGAGGCTGTCCCCGACGGCGGGGACGGTGAGGAAGGCCGGCGCCGGGGGGATCGGCTGCAAGCTGATCATCTTGTCCTGGGTGAGCAGCCGGGCGGCGTAGACGGGACCCGAGCCGGGCAGCGGCGTGATCACGATCCCGGCACCGCTGGGCAGCACCGCGAGGCGTACCTCCACGGTCCGGGCCGAGTCGACCCGCACGTCCTGCGGGCCGCCCGCGACGCCCTGTTGCGAGACGTACGAGATCCGTACCGAGGCCGCGGCGTCCGGGGCGGTCAGCAGCACGACGGAGTCCGGCCGGTTGTCGGCGACCACCCCACCCGATCCGATCGGCGGCGCGGCGGCACCGTAGGCCACGTCACCGTCCCGCTCCACCTGGAGCCCGGCGACGATCGGGTGGTCCGAGGTGAGCCTGATCGCCGCGGCCTTGCCGCCGAGGGCGCCTGCCAGGTCGAGCGTGGTCACGGTCTGGCCGGGCGCGGCCAGGACGCTCTGACCGGCTGGTGCGAACGTCCCCGCGGCGGTGAGGACCTCCACCTTGACCTTCGCGTCGGCCTGGCCCGGCACCCCCACCAGGAGCTGCCGGGTGCCGTTGCCGCTGGGGATACCGGGCACCACGACCAAGGTCGCGGGCGCGCTGGTCAGCGGTTCCCAGTCCACTCCACGGCCGGCCCCGACCCGTACCCTGACCGCCGCCGAGACCCGGCCGGTCGTCACGTGCACGTGCAGGGCGAGCACCGTGGCCTGGGAGAGGATGGACCCGAGCCCTTCGGGGGACGCCCCGATCTGGACCACCCGGGTGGAGTGCGGGTTCACCGCCGTGCCGCGGCCGTCGGTGGTGTCGAGCGGCCCGGCGTCGGACAGGGCGGAGAGGTCCACCGAGGCGGGCTGGTCGTCGACGTCGGTGAGGTAGAGCTCCAGGTGCTTGGCCGCCGTCGGGCCGGGTCCCAGGAACCACAGGTCGGTGCCCGGCTCGGTGCAGCGGACCGCGGCGAGACCCCGGTCGTCGCCCTTCTTCGAAGCCGTGGCCTGCTCCGCCTCGAACCCGGCGGCGACCGGCCCGGTCGCGTGCACGGTCAGCGAACCGGTGGTGGCCGGGCCTGGCTTGGGGAGGTCCCGCACCCAGAGCACACCGGTCGCGGTCATGGTCCCGACGGGGGCGCCCCCGTCCGTCCAGGTGACCGAGGCGTCCCCGCCCCGCTGCGGGCCGGACGGGGTGAGCGCACTGATCCTGGCGCCCGGCTGCGCCGGACAGGCGACCACGGCCAAGCGCACCGCTATCCGGTCGGGCGCCGCTGTACGGGCCGCCCCCGAGGGCCTGGAGAGCACCGCCACCCCGGCCAGCGCCAGGACGGCCAGGAGCACGAGCCCAGTGACCCCGTAACGGTGCCCCAGAACCCTCAGAACCGTGTGCGGCGGGCGTATCGAGGCTCTCCGGGCGACCCGTGGGGCAACGGTCTCCTCGGGCGTCTCCGGCTCGCTCATGACCCCGCCTCCCCACTCGGCGACGGCTCCACGGAACCAGGCTCCACCCCGGCCGGCACGGCCACATCCAGCCCCGCACCATCGAGCCCGGCGTCATCCGCATCAGGTCCGGCCTCGGGCTCCGCGACGACCGGTACCGAGCCCGCCCTGCGGCGGCCGGCCACTCCGCGCACCGAGCCGAGCCGCCCGAGCCCGCTGCGCACGGCGGCCCGCGAGCGCCGCCCGTGCGGGCGGCTCCATTCGCGGACGCCCTCCTCGACCTGCCCGCCGGGCAGCGCGAGTATCAGCACCACGGCGACCGCGATGGCCTGCAGGATGAGCCAGAAATGCCGCCAGAACATGCCCCGGGTCAGGATCAGGTGACCACCGGCGGCCGGCAGCCCGTACCCCTGCGCCCACCCGTCCACGGTCTGCGGCTTCAGCGGGCGGCCGTCCAGGCTCGCGTGCCAGCCGCCGTCCGCCGGCTCGGCGAGCAGGAGCGTACGTCCCACGGCGCCCGGCGGAATCGTCGCCGACGTCGCGGTCCGCCCCGACGGCAGCGGCACCCCGTCCACCATGAGCCGCCCGGCGGGGATCACCAGGCGCCAGAGCCCGAAGGACGAGGTGCGGCTGAACAGGCTCAGGCTCGGGGTGGCGTCGAGCACGGGTGGCAGCGGGCTCCCGTCGGGATGCGGTACGAGCACGTACTGCACGCCCATGCGGGCCAGCGCGGGCCCATCGCCGTGGCCGGCCGCCAGCGCCGCCACCAGGCCGTTCATCCGGCTGACCCCCGGGCCGCCCGCCGGTACCTCGGACTCGCCGAGCGTCGGCGCCACGCCGCGCAGCACCGTGTAGGCGACCCTGCCCGGCTGCTGGTTCAGCACCAGGGTGCGCGCCTGCCCGTTCCGTACGGCGTCCACCCCGAGGAAGGCCGGGACCGTGTCCGTACCGGCCCTGCCCAGCGGGCCGTGCACCCCGGCGACAATCCAGCCGCCCGCCGCCAGCACCGGAGCCGAGATCGCGGCGAACGCGATCACCACCCCACCGAGCCGGTAGAGGCGGTCCCTGCCGACCAGCACCTCGGCCGCCCGCTGCACCGCGGCGGTGGCGGCCAGCAGGATCCCGCCGGCGGCGAGGAGCAGCGCGACACCGGGCCAGGCAGGCCCGGTGTCAGTTCCCTTGATCACCGGGATGGCACTGATCAGGATCGCGGTGAGCAGCCCGAACAGGGCGAGCATCCAGCCGGCCAGCACGGCCGTACGGCGGCTGCGCAGCGGCAGGGCGAGCAGCGCGGCGAGGATCAGGCCCGCAGTGGCCCAGACCAGGGTGGCGCCGGGGCCACCCGGCGAGAGCAGGAAGATCGATCTGGCGGGCAGCCTCGGGGAGGACAGCTCCGCCCGGTGCAGCCCCGCCTCGAGCAGGAACCTCGACGGGTGCACGAGCAGGCCGACCGTCCACGGCAACAGGAGCAGCGGGGGTACGGCCAGCGCGATGGCCAGATCCGCGCCGCGCCCGCGCGGCCCGAACGCCACCCAGACCAGGGCACCGATGAGCAGGGCGAACAACCAGGTCAGTGGTACGAACGCCATCGCCACCGTCAGCAGCAGCGCGACCCCCCACGCGGCCCGCCTGGCCCGCCGTACCCGGGTCCTGGCGTCGCCCTGAGACCGGGGAAGCCCCAGCATCCGCGAGACGCCCACCCCGATCAGCGGCAGCAGGATGATCACCACGACGGTACCGAGGCGCCCGCCCGCGACGGCTCCGCCGACGACCGGGAGCAGGGCGTACGTCGCGGCCATCCAGACCCGCACCGCCACCGCCGGAATACGGCGGGTGCTGCGCGCGCGGCGGCCGGGGACGCTGCTGTAGGAGTCGGGGACGATCGTGCGGGCGGCCAGATAGGCGCTGAAACCTGCGAACGGCGCGCAGCCGAGCAGCAGCAGCATGACCGCCGCCCACGGCTTGCCGAACAGCGGTGTCGACAGCAGCGCGAGCACCCCGACGTACGGCGGCGAGCCGGTGTCGGAGCCGAGCCCGACCGGATGCCAGCCCGTCAGGTACTGCCCCCACAGGTCCCGGGCCCCGCCCCAGGCCGGGACCAGTGCGCCACCGCCGAGCCGGCCGCCGGTGGCGAGCAGGGACCGCCCGGCGACCAGCGACACCAGGGTCAGGCCGAGCACGAGCAGCACGCCCGGGTTGGTCATCACCCTGCGCAGCGGCCCGGCCTCCGGGGTCGGCAGGTCGCCCTCGTGGATCCCGATGCTGTCCCCGGACAGCAGCGCGGCGAATCCCTCGGCGACGCGACGGAGCGCGACCCGGTGAGCCATCAGGCGGCGGACGCTGCGGTAGACGTGCGACCGGTTCTGGTCACGGGCGGCCCGGGCCCGGCGCAGCTCCACCGGGTGACGCAGGACGGAGGCGACGGCCGCCAGTTCGTCCCTGGCCGCCGCGGGCTGCTTGCCGATCACCAGGGACAGCGCTCTGATCAGGGAGCCGAACAGGTTGCGGGCCACCGCCCGCAGCATCGGGCGCCACGGCAGGTTGGCGAGCAGCACGAGCAGCGCGTTGCGCCGGTCCAGCCTTCTCGGATGCTCGGCGGTCATCCCGATGACGCGCAGCCGCCGGGCGGACGCCTCGGCGTGGTAGACCACCGCGTCGGTGACCACGACGACGCGGTGCCCGGCCGCGTGGGTCCGCCAGCAGAGGTCGATGTCGTCGCGGAAGAGGCCGAGCGAGACGTCGAACCCGCCGAGTTGCTCCCAGACGTCGAGCCGGACGAGCATGCCCGCGGTACTGACCGCGAGCACGTCGCGCAGGCCGTCGTGCTGGCCCTGGTCCAGTTCGCTCCGGTCGATGCCGGTGTACCGGCGCCCGAACCCGTCGATGCTCACCCCGGCCTCGAGCAGCAGCCGGCGGTCGTCCCAGTCCCTGAGCTTGGGCCCGAGCAGGCCGATGCCGGGGTCGCTGCCGGCGGCGCCGAGCAGCCGCTCAAGGGCGTCATGGGCGGGCATGGAGTCGTCGTGCAGCAGCCACACCCATTCGATCTCGCGGGTGCCGTCCTCGTTGGGGATCTCGATGGTCGCGGCGGGATGCCGGATCGCCTCCATCACGGCCTCGCCATAGCCGGTGGTGCGGGGGAGTTCCAGCAGGTTGCCCTCGCCGACCACCTCGGCGAGCACCGTGGGACCACGATCGGTGCTTGCGGTGTCGGCGGCCACGAGCCGCTGAACGGGGCGGGTCTGGGTCAGGAGCGCCTTGAGTGTCTCGGGCAGCCAGCGCGCGCCGTCGTGGGCGACCAGTACTGCCGTGACGATGTGGCGGATGGGCGACACGGGCTTCGCTCGATCTGGTGTCGACAATGTTCAGCCGTGCCGGCACTTGCGCCCGGCACGGCTGTTCACTGTAGACGAACCATCGCTATCCGCATGCGGGTATCGGCCCCGCTGCCCGATGACGGGCGCCGGGGCCGGACGTCAGACTGCCTGTCGCTTGAGCTTGCGCCGCTCCCGTTCCGACAGTCCCCCCCAAATGCCGAAACGCTCGTCGTGCTGGAGTGCGTACTCCAAGCACTCCGCACGCACCTCGCAAGCGCGACACACCTTCTTGGCCTCACGAGTCGAGCCGCCCTTCTCCGGAAAAAACGCCTCCGGATCAGTCTGCGCGCACAACGCGCGCTCCTGCCAGCCCGACTCTTCACCGTCTGTGCCGTGCGCCAGCGGGATGAGCACCTCGCTCACGCGCACCTCCTAGCCCCCTGGAGCCCCTCGGTCAAAAAGCCTTCCCTCGAGCTCCATCCCCCCGGGAAGACGCAGAACCACACCGATGAAATTACACGCGTGAGGTACCCGGCCCGTCAAGCGGAACGAGTTCTGGGGGGTGCGAAGGACCAGTTTTGGTGTTATAGCGATCTGAGATGACCTGGAATTACTGCGGACCGTGCTCGCCGCCATACCAGTTTCGGTCGTTCCCTTCCGGCTGGGGGGGCTGCTGGCCATGCTGCTGCTGGGCCTCGCCGCCGCCATAGGCCTGCGTCCAGCCGCCGGCGTCGGCCTCGGGCTGCTGGGGCTGCTGCTGCGGGTAGGCCTGACCGTAACCCGGCTGCTGACCGTACGGCTGCTGCGGTGCGTAACCGGGCTGATACTGCTGGCCGTACTGCTGCGGGTCATAGGCCGGCGGCTGCGCCTGCGGGTCGTACCCCTGCTGCGGGGTCTGCTGGACCGGCGGCTGCCCGGCCTGCTGCGGGTCGTACGGCTGGCCCGGCTGCGGGTACCCGTACTGCTGCCCGTACGCCTGGTACCCCGGCGCGAGCCCCCCGGCCTGCACCGCCGGAGCGGCCGGCTGCAGCGACTGGAAGACGCTGAAGACGTAGAAGCCCGCGATGCCGGTCACGGCCAGCTTCGAGACGCCGTACAGGAACGCGACCGCCTTGGAGGCCCCGTAGCCGGACCCGGTGCTGGCCAGCATGCCCGACAGCAGCGCGATCACGCCGAACAGCAGGGCGCCGCCGAGCACGCCCAAGCCGATCATCGCGATGACGCGGGCCTGCGGGGCCGGGCTCTCGCCCCGGGTGACGAGCAGCACGGCGAGGACGACCAGGCCCGCCAGTACCGCACCGGTGAGCAACCCCCAAGACGCGGTCTCGAGCAGCGCGTTGATGGTGAACCCACCCGATCCGGCGAACAGTCCGATCAGGCCGGCGAGCAGCTGCAGAGCCGCCGCACCGACGAGGGCCCAGCCTGCCGGCTCCCGGAACTTCTGCAACGCGTCCTTCTCCACGAGAAACTCCACAGATAGAAAATCCGTTTACTCCACAAGCTTCGCATATCGCGACTCGCCACGTGATCGATACTGCCCGCACACGCGTTTCTCATGGGTCCAGGCAGGTGGGAGACTTTCCGTCATGCGGATCGTGGTACTGGCTGGAGGTATCGGCGGCGCCCGGTACCTGCGCGGGCTCAAGCAGGCAGCGCCGGAGGCGGAGATCACCGTCATCGGCAACAACGGCGACGACATCGGGCTGTTCGGGCTGCGGGTCTGTCCCGACCTGGACACGGTGATGTACACGCTCGGCGGCGGCATCAACGAGGACCAGGGCTGGGGCCGCAGGGACGAGACCTTCACGATCAAGGAGGAACTGGCCGCCTACGGGGCAGGTCCTTCGTGGTTCGGCCTGGGCGACCGGGACTTCGCCACCCACATCGTCCGCACCCAGATGCTCGACGCGGGGTACCCGCTGTCCGCGGTGACCGAAGCGCTCTGTGCCCGCTGGAAGCCGGGCGTACGGCTCATCCCCTCGACCGATGACCGGCTTGAAACACACGTGATCATCTCCGATGCCGACGGCCGCCGGGCGATCCACTTCCAGGAGTGGTGGGTCAAGATGCACGCCTCGGTACCGGCCGAGGCCATCACCCCGGTGGGCGCCGACGACGCCAAGCCCGCACCCGGGGTCCTGGAGGCCATTGAGGCCGCCGACGTGGTGCTGCTGCCGCCGTCCAACCCGGTCGTCAGCATCGGCACGATCTTGGCCGTCCCTGGCATCCGGGCGGCGGCGGCGTCGAAGACCGTGGTCGGCGTGTCCCCGATCATCGGCGGGGCACCGGTACGGGGCATGGCGGACGCCTGCCTGACGGCCATCGGTGTGGAGACCTCCGCGCAGGCGGTCGCCGCCCACTACGGACCGGGGCTGCTCGACGGCTGGCTGGTCGACACCGTGGACGAGGGCGTGCAGGTCGAGGGCATCACGGTACGGGCCCGGCCGCTCTACATGACCGATCTGGACGCCACCGCCGCCATCGCGCGGGCCGCCCTCGACCTCGCCGCCGAGCTCGCGTGAGCCCGCGTATCGAGATCTGGGGTGTCGAGGGGATTCCCGAGATCCAGGAGGGTGACGACCTCGCGGCGCTCCTCGTCGGCGCGGGACTGCGGGCCGGAGACATCGTGGTGGTGACCTCGAAGATCGTGAGCAAGGCGGAGGGCCGGTTCCTGGTCGCGGACGACCGGGAGAAGGCCATCGACGCGGAGACCGTGCGGCTCGTGGCCCGGCGGGTGCACCCCGGCGGGGTGACCCGGATCGTGGAGACGCGGCAGGGCCTCGTGCTCGCGGCGGCCGGGGTGGACGCGTCCAACACCACGCCCGGCACGGTGCTGCTGCTGCCCGAGGATCCCGACGCCTCTGCCCGGCGCCTGCGTGCGGGGCTGCCGGCCGGGGTCGGCGTGATCATCTCGGACACGATGGGGCGGCCCTGGCGGATGGGCCTGACCGACAACGCGATCGGCATCGCGGGGGTGACCCCGCTGGAGGACCTGCGGGGCCGCCACGACCCGTACGGCAATCGCCTGGACGCCACGGTGACCGCGCTCGCCGACGAGGTGGCGGCCGCCGCCGAGCTGGTCAAGGGCAAGCTGGACGGGGTGCCCGTCGCGGTCGTCCGCGGCCTCGGCCACCTGGTCACATCCGAGGACGGCCCGGGTGCGCGGGCGCTGATCCGCTCCCCCGACGAGGACATGTTCCGGTACGGCTCGGCCGACGTACTGCATGCCCGCCGGACGATCCGGGAGTTCACCGCAGACCCGGTGGACCCGGCGCTCGTCCGTACCGCCGTGGCCGCGGCGATCACCGCCCCGGCGCCGCACCACACCACGCCCTGGCGGTTCGTCCTCCTGGAGTCCCCCGAATCCCGGAGGAGACTTCTCGACGCCATGCGGGACGCGTGGATCGCCGACCTCCGCGGGGACGGCTTCACCGAGGAGTCGATCGCCAGGCGGGTCAGGCGCGGGGACGTGCTGCGGTCCGCGCCGTACCTCGTGGTGCCGTGCCTGGTGATGGACGGCTCGCACGCCTATCCGGACGAGCGGCGGGCGGCGGCCGAGCGGGAGATGTTCCTGGTCGCGATGGGCGCCGGGGTGGAGAACCTGCTGGTCGCGCTGACCGTCGAGGGCCTGGGCTCGTGCTGGGTCTCCAGCACGATGTTCTGCGCCGACGTGGTCCGCAGCGCGCTCGGCCTGCCTGCGGGCTGGGATCCGATGGGCGCCGTCGCCGTCGGCCACCCGGCCGCGCCGCCCCGCGACCGCCCGCCCCGCGACCCAGCCGCCTTCATCGAACTGCGGTAGCCCTCCCGGTCAGGTACAGAGGGGGGTGCAGAGGTACGGGGCCAGGGCCTGGTCGACGAGGCCGGCCAGGTCGTCACCGGTGTACAGGGCGCCGCCGGTCAGATCGGCGACCTGCTGGAGCGGGACGGCGCCGGGCGAGCCGGGGAAGGCCACGGTGACGATCTGGACGGGCCGCTTCGGGTCCTGCTCGGCGCGCACCGCGGCGGACAGGGTCTGCAGCCGTACGGCGTCCTCGTCCCCGTCGGTGATCACCAGCAGCAGGTTGGCCCGATCCGCTCGCCACCCCTGCAGGACCGTCCGGTACCCGTCGACCACGGCGTTGTACAGGCCGAAGCCCTCGCCGGTCCGTACCCGGCCGACCGCGCCGGACAGCCGGGCCGTCAACGGCCCGAGCGGCACCAGTTCCTGGTACGGCCTGGTACCGGCGAAGGACCAGAGCCCCGCGTCGGTCCCGGCCGGTAGCAGGCTCAGCGATCCGCGCAGCGCGGCACCCGCGGCCTGCAGCCGAGCCCCGTGCATCGAGGTGGAGGCGTCGAGCAGGATCAGCATCCGGGCCGCCGGCGCCGACTTGCGCCAGGCCCGGTAGGCCGCGTTGACCTGGTCGGTGCTCGGCTGCGCGAGCTGCCTGGGAGCGGCGGCCTGGAGGTCGAAACGCTGGGCGAGGTCCGGGGCCAGCACGCCCTCGGGGGTACGGAATCCATAGCGCTGGACGGCCTCTTCGCCGAGCGTGGACCGCAGGGTGTTGTGGAACGCGTCGGCGGCCTCCCTGCGGGCCGGGTCGAACGCGGTGATCGTATAGGGGTAGTCGAGGAGCAGGGTGCCCTCCTCGGGCACCTCGGCCGCCGCCGGGTTGGGCTGGTGGGTGTCGTTGTAGACGGCGACCTGCTGTTCGGTGGTCACCACCACGGGCCGCTTGTTCCTGGGCAACCCGGTCAGCTCGGCGTTCATGGTGGTGGAGGTCGCGGTGGCCGAGATCCCCGCGACGCCGGGGCCCCCCGGATCGAGCCGGTCGGCGGCGAGCATCGTGACCAGCCCGGCCGCTCCGGCACCCGGGTCGGGCATCTGCCGGACCAGGTCCGGTCTGCCGTGCAGGAACGCCTTCCAGGTCGTCCGCCCGGCCAGTGGCATGGGGACGGCCAGCACGACCGGGGAGACCGCGATCGAGTCGGGCAACGCGAGGATCCGTTTCGCTCCGGTGGCGGATCTGCGGGCGAAGTCCACCCACATCCACGACTCCGGTATCCAGCCGTCGATCTGCGCCGGACCGGCCAGCTCACGGGCCACCGAGGCGGACGCCCGTTCGACGACGTCCACCCGGGCGCACTGCCCGCGCACCTCGTGGGCCTGCAGGTTGAACCGGGCGGCGATCTCCCGGATGGCCGGGGCGATCTCCGGCTGGGCCGCCACGGTGATCGCCAGCGGGGCGCCCTGGCAGCTCTGCGAGACCGCCCGCAACACCCAGGCGCCACCCCCGAGCCCAGCCACCAGCACGCACGCCGCCCCCGCGATCAGCCACGGCCGCCCCACAACACCCTCCACGAGCCCGTTTATACCGTTGAGTCGTGGCGTTTCCCGCACCGAATCGCGAAACGGTGCGGGAAACGCCA
>JAOPYM010000504.1 GCA_025964615.1 Actinomycetes bacterium
GTCGTGGCGTTTCCCGCACCGTTTGACGTTTCGGTGCGGGAAACGCCACGACTCAACGGGCATTAGCCTGGGGGGCATGGTCACTGGTGAGGGTTGGAAGGCACGGTTCCGGGCGGCTCGGGTGAGCCTGCCGGGGTGGGCGAAGGACGCGCCGGAGCGGTGCACCTACCGGTCGAACGTGACCGGGACCTGGGAGCTCTACACCTGGGATCGCACCACTGATGCGAAGCGGCAGGTCACCGACCGGCCCAACGGGACGTGGATGGGCGGCATCGACCCGTCCGGCGGATGGGTGTGGTGGTTCGCCGACACCGACGGCGACGAGTGCGGGGTGTGGATGCGCCAGCCGTTCACGGGCGGGGCCGACGAACCCGCCGTGGCGGGACTGGAGAAGTCCTATCCGTCGGGTCTCGCGGTGGGTTCCAGTGGCCTCGCGGTCATCGGCCGCAGTGGTGAGCACGGCAACAGCATTCACCTCTGCCGGCCCGATACCGCTCCGGAGATCCTCTACCAGCACGAGGAGGACGCGCACGCCGCGGGGCTTTCCAGGGACGAGACGCTCGTCGCGATCGGGCACAGCGAGCACGGCGACAGCCGCCACATGGCGCTCCGCGCCGTACGCCTCGATGGCACCACCGTCGCCGAGCTGTGGGACGGCGCGGGCAAGGGGGTGTACGGCTCGGGGTTCTCGCCGGTGAAGGGCGACCAGCGGCTCCTGGTCAACCACGAGCGGCGCGGCCGCGACGAGATGCTGATCTGGAACCCCATCGACGGGACCGAGCAGGAGATCGTCCTCGATCTGCCGGGCGAGATCGGCGCGGACTGGTTCCCGTCCGGCGACGCACTGCTGATCTCGCACTCCTACGAGGCGCGCGACGAGCTGTTCCGGTACGACCTGGCTTCCGCGATGCTGGAGCGGATCGAGACGCCGCGGGGTGTGATCGGCGGGGCGACCGCCCGTCCGGACGGGAGCGTTGAGTTCGCCTGGACCAACGCGGCCGAGCCGCCGGTGATCCGGTCGACGTCCGGCGCCGTCGTCCTCACTGCCCCCGGTGAGCCCGCGCCCGGTTCCGTACCGGTGACCGATGCCTGGGTGGACGGCAACGGCGGCCGCATCCACGCGCTGGTGTCCACGCCTCCCGGCGAAGGCCCGTACCCGACCGTGTTCGACATCCACGGTGGCCCGACCGCGCAGGACTCCGACGCGTTCTCGCCGGTCGCCGCGGCGTGGATCGACCACGGCTTCGCGGTGGTGCGGGTCAACTACCGGGGTTCTACCGGGTACGGCTCGGTGTGGCGGGACGCCATTGAGGGCCGGGTCGGGCTGACCGAGCTGGAGGACATCAAGTCGGTACGGGACTGGGCGGTCGCCTCGGGGCTCGCGGACCCGTCGAAGCTGGTGCTGACGGGCGGCTCGTGGGGTGGGTACCTGACGTTGCTCGGTCTCGGCACGCAGCCTGCCGACTGGACGGTGGGGGTCGCGGCGGTGCCGGTGGCGGACTATGTCGCGGCGTACGAGGACGAGATGGAAGGCCTGCAGGCCTTCGATCGGGCCCTGTTCGGCGGATCCCCTACCGAGGTGCCCGAGAAGTACACGCAGTCGTCGCCGATCACCTACATCGAGCAGGTGCGGGCGCCGGTGCTGGTCCTGGCCGGGGAGAACGATCCGCGCTGCCCGATCCGGCAGATCGAGAACTACCTGGACGCGCTGAAGGCCCTGGGCAAGCCGTACGACGTGTACCGGTACGACGCGGGTCACGGCTCACTGGTGGTGGAGGAGCGGATCAAGCAGATGGAGGCCGAGATCGGCTACGCCCTCGCGGAGCTGGGCCTGTGACCAAGAGGTTTCTCATGAAACCTCGTAGGTGCTCGTAGGTGATGGATTTACACTCTCACGTGGCGCTGGCCTCCCGGGGTCAGCGAGGATCGCAACGTCAGTCCCGTACGTCCCTGATGACGCCGACGAGCTCCCTGGCCACAGATTTGAAGCCGGGGAGCCGGGACATCATCACCATCTTGTTCACCAGTGGCACGGTCCGCTCGACCAGCAGGTAGGTCTTCCGGCAGCCCTCCGAGCTGTCGTGCACCCAGTACAGGACGATGCCCATCGAGTACAGCCAGAGCAGCTCGGGCAGCTCCTCGCGGAACTCCGGATCGATCTTCAGGCTGGAGCCGTTGACCAGCTCCCGGTAGATCGCGACGGCCGCCGCGCGGGCCGGCCCGGACTCGGAACTGAACGGGTTGAGCGGGCTGGTCGGCTCGGCCGCGAACTTGAAGAACTTCCCGGCGAAGGCGTGGTACGGGACCATCGTGTCGACCCGGGCGCGCAGCACGCCGAGCAGCCGGGGCGCGAAGTCCTGCTCCCGTTCGAGCACGGCCTGACAGGCCCGGTTGTGCTCGTCCTGCAACTCGTCGTAATAGGCCTGGATCAGCTCTTCCTTCGAGCCGAAGTAGTAGTAGGCGTTCCCGACAGAGACCCCCGCCTCCTTGGCGATGGCCCGCATGGTCGTGGCCTCGTACCCGTTCTCACGGAACAGCCGCAGAGCCGTCTCCACGATCAAGGCCCGGGTCTGCTCCGACTTCCCTGCCGTCCTCGGCTCGCTCACGAAGCAACCTTAGCTCCGTTGAGTCGTGGCGTTTCCCGCACTGAACGACCCTCCGGTGC
>JAOPYM010000509.1 GCA_025964615.1 Actinomycetes bacterium
CCACCGGAACCCGGTGGACGGCTGCGGCAGCGTCGATGGTCCCTGTGGGTTGGACGACCGGTTGCCAGGTACCGCCGCGGCGGTCCAGGCGCAGCCGCAGCACATCGTGATGATCGAGTACGGCTCGCAGGGCGTTCGTCAGGTGGTCCACGCCGAGATCACCGGGGACCCGCAGCAGCACGGACTGGTGGAAGCCATCGATACTCGCCGGGTCCGCGTCCTCGACGCGATCCCGCAGCCAGGCCACGATCGGCGTGACCGGCACCGGGCCGATGCCTGCGCCGGGGGGTTCCAGGATCACCAGGTCGGCGTCGGCGGCGTCCTGGGCGACGGTGGCGAGTTCCTGCACGGTCTGGTGCTGGAACACATCCCGCGGGGTGATCACCAGCCCGGCCTGCCGCACCCGCGACACGAGCTGGATCGCGATGATCGAGTCACCGCCCAGATCGAAGAACCCGTCCTCGACGCCGATGGACTGGAGTCCCAGTACCTCGGCGAAGAGTCCGGCCAGGATCCGTTCCCGCTCCGTGCGGGGCTGCATGCGGGCCGTGTTGGCGGTGAAGTCCGGGGCGGGCAGGGCGTTGTGGTCCAGCTTCCCGTTGGCGGTCAGCGGAAGAACGCCCAGGATGACCACCGCGGAGGGGACCATGTAGTCCGGAAGATCCCGGTTCACGAAACGCCGCAGCTCACCCGAATCAGGAACCTGACCATCGGCCGCGACCACATAGGCCACCAGACGCTTCTCACCCGGCCTGTCCTCACGAGCGATCACCGCCACATCGCAGACGCTCCCGTGCCGAGACAGCGCCGCCTCGATCTCGCCCAGCTCGATCCGGAACCCACGCAACTGCACCTGCTGATCGCAGCGACCCAGATACTCCAGCCGCCCATCCGCACGCCACCGCGCCAGATCCCCCGACCGATACATCCGCGACCCCGCCACACCGAACGGATCCGCCACAAAACGCTCAGCCGACAACCCCGGACGGTTCAGATAACCCCGGGCCAGACCGGCACCCGCCACATACAGCTCCCCCACCACACCAGAGGGAAGCAGCTGCAAACGGTCGTCCAACACATACACCTTCAGGTCGGGGATCCCGACCCCGATCACACTCCCCGAAGCGGTCGCGCAGGACACCTCGTCCAACGCCACATACGACACATGCACCGTGGTCTCGGTGATCCCGTACATGTTCACCAACACGGGCGCATCGTCAGCGTGCCGGGAGTACCAGTCCCGCAGCCGACCCAACTCCAGGGCCTCACCACCGAACACGACGTAGCGCAGCGCCAGGTCACGGCCCGGGTCGTCCCGGTCCGCGGCCATG
Source organism: Actinomycetes bacterium (assembly GCA_025964615.1). GTDB lineage: Bacteria > Actinomycetota > Actinomycetes > Streptosporangiales > Streptosporangiaceae > RYN-227. Next base: position 1,332 of record JAOPYM010000509.1, read on the forward strand.
AGCTGGTAGAACGCCGACGGCGTCTGATTCAACACCGTGACCCGCTCCCGGGCCAGCAACACCAGGAAATCCTCCGGCGAACGCGACGTCACATACGAAACGACCACCAAACGGCCGCCATACAGCAGCGGACCCCACAACTCCCACACCGAGAAATCGAACGCGAACGAGTGGAACAACGTCCACACATCATCAGGACCGAACCCGAACCAATGATCAGTGGACTCCAGCAAACGGATCACATTGCCGTGCGGGACCACCACACCCTTCGGTCTCCCCGTCGAACCGGAGGTGTAAATCACATACGCCGGATGCCCAGCAAGCACCCCGACCCCCAGGTCCTCCGACGAGAGCCCCGACAGATCCAGCCCATCCACCATGACCGGCGTCAGATTCAGCAACGGCGCCGCATCCGCGAGCATGTACGCAACCCGGTCAGCCGGGTAATCCGGATCGATCGGAACATAGGCGGCCCCCGACTTCAGCACCGCCAAAACCGCCACCACCAGATCCGCCGAACGCGGAAACTCCACACCCACGAAACACTCAGGACCCGCCCCCCGCGACACCAGATACCGGGCCAGCCGATTCGCCCTCGCGTTCAACTCCCCATACGACAGAGCCGAACCCTCAAACGTCACCGCCACCGCATCCGGCGTCCGGGCAGCCTGCGTCTCGAATACCGACGGAATCGTAGAACCCGCAAAACCCGAAACCCCAGAAGGCCGAGGCGAGACCGCCCAATCGGTGAGGATGGTCTCCCGCTCAGCCGGAGCCAGCAACTCAACGCCACCGATCGGAGCATCCGCAGACGCCAGCAACGAACGCAGGAAACGCTCGAAACGAGCAGCCAGACCCTGCGCGGTCGACCGGTCGAACAAGTCCGCGGCGAACTCCAGCTCACCGTCCAAGCCGGTAGGTGAACCAGGAGTCCGCTCGGTGAGCACCATCAGCAGATCGAACTTGGCCGCTCCCGCGTGCAACGGCTCCACCTCGACGGTGAACCCGTCCAACTCCAAACGGGCCTCCGGATTGTTCTGAAACGTCAACGCCACCTGGAACAACGGATGCCGCGACATCGAACGAACCGGATTCAACACCTCCACCAACCGCTCAAACGGCACATCCTGATGCGCAAAAGCCGCCAGATCCACCTCCCGCACCCGGGAGATCAACTCCCGGAACGACGGATCCCCCGACGTATCCGTCCGCAACACCAACGTGTTGACGAACATCCCCACCAGATCGTCGAGCGCCTCATCGCTGCGACCCGCGATCGGGGACCCGACAGGGATGTCCGTACCGGCTCCCAACCGGGTCAACAGCGCCGCAAAAGCGGCCTGGACGACCATGAACTGGCTGGCGCCATTCGCACGGGCCAGTGAGTCCAAGCGTGCATGAAGGTCACCGTCCAGCGAGAACCGGACCGTACCGCCCCGGTAGGAGGCCTCCACCGGACGCGGACGATCAGCAGGCAACTCGATCTGATCAGGAAGCCCCGCCAACGCCCCCTTCCAGAAACCGATCTGCCGCGAGACCAACGACCCCGGATCCAACTCCGAACCGAACAACTCCCGCTGCCACAACGTGTAATCCGCATACTGCACCGGCATCACCGCCCACTGCGGCGGCCCACCCGACACCCGCGACACGTACGCCGCAATCACGTCACGAGCCAGCGGCGCAAGAGACCACCCATCACCCGCCACGTGATGCATCAGCAACAACACCACATGCTCCCCAGGCGCCAGCTCGAACACGTGAGCCCGCAACGGCGGCTCCACCGAAATATCGAACCCATACCCAGCAGCCATCCCCAACGCCACCGGCAACTCAGCCGCAGACACCGACGAGACCACCAATTCCGGACGCGCCACCGACGCATCCAAAATCAACTGACGCGCCACCCCACCAGAATCAGGAAACACCGTCCGCAGCGACTCATGCCGACCCACCACATCACCCAGAGCCGCCCGCAACGCCACAACATCCACCACACCCCGCACCCGCAGAGCAATCGGCATGTTGTACGTCGCCGACGGACCCTCCAAACGATTCAAGAACCACAACCGCTGCTGCGCATACGACAGGGGCAGTTCGGACGGGCGATCCATCGGGACCAGCGCGGGGCGGGCGGACTCAGACCCGCCGGCCAGGCGAGCGGCGAGCCCTGAAACGGTGGGGCTGTCGAACAGTGCCCGGATCGGGAGTTCCGCCGACAGCAGCGACCGCAGGCGGGCCACCAGGCGGGTGGCGCGCAACGAGTCCCCGCCCAGGTCGAAGAACGAGTCGTCCACTCCGACGCGCGGTACCTGGAGGAGTTCGGCGAACAGCGCGCAGAGGATCTCCTCGACCGGGGTACGCGGCGCGCGGTAGCCGGAGGCGACCGGTGCGAACGACGGCGCAGGCAGCGCCTTCGTGTCCACCTTCCCGTTCGCCGTCAACGGCAGTTCAGAAAGAACAACAAGAGCCGAGGGCACCATCGACTCCGGCAACTGCGAACGCACGAACGCCCGCAACTCCTCCGCGTCGATCGTCGCCCCCGGAGCCGGCACCACATACGCCACCAACCGCGACTGCCGGGGAGCGGGAACGCCGAGGAGCCCGGCGGCTCCGGGCACCGTGATGTCACCGACGAGACGGGAGGGGGCGTCCACGACGACGTCGATGAGGCTGAGGAGCATCGTCATCAGCCGGTCGGCGATGTCCCGGGAGAACACGTCGGGCCGGAACCGCAGGCGCAGCTCGAGGCGGGCGCCCGGCAGCGCCACCAGTTCCAGCGGGTAGTGGGTGGCGTCGGTGATGTCGGCGCCGGTCAGGCTGACTCCGCCGACGGAGGTGCCGAGCAGCGCCGGGTCCACCGGGAGGTTCTGGAAGACCGTCATCGTGTCGAAGAGCGGTCCGCCGTACAGGCGCTGGATGTCGGCGAGGCCGAGGTGCTGGTGGGCGAACAGGGACGCCTGCTCGTCCTGCAACCGGGACAGGAACTCCGTCAGCGTCTCCGCGGGGCGCAGCGCAACCCGGACCGGCGGCGTGTTGAGGAACATGCCGATCATCTGGTCGACGCCCGGCAGCTCGGGCGGCCGGCCGGACACCGTGGCGCCGAAGACCACGTCGTCGCGGCCGGTGAGCCGGGCGAGCAGCAGGCCCCAGAGTCCCTGAAGGACGGTGTTCGGGGTGAGGGCGGTGGCGCGGGCCTGCGAGAACAGTCCCTCGGTGAGTTCCGGGGTCAGCGAGACCGTCACCTGCTCGGGCAGCACCGCGGCGGCTTGGGCCAGCGCGGGCGCCACCAGGGTGGGCTGTGCGAGCCCGTCGAGCGACGACGCCCAGGCCGCGGTGGCCGCGGCGACATCCTGGCGGGCCAGCCAGGCCAGATGGTCGGAGTACGGCACCGCGTCCGGGAGGGGATGCCCGGCGTAGAGGGCGATCAGTTCGGCTGCCAGCACCGGCATGGACCAGCCGTCGAGCACGATGTGGTGGTTGGTCAGGACGAGCCGGTGACGGTCGTCGCCGAGCCGGAGCAGCGCGAAACGCAGCAGCGGAGGCCTGGCCAGGTCGAACCCCCGCGCCCGTTCGGCTGCCTGCACAGCCGACGCCTCATCGGAACCGGAGGGGGAGTACGACATCCAGGGCACCGGGACCCTCTCGTGCACGATCTGCACCAGGTCGCCTTCGCTGGTCGTGACGAATCCGGCGCGCAGGCCGGGGTGCCGGTCGACGAGCTGCTGTGCGGCCGCGCGGAGGGCGGGCTCCGACACGGGGCCGGTCAGGTCCAGGGTCAGCTGGGGCACGTACACGTCCGAGTCGTCCAGCGTCGCGTGGAAGTACAGGCCCTGCTGGAGCGGTGCCAGCGGCCACACCCCGGCCAGGCCGGGATGCTCGCGGGTCAGTTCAGCGAGGACCCGGCCGGGCAGCGTGAGCAGCGGGGCCGAGGTGACCGGGGCCGCAACGGATACCGCGGCGGCGACGGTGGCCAGCGACGCCACGGTCTGGTGCAGGAACACCTCGCGCGGTGACAGGACAAGGCCGGCCGCACGGGCGCGTGCCACCAGGCGCATCGCGATGATGCTGTCCCCGCCGAGGTCGAAGAAACCGTCGTCGATTCCGGCGCTGACCCCGAGTACCTCCTCGAAGAGCCCGCAGAGCAGTTCCTCACGCGGCGAGCGGGGCGCGCGGGGGGCGTCCCTCCCGGCGGGGGGCGAGAGGTCGGGTGAGGGCAGTGCCGCACGGTCCAGCTTGCCGCTCCGGTTGATCGGCAGTGCGTCCAGCAGCACGATCGCCGCTGGGACCATGTACGCGGGCAGCGACTTCCCGGCGAACCGGCGCAGCTCCCCGGTGTCGACGGAACCGACGACGTACGCGACGAGCCGTACATCGCCCGCCGGGGAGGTGTCGGGCACGACCGCCACCTGCGCCACCGCACCGTGCGCGGCCAGCACCGACTCGATCTCGCCCAGTTCGATCCGGAACCCGCGGATCTTCACCTGCTGGTCGGCCCTGCCCAGGAAATCGAGATCGCCCGATGCCCTCCAGCGGACCAGGTCGCCGGTGCGGTACATCACCTCGCCGGGCCTGCCGAACGGGCATGCCACGAAGCGCTCAGCGGTCAGCCCCGGCCGGTCGAGATAGCCGCGGGCCAGCCCGGCACCCGCGACGTAGAGCTCACCGACGACCCCGATCGGCACCGGCTGCAGGCCCGCGTCCAGCACGTACACGCGGGTACCCACGACGGGCCGCCCGATCGGCGGGATCTCTCCCGGCACGAGCGGACCGCTGAAGGTGGTGGCCACGGTGATCTCGGTCGGCCCGTATCCATTGATCATCTGGCGGCCCGGCGCCCATCGGGTCACCAGCTCCGGCGGGCAGACGTCCGCGCCGGCGATCACCATCCGCAGCTCGTCGAGACCCTCGGCCGGTACGGTGGCGAGCGCGGCCGGGGTGATGAAGGCGTGCGTGACGGCCTGCGTCTGCAGCAGCTCGTGCAGCTGCTCGCCGCCATAGATCTCCGGTGGCGCGATGACCAGGGTGGCCCCGGTGGCGAAGGCCATCAGCAGTTCGAGCAACGAGACGTCGAACCCCGGCGAACTGAAGTGCAGGGCCCGGTCGCCGGGCCCGATCTCGAAGCACTCGACCTCGGTCGCGGCCAGGCTCGCGATGCCGGTACGGGTCACCACGACACCCTTGGGCCGCCCGGTGGAACCCGACGTGTAGATGACGTACGCGGGATGCCCCGGCAGCAGCGGCACGTTCAGGTCGGACGGGTCGTACAGATCAGCCCGTACCTCGTCCACCAGGAGCAGGCCGGAGGCGGCCGGAACCGGCAGGTCCGGGCGGTCGGCGATCACCAGGACCGGGCGCGCGTCCGCGAGCATGAACGCGATCCGCTCGGCCGGGTGACCGGGGTCGAGCGGCAGGTAGGCGCCGCCCGCCTTGGCCACCGCGAGCACCGCGACGACCTGCTCCACCGAGCGCGGCAGGACCAGGGCCACGATCGACTCCGGGCCGACGCCCCGGGCCACCAGCAGCCGGGCCAGCCGGTTGGCCCGCGCGTTCAGCTCCGCATAGGTGAGGGTCTGCGCGGCGATGACGGCCAGGGCGTCCGGCCGCAGGCGGGCCTGGGCCTCGAACAGCTCCTCCAGGCCCAGGGCCGGGGCAGCCGGGCCACCATCGGAGAAACCGGCGAGCAACGACAGGTCGAGCCCGTCGAGCACCCCGATCCGGGCGAGCGACAGCTCCGGGCCGGCCGCGGCGATCGCCTCCAGGAAGACGACGAACCGCCGGTGCAGCGCGGCCAGTTCACCGGCCGAGTAGAGCGCGGGGTTCGCGTCGAAGTCGACCCGCAGGCCCCGCCCGCCGAACCCGTCGTAGACGTTGATCACCAGGTCCTCGATGGGCCCGGTCGACATGGCGTGCATGACCCCGGGAGCACCGTCGAAGTCGACCGTGTGGTCGAACTGCATGATGTTGATCGCGGGCCCGTACAGCCGCCGTTGGTCACCGGTCAGGCCCAGGTCGCGGCGCAAGTCCTCCTGGCGGTACTTCTGCCGGCGCAGCAGCTGCCCGGCCTCGGCCGTGACCTGCCGAACCAGACCGGACAGGGTCGCCGAGGGGCCGAGGTCGAGCCGCAGCGGCAGCACGGTCGCCATCATCGCCGGGGTCCTGCGGGCGGCGGCGGTGGTACGGCCGGTCACCGCCATCCCGAGAACCACGTCGGGATTGCCGGTCAGCCGGCCCGTGTAGGCGGCCGAGGCGGCGATCACCAGGCCCGCCGTGTTGGTCGACAGGGCACGGGCCGCCACGCCCAGCGCCTCGGTGCGCTCGGGCGAGAGCGTCACGGTCTCCCGCAGGTACCGGGCCGACGGCGGCGCGACCCGTCCGGACAGGCTCGTCACCTCGGGAAGTTCCGCGAACCGCCCGGTCCAGTACTCCCGGTCCTTCTGGAACCTGCCGGAGGAGCGGTAGGCGTCCTCCTGTTCCTGCAGGACGTCGAGCGAACCCATGTCACCAGACGGCTCCTCGCCGCGCCGGATCGCCGTGTAGACCTCCGCCACCCGCTGCACGATCATCGAACCGCAGATGGCGTCCAGCGCGATGTGGTGGCTCCGCACGTACGCGAAGACCTTCGAGGGCCCGGCCCGGAACAGCTGCCAGGTGAAGACCGGGTCCTGGGCCAGGTCGATCGGCGAGGTGAGGTCGTCCCACATCCACGCCTCGGCGGCCGCCCGGGGGTCGGGCTCAGCGCTGAGGTCGATGACCGGGATGTCCAGGTCGAACGGGGGGGCCGGCACCTGCCAGGGAACCCCGTCCTCGTCCACGAAACGGACCCCGATCGCCTCGACCTCGCCCATCACCCGGCGGGCCACCGTGTCGAGCAGGGCCAGGTCGACCGGGCCGTCGATCTCGGTGTACTGCCCGATGGTGATCGGCGCCTCGGGTGCCAGCTGCTGGGCCATCCACACGGCAGACTGCGCTGCGGACAGCGGCCGGCGCACGTTCTCGGACATCTTTACCGACAACCCCGATTACGGTCAGGAGACAGGGACGTTGAGCTGGCGCAGGATCTCGGACACCACCTGGGCCTGCTGCGGGACCAGGTAGAAGTGGTCACCGGCGAACTCGTTGATCGTGAAGGCACCCGAGGTGAGCTCGCCCCAGCCGGTGGCCTGGGCCACGGTCACGTGCGGGTCCGCGTCGCCGACCATGGCCGTGACCGGGGTGCTGAGCGGGGTGGTGAACGGCTCAGCCGGTTTGTAGGTGTACGACTCGACCAGGGCGAAGTCGTTGCGGACGTACGGCAGGATCAGTTCGCGCATCTCCGGGTCCGCGAGCACTTCGGCGTCGCTGCCACCGAGTTTCACCATCTCCGCGACCAGGGCGTCGTCGTCCTTGCCCGCGTTGCCCTCCGGCTCCCCGCGCTGGTGGGCCGGGCGGGCACCTGAGACGAACAGGTGCGCGGGCGTGTTCCCCTGGTTCTCCAGGACCCGGGCCACCTCGTAGGCCAGGACCGCGCCCATGCTGTGCCCGAACAGGACGACCGGCCGGTCGAGCAGCGGGGACAGCGCCCCGGCGACCAGCCTGGCCAGCTGCCGACCATCGGTGATGAAGGGGTCCCTGATCCGGTCGGCGCGGCCCGGGTACTGGACGGCGTGCACCTCGATGGCGGGGGTGAGGGCCTTGGCCCAGGAACGGTAGAAGACCGCGGACCCGCCCGCGTGCGGGAAGCAGATGAGGCGCATCGACGCCCAGGGGCGCGTCTGCGCGCAGCGGAACCAGATCATGTCTCTTCCGGAAGGTCGTCCACCAGATGACGGGCGACCCGAGGGTCGCCGGGGAGCGGCCATGGGGCGAGCCTGGGGTCGGGCACGCTCTTGTTCATGGTCTTCTCGCGTGCCACCTTGAAGCCGCGCTTGACGTAGTTGGCGATCGCGTTCGGATGATCGAGCGTGCTGGTCTGCAGCCAGACACGGCTGCAGGGCCCCGATCCGCCGGCCCACAGGCTCCCGCGCTGCCAGGCCCGGCGGGCGCACTGCTCCACCAGGTACCCGCCGTACCCCTTGCCGACGAAGGACGGGGTGAGGCCGACCAGGTGGATCTCGGTGTCCCCACCCGGCTGCGCCTCCAGCTCGAAGTACCCGGCGACGGTGCCCTCGGCCCAGGCGATCCAGGTGCTCAGCTCGGGCCGGTCCACCCAGTTCTCCCAGTCCTCGAAGGACCAGGTGAACCGGTCGGTCCAGCAGACCCGGGCACCGACCGCGCCGTACAGGGCCCGGTTGACCTCCGGCGAGGCCACCAGAGCCCGGGTGAACGACATCTCCACCCCGGGCAGCGGCGCCGGGCGCAGGTCGGCCGCATCGAGCATCTCCATGGCCCATTCGGTCACGGTGATCTCGATCGGAACGGCAGTGGGCGGAGTTGTGGGCGGGCCCAGGACCTTCACGTCGAATCGAACCCCTGTCTGGTCTGGGTCAGGAGGTGGCGTCGATGAGGCTCTTGGGCCGCATGTCCGTCCAGTTCTCGTTGATGTGGTCCAGGCAGGCCTGCCGGGTGTCCTCGGCGTGGGCGACGCTCCAGCCGGCCGGGATCTCGGCGAACCCCGGCCACAGGGAGTACTGGCCCTCGTCGTTGATCAACGCCAGGTAGGTGCCGTCGGCGTCCTCGAAGGGGTTGGTCATGTTCTCTCCGGGTTTCAGGGGGATTCTGAGGTTATCTGAGCTTGTCGAGTGCGCCAGTGAGAACGCCCGCGATCTCCGCGGCCGATTCCGGGCTCATCAGCTGGTGGTGCGGCGCGTCGATCTGGTACTCCTCGATGCGTCCGTCCAGGTGGGGGCCCCAGTTGCCCTGCGGGGTGGCCGATTCGGGGGTACGGCCGCCGAGCGCGGTGAAGAACACCATGTCGCCCCGGTAGCGGCCCGGCCGGTACCCCATCGCCAGCGTGCGGGCGTTGCGGTAGTTCTGGTACGCGGCGATGGCGGTGGACTCGTCCATCGCGGCGAGCCCGTCGCCGCGCTCCCGCAGGATCCGCAGAACCGTCCGGGCGGCCTGTTCGGGATCCGGCTCCATGCCGCGCAACAGGTCGGGGTCCAGGCCGAGGCCCATCAGCAGGTCGGGGAGGATCTCGCTCTCCGGCATGGTCAGGTCCTGGCCGTGGTAGGAGTCGATGAGCGCGAGCAGCCCCACCTCGTCCCCCTCGGCCTGGAGCCGGCAGGCCACCTCGAACGCGATCTCACCCCCGAGCGACCAGCCCGCCAGGTGGTACGGCCCTTGTGGCTGCACCTTCTTCAGATGTTCGATGTAGGAAGTGGCGAGCTCGTCAATGGAGGCCGCCATCGCCTCGCCCTCCCGGTAGCCGGGGACCTGAAGGCCGTAGATCGGCTGGTCGGCCCCCATGAGCGGCGGGAAGATGAAGTATCCCCAGCTCAGCCCGACGGCGGGTGGGAAGAAGAAGAGCGGGGCCCGGTCACCCAAGGGGTGGATGGGCAGCAGCGTTTCGAAGCCGACCTCGGCGCGGGCCTCTTCGGGCGCGGTCACGGCCGCCACCAGGGCCTCGACGGTCTGGTGGGTGAACACGTCCCTCGGGGAGATGTCCAGGCCCGCCTGGCGGGCGCGGGTGACGAGCTGGATGGCCAGGATGCTGTCGCCGCCCAGATCGAAGAAGCCGTCGTCGGCGCCGACCCGTTCCAGGCCGAGTACCTGCGCGAACAGGTCGGCGAGCGCGTTCTCCTCGGGGCCTCGCGGGTCGCGTCCGACGGCGGCGGCGGCGAAGTCGGGGGCGGGCAGTGCCCTGCGGTCGAGTTTGCCGCTGGCGTTCATCGGCAGCCCGTCCAGGACCACGAGCACGGCGGGGACCATGTACTCCGGCAGGGACTCCCCCAGGTACCGGCGCAGCTCCGCCGGGTCCAGGTCCGCACCCACCACGTACCCGACGAGGCGTCTGTCGCCGGGCCGGTCCTCGCGGGCGATGACGGCGGCGTGGGCCACGTCCTCGTGCCGGGTGAGCGCGGTCTCGATCTCGCCGAGCTCGATCCTGAAGCCCCGGACCTTGACCTGGAAGTCGGCCCGGTCCAGGTATTCCAGGATGCCGCCGGAGTCCCAGCGGACCAGGTCGCCGGTGCGGTACATGCGCTCGCCGGGAGCACCGAACGGGCAGGCCACGAACCGTTCGGCGGTCAGGGCCCGCCGGTTCAGGTAGCCGCGGGCGAGCCCGGCGCCCGCGATGTAGAGCTCCCCCGCCACGCCGGTCGCGACCGGCAGCAGGTTGCCGTCGAGGACGTAGGCCCGGGTGTCGTCCAGCGGCCGGCCGATCGGCGCCGCCCTGCCGGACTCCGTGAGCTGATCTCGCACCGGAAGGGAGGTGACGTACGTGGTCGTCTCCGTCGGGCCGTACACGTGCAGCACCAGGGTGTCCGGGCAGGCGTCCGCCACGGCCAGCATGGTGCGCGACGAACCGGCCTCACCGCCGGTGTGCAGGGCCCGCATGCCCCGGAAGGCCTCCGGGGTCCGCGCGGCGATCAGGTTGAACAGCATGGTCGTCAGGAAGGCACCCGTCACCTTCTCCGCGGCGACGAGCCGTACCAGGACGTCGGCGTCGAGGTCGCCGGGCGGCGCCACGACGACCGTCCCACCGGACAGCAGCGGCGTCCACATCTCGTAGGTGGAGGCGTCGAAGGCGTGCGGAGCGGCCATCAGGACCCGCTCGGACCCCACCAGGACGGTCGTGTCGGTGGCGAAGCCGACCACCGCCCGGTGACTGGTCCCGACCCCCTTGGGCACGCCCGTCGACCCCGAGGTGAAGATCTCGTAGGCGAGCTGATCCGGGTGCACCGCCAGACCCGGGTCGGTCGCGGGTCCGGCGCAAGGACCGTCGACCATGAGGACCTGGGCGCCGTGCTCGAACGCGTGGTCCAGCATGGTGGTGTCGGTGAGCAGGACGGGGGCGCCGGTCTCGGCCATCACCCACGCCATCCGCTCCGGCGGGTAGCTGTGGTGGATCGGCACGTAGTACCCGCCGGCCTTGAGGATGCCGAGCGAGGCCACGATCACCTCGGGCGAGCGGCGCAGCAGCATCGCCACCGGCGTCTCCATGCCGACGCCGAGCGCGATCAGCCGGTGCGCCAGCCGGTTGGCCCGCGCCTCCAGTTCCGCGTAGCTGATCGAGATCCCTTCGGCCCTGATGGCGACGGCATCGGGAGTCGAGGCGACCTGGGCGGCGAAGCGTTCGGTGATGGTCTGCGGGCCGATGCGATCGGTGCTCGTGTCGTTGAAGGACTCCACGACGGTGCGCCGCTCATCGTCGTCGAGCAGACCGGCCCTGCCGAGCAGGGTCCCCGGCTCGGTCGCGATGAGTTCGAGCGCCCGGCGGAGCCGTTCGGCGAGCATGGCCGCCTCGTCGGCGGTGAACAGGTCGGGGCGGTAGTCCAGGCGCAGCGACAGGGTCTCCCCCGGCACCGCCGCGAGGGCCAGCGGGTAGTGGGTGGCGTCGTGGCCGCCCCCGCCGGTCACCCGTACCCCGCCGAGGTCGGTGCTCGCGGCGTCCGGGTCGAAGGGGTAGTTCTCCAGGACCGTGATGGTGTCGAAGAGGTTGCCCACCCCGGCCAGCCGCTGAATCTCCGCCATGCCCACGTGGTGGTGCGACATCAGGTCGGCCTGGTCGGCCTGCAACCGGTTCAGGGTCTGCCCGACTGTGTCGGCCGGCCGGAGCCGTACCCGGACCGGCAGCGTGTTGATGAACAGGCCGATCATCTGCTCGACACCCGGCAGCTCCGGCGGGCGGCCGGAGACGACACCGCCGAAGACCACGTCGTCGCGTCCGGTGAGCCGCCCGAGCACCAGCCCCCACGCCAGTTGCAGCGCGGTACTGAGGGTGGCGCCATGGGCGCGGGCCTGAGCGGTCAGCGCCGAGGTGACAGCTGCGGACAGCTCGATCCGGATCCGCTCCGGCCCGCCGGTGGCCTCCCCCGCGCCGGGGGCGATCAGGGTCGGCTCGTCGACGCCGCTCAGCGCGGTACGCCAGGCGTCCTGTGCGGCATCGCGGTCCTGCCGGGTCAGCCAGACCAGGTAGTTCTTGTACGGGGTGACCCGGGGCAGCCCTGCGTCGGAACCCCGGTTCAGGTAGAGCGCGAACAGCTCGGTGGTGAGCACCGGCGTGGACCAGCCGTCGAGCAGGATGTGGTGGTTGGTGAACACCAGCTTGTGCCGCTGCTCGCCGGTCCTGATCAGGACGAAGCGGAGCAGCGGCGGGCGGGCCATGTCGAACGGCGTGGTCCGCTCCCGTTCGAGGATCTCCTCGACGTCCCCGCCACCGGACAGGTCCAGCTCCTCCCAGGGCAGCTTGACCTCTCGGTGCACCACCTGGACGGGCGTGCCCTCCTTGCGCTGCCGGAACCCGGCGCGCAGGTTCGCGTGCCGGCGCAGCAGGGTGGCGGCCGACGCCTTCAGCGCGCCGGCGTCCAGCGGCCCCTCCAGATCGAGGACGAGCTGCGCGGTGTAGACATCGGCCTCCGCGTCGAGCAGGGCATGGAAGAACAGGCCCTGCTGCAGCGGAGCGAGCGGCAGCACGTCCTCGAGCTGAGACTTCGGCGTCACTCCAGCTCCCAACCGTCGAGTTCTGCGGCCAGGTCGTCGAGCTCGTCCTGGCTGATCTCGATCAGCGACATGTCCGACGGCGTGAAGCCCCCGCCGCCGTCCTGCTCGGTGTGCACGACCAGGGCCTTGAGCGCCTCGAACCAGAGCTGTCCGAGCTCCTCGACCGCACCGCCGGCGAACAGCCCGGACGCCCAGCTCCAGGTGGCCTCCAGCGTCGAACCGGCCGGGGTGTCACGGGTGTAGGCGTTGACCTCCACGGCGTGCGCCAGGCCGAGCGCGTCGTCGTGCCCGCCGCCCAGTGCCTGCGATTCCTCCGGCGCGGCCGGCGCCCAGTCGGTGGCCTCCGGCGCGGTCATCCGGCCCAGGTAGTTGAAGGCGAGCTGCGGGGTCCCGAAGCCTTCGAGCCGGGAACGGGTCTGCGGGTTCAGGTAGCGGAGCAGTCCGAAGCCGATCCCGTTGTCGGGGACCTCCCGCAGCTGCTCCTTCACCCGCTTGATCGCGGTGCCGACGGCCTGGCCACCGGAGGCCGCCTCGGCCCAGTCGACCTGGCCCGCGTCCAGGCGGACCGGGAAGATGCTGGTGAACCAGCCGGCGGTCCGGGACAGGTCGACGCCCGGGACGATCTCCTCCCGGCCGTGCCCCTCCAGGTCCACCAGGACCGCGGACTCGTCGGTCCGCCCCTGCCTGCGCCGCCATTCGGCCACGGCCAGGGCCAGACCGGTGAGCAGTACGTCGTTCACGCGGCCATGGAAGGCCGCCGGGACCGTGCTCAGTAGCGGCTCGGTGACGTCGGGGGGAAGGGTGAGGCGGACGAGCCGCTCGGTGCCGAACGTGTCGATGGCCCGGTCCAGCGGCCGCGAGCCCAGAACGGGGTCGGGGGTACGAAGGATCTCCGACCAGAAGGCGGCCTCGCTCGTGCGAGCGGGTTCGGAGGCTTCGGCGACCAGGCGCTGAGCCCAGCGCCGGAACGAGGTGCCGGCCCCGTCCAGGCGCACGGGCTGCCCGGTGGCGATGGACGCCCACGCGGTGACCAGGTCGGGTAGCAGGATCCGCCAGGACACCCCGTCGACGACCAGGTGGTGCAGGGTCAGCAGCAACCGGCCCGGGGCCTGCCCGGCGTCGAACCAGACCAGCTGGGCCATCACGCCTTCGGCCGGGTCGAGCCGCCTGCGGGCCGCCGCACCCTGCTCGCCGAGCACGGCGTGCAGGTCCGCGCCCCGGACGTCCACGCGCCGTACCAGTGCGGTCGCGTCGACGCTGCCGGGCGCCATGACCTCGTACTCGCCGTCCGCCCTGAGCCGGAGCACGTCGTGGTGGTCGAGTACGGCCTGCAGCGCCGCGGCCAGGTGGCCGAGTTCCAGGCCGGGCGGGACCTGGAGGAGCATCCGCTGGCTGTAGTCGCCGACCGGCCCGTCGAGTTCCCGCAGCCAGTGCATGATCGGCGTGGCGGGCAGCGGCCCGATGGCCGCGCCGGGTGCCTCGATCTCGACCACCTCGGCGGCGGCGGGGCGGGCGACGGCCGCGAGCTCTTCGACGGTCTGGTGCTGGAACACCTCGCGGGGGGTGACGACCAGGCCGGACTGGCGAGCCCTGGAGACCAGCTGGATGGCGATGATCGAGTCGCCGCCCAGGTCGAAGAAGCCGTCGTCGACGCCGACCCGGTCCAGGCCGAGCACCTCGGCGAACAGGCCCGCGAGGACCTCCTCGTTCTCGGTACGGGCCTGGCGGGCCGAAGTGTTCGCGGCGAAGTCCGGGGCGGGCAGCGCCCGGCGGTCCAGCTTCCCGTTGGACGTCAGCGGGAGCACGTCCAGGGCGACGACGGCCGCCGGGACCATGTAGCCGGGCAGGTCCTGGCCGGCGAACCGCCGCAGCTCACCGGAGTCCACGTCAGAGCCGACCACATAGGCCACGAGGCGCCTGTCGCCGGGCCGGTCCTCGCGGGCGATGACCGCGACGTCGGTCACGGCGGGGTGCCGGGACAGGGCGGCCTCGATCTCGCCGAGCTCGATGCGGAACCCGCGGATCTTGACCTGCTGGTCGGCGCGGCCCAGGTACTCCAGGTTCCCGTCACGGTGCCAGCGGGCAAGGTCACCACTGCGGTACATGCGGGTGCCGGGCGTGCCGAACGGGTCGGCGACGAACCGCTCGGCGGACAGGCCGGGCCGGTTCAGGTAGCCGCGGGCCAGCCCCGCACCGGCCACGTACAGCTCGCCCGCCACTCCGGGCGGGGTCGGCTGCAGGTGGTCGTCCAGGACGTACACCTTGAGGCCGGGGATGCCGGCGCCGATGACACTGCCCCGGCCCTGATTGGAGTACGAGGCCGCCTTCTCCCGGTCCAGGGCGACGTACGACACGTGCACAGTGGTCTCGGTGATCCCGTACATGTTGACCAGGACCGGGCCGGTATGCCGGGCGTACCACTCCTCGAGCCGCCCCAGCTCCAGGGCCTCCCCGCCGAACACCACGTACCGCAACGCCAAGTCCAGGCCCGGGTTGTCCCGGTCAGCGGCCATCAGCGCATAGAACGCCGACGGAGTCTGGTTGAGGACGGTGACCTGCTCGTCCGCGAGCAGCCTCAGGAACTCCTCGGGCGAGCGCGACGTGGCGTACGGCACGACCACGAGACGGCCGCCGTACAGCAGCGGCCCCCACAGCTCCCAGACCGAGAAGTCGAACGCGTAGGAGTGGAACAGCGTCCAGGTGTCCTGCTCGCCGAAGCCGAACCAGGGTTCGGTGGCCCTCATCAGCCGGATCACGTTGGCGTGCGGGATCACCACGCCCTTGGGCCTCCCGGTGGACCCCGAGGTGTAGATCACGTACGCCGCGTGGTCCGGCGAGAGCGCAACGTCCAGGTTCGTGTCCGCGAAGGCGCTGAGGTCCTCCTCGAACGTCAGCGGGGTGATGGTCAGGACCGGCTGGGAGTCCTCGAGGATGTAGGCGATCCGGTCGGCCGGATAGTCGGGGTCGACCGGTACGTAGGCCGCGCCGGCCTTCAGCACCGCGAGGATCGCCACGACCAGCCCGGCCGAGCGGGGCAGCGCCAGGGCGACGAACTGCTCGGGGCCGACGCCGCGGGCCACCAGGTGCCGCGCCAGCCGGTTCGCCGACGCGTTCAGGACGGAATAGGTCAGCGACGCGCCCTCGAAGGTCACGGCCGCCGCGTCCGGGGTGCGCGAGACCTGCGCCTCGAAGACCTCCACGATCGTCGACTGCCCGAACGCCTCGCCGGACCCCGCCCACTCACGCAGGATGGTCCGGCGTTCGGCCCGCTCAAGGAGGTCGTGCGAGCCGATCGGGGCATCCGGGTCATCGGCCAGGGCCCGGACGAGCCGCTGGAACCGGCTCGCCATCGACTCGGCGGTCGCCGGGTCGAACAGGTCCAGGGTGTACTCGAGGCCGCCGTCGATCCCGGCGGGGGCGCCCTCCTCGTAGGTGTCCTCCAGGTACAGGCACAGGTCGAACTTGGCGGCCCCGGTGCCCAGCTCCAGCGGCACGATGGTCAGGCCGTCCAGCGAGGCGGAGGCCTCCAGGTTGTTGTGTGGGTTGTTCTGGAAGCTCAGCACCACCTGGAACAGCGGGTGGCGGGCCATCGACCGGGCGGGGTTGAGCGCCTCCACGAGCCGCTCGAACGGCACGTCCTGGTGGGCGTACGCGGCCAGGTCGGTCTCGCGGACCCGGCCGATCAGCTCCCGGAACGACGGGTTCCCGCTCGTGTCGGTGCGCAGCACCAGGGAGTTGACGAACATGCCGACGAGGTCGTCGAGCGCCTCGTCGGTACGGCCGGCGATGGGTGACCCGATCGGCACGTCGGTCCCGGCGCCGAGCCTGGTCAGCAGTGCCGCGTAGGCCGCCTGCATGACCATGAAGAGGCTGGCCTGGGACTCGCGGGCCAGGGCGGCCAGCGCCTGGTGGGTCCCGGCGCTCAGCGTGAACGGGATCACGTTGCCCCGGTAGCCCGCCTCGGCGGGCCGCACCCGGTCGGCGGGCAGTTCGAGCTGTTCGGGCAGTCCCGCGAGGGCGTCCTTCCAGTACGCGATCTGCCTGCTGATGAGGCTGTCCGGGTCGTCTTCTGAGCCGAACAGGTCCCGCTGCCAGAGCGTGTAGTCCGCGTACTGGACGGGCAGCGGCGACCAGACCGGGGCCGCTGCGGCGGCCCGCGCCAGGTAGGCGGTGATGACGTCCTTGGCCAGCGGCGCCATCGACCAGCCGTCCCCGGCGATGTGGTGCATGACGAGCAGCAGGACGTGCTCGTCCTCCCTCAGCGGGAACAGGGCGACGCGGAGTGCGGGCTCGACGGACAGGTCGAAGCCCTGGCCGGCGACGGCTGCGAGCGCCATCGGGAGCTGTGCCTCGGTGGTCTCGGTGACGGTCAGCCGGGGCCTGGCGGTGACCGGGTCCAGGATGAGCTGGCGGGCGGTGCCGGCCCGGTCCGGGAAGATCGTCCGCAGCGACTCGTGCCGGGCGACGACGTCGCCGAGCGCGGCCTGCATGGCGCCGATGTCGAGGGCGCCGGTCAGCCGCAGCGCGGTCGGCATGTTGTAGGTCGCGGACCCGCCCTCGAACCGGTTGAGGAACCAGAGCCGCTGCTGGGCATGCGACAGGGGGATGACGTCGGGCCGGTCCCGCCGTACCAGCGCCGGACGGACCGTACCGGAGGACTCGGCGAGCCGGGCGGCGAGGCCGGCCACCGTCGGCGCCTCGAACAGGGTACGGATGCTCAGCTCGGCGCCGAGCGCGCTGCGGATCTTGCTGACCAGGCGGGTCGCGGTGAGCGAGTCGCCGCCCAGGTCGAAGAACGAGTCGTCCACGCCGACCCGTGCCAGCCCGAGGATCTCCGCGAACACCCCGCAGAGGATCTCCTCCTGCGGCGTGCGCGGTGCCCGGCCCGGCGTCGCGGCGACGTCGGGCAGTGCCCTGCGGTCGAGCTTCCCGTTGACGGTCAGCGGCAGCTCGTCCAGGGCCACGACCAGCGGGACCATGTGGCCGGGCAGCCGGTCCGCCGCGTACCGCTGCAGCTCCGCCGGGTCCGCGCCGCCGACGGCGTACGCCACGAGGCGTTCGTCGCGGGCGATGACGGCGACCTGGGTGACCTGCGGGTGCCCGGCGAGCACACTCTCGATCTCGCCTGGCTCGATCCGGAAGCCGCGGATCTTGACCTGGTCGTCGGCCCGGCCGAGGTACTCGATGCCGCCGCCGGGCAGCCAGCGGCCCACGTCACCGGTCCGGTACATGCGCTCCCCGGCCGGCCCGAACGGATCGGCCACGAACCGCTCGGCGGTCAGGCCGGGCCGTGCCAGGTAGCCGCGCGCGACCTGGGCGCCCGCCAGGTAGAGCTCGCCCTCGGCGCCTTCGGGGACCGGACGCATGCTCGGGTCCAGGAGGTAGACGCGGGTGTTCGGGGTGGGCCCGCCGATGCTCGGCCGCTCGCTGTCGGCGACCACGCAGTTCAGGCTGTCCACGGTGAACTCGGTCGGCCCGTAGAAGTTCCGCACGGTGACGCCGGACCGCAGTTCCTGCCAGAGCGCGTCGCCGGTCGCCTCGCCGCCCAGCAGCAGCAGCGACATCCCCGTGTCGAGCAGACCCAGGTCCCGCAGCGTCTGGAAGTGCGACGGTGTCGTGTTGACCATGTCGATCGCCCGGTCCCGCACGTAGGCGACGAGCGCCTCGGGGTCCTTGCGGGTGACGTCGTCGATAAGGTGCAGTTCGTGCCCGCAGGCCGGCAGCAGCAGCCCGTGCCAGGAGGTGTCGAACGAGAACGACGCGGTGTGCGCGAACCGCAGGCGGTGCCCGGCCTTGGCGGCTTCGGGCAGCCAGAACCGGGTGCTGTGCGCGTGGAAGTAGTTGCGCACGTTCTGGTGCGCGACCACGACGCCCTTGGGCCGCCCGGTGGAACCCGAGGTGTAGATGACGTACGCGGCGTGCTCCGGCCGCAGATCCCCGACGAGGGGATCGGTGACCGGCCGCCCGGCCAGATCCAGATGGTCCAGGTCGATGGCGTCCTGTGCGCGTCCGCCGGTGGTCAGGACCAGGGCCGGGCCCGAATCGGCCAGCATGTAGGCGATCCGGTCGGCCGGGTACTCGGGGTCGATCGGCACGTAGGCCGCGCCCGCCTTCAGGACGGCATGGATCGCGATGACGAACTCGGGGCCGCGCGGAAGTACGAGCGCGACCCGCTGTTCGGGTCCCGCCCCTCGCGCGATCAGCTCGTGGGCGAGACGGTTCGCCCGCTCGTTCAACTCCCTGTAGGTGAGTGCGACGTCTCCGCAGACCAGCGCTGTCTCGTCCGGCGTCTTCGATGCCTGGGCCTCGAACAGTTCGGGCAGGGTGCCCCGCCCGATCGGGGACACCTCTCCGGTGCCCCGCTCCAGGAGCTCTCCGCGCTCTTCGGCGGTGAGCAGCTGAAGGCGCCCGATCGGCTGGTCCGGATCGTCCGCAAGGGCCGCGAGGAGGCGGGCGACCCGTCCCAGGATGCGTTCGGCGCCCGCTTCGTCGCAGACGTCGGGCCGGTAGTGCAGGCGCAGGCTCAGCGTCGGCCCGGGTACGGCGACGAACGACAGCGGGTAGTGGGTGGCGTCGTAGGAGTCGAAACCGGTCAGCCGCAGCCCGTTGAGGCTGGTGTCCATGGCGGACGGGTCGAAGGGGTAGTTCTCCAGGACCGTCATGGTGTCGAACAGCACCGGCGTACCGGCCGCCCGCTGGATCTCCGTGAGGCCCAGGTGGTGGTGCGGGAGCAGCTCGGCCTGTTCGTCCTGAAGCCGCTCCAGGATCTCGGCGAGCGAGTCCTGCGGCCGGAACCTGACCCGGATCGGCAGCGTGTTGATGAGCAACCCGATGATCTGCTCGACGCCGGGCAGTTCCGCGGGCCGGCCGGACACGGCGGCTCCGAACACCACGTCGCTGCGGCCGGTCTGCACTGCCAGGGTGAGACCCCAGGCGCCCTGCAGCACCGTGCTGAGGGTGACCCCGTGCCGTCTCGCGAGTTTGGTGAGCCTGGTGCTGAGCCTCTCGTCGAGTTCGAGCCGTACCCCGCTGGGCGGGCCCGGCACGGCGGGGGCACCGGGGGCGACCAGGGTGGGTTCGTCGACGCCGTCCAGCGCGTGCCGCCAGGCCTGCTGAGCGGCCGTCCTGTCCTGCCCGGCCAGCCACACGAGGTAGCTCTTGTACGGAGTGGCGCGGGGCAGGCCCGTGTCGCTGCCGCCCTGGATGTAGAGGGCGAACAGCTCGGTCGCCAGGACAGGTGTCGACCAGCCGTCGAGCAGGATGTGGTGGTTGGTGAAGATCAGCTTGTACGTCTGGCCGGGGAGCCTGACCAGCACCCACCGCAGCAGCGGCGGCTTGGTCATGTCGAAGGTACGGGCCCGCTCCCGCCGGACGATCTCCTGAACGTCGCCGCCGCCGGTGAGGTCGATCTCCTCCCAGGGCAGCTCGACCGAGCGGGGGATCACCTGGACGGGCTGGCTCAGGTCCTCGTGCCAGAACGCCGCCCGCAGGTTGGAGTGCCGGCGCAGCAGCGTCCGCGCGGCCTCCTTGAGCGCGGCCACGTCGAGCGGGCCTTCCAGGTCGATGGCGAGCTGCGCGGTGTAGACGTCGGTCGCAGCGCCTTGCTCTGGCCGATCGGCGTCTCCGTCGAAGAGGGCGTGGAAGAAGAAGCCCTGCTGTAGTGGCGACAGCGGGAGGATGTCCTCGAGGTCCGTGCGGTTCACGTCTGGTTCCTCCACGCGGCCTGGAGCTTGTCGATCTCGTTCTGGTCGAGGGAGACGAGCAGGTCCGAGCTGGTGAAGCCCCCGGCCTCGTCCTGCCGGGCGTGATCCACGATCCCCTGCAGGGCGGTGAACCAGTCCTCGGCGAGCTCCCGTACGTCGTCCTCAGTGAACAACCCGTCCGGCCAGGTCCAGGTGACGTGCAGTTCCGGCCCTTCGGGCCTGTCGTGGGTGATCGCGTTGATCTCCAGGCTGTGCGCCATCGGCATCCGCGGGTCCTCGCCGCTCGGGAGCTGCTCGGGGGCGATACTCCAGTCGCCCTCGCCGGACTGGACGCGGCCCAGGTAGTTGAAGGAGATCTGCGGCTTCGGCAGATCCGCGAGTTCGCGCGCCGTGGCCGGGTTCAGGTAGCGCAGCAGCCCGAAGCCGATCCCGTTGTCGGGGAACTGCCTCAGCTGCTCCTTGACCTTCTTGATCGCCGTACCGACGGCCTGACCGCCGCCGCGGACCTCCGCCCAGTCGACGATCCCGGCGTCGAGCCGGACCGGGTAGATGCTGGTGAACCAGCCGGTGGTACGGGACAGCTCGACGCCCTTGGCGATGTCCTCCCGCCCATGTCCCTCCAGGTCGAGGAGCACCCCGGTGCCGCGGCCGCCCCGGTGCCGGCGCCACTGGGCGACGGCCAGCGTCAGCCCGGTCAGCAGTACGTCGTTGACCCGGCCGTGGAACGCCGCCGGCGCGGTGGTCAGCAGCGGCTCTGTGACATTCGCGGGCAGCACGGCGCTTACGGTTCGAGCCCGTGCTGCGATGTCGACGCGCGGGTCGAGATTCCGCTTGGCCAGCTTGGGGTTGGGGCCGTCCAGGATCTCGGCCCAGGTGCCGAGTTCCTTGACCCTCTTGGGATCGGAGGCCTCAGCGACGAGGTGCTGGGCCCACCGCCGGAATGAGGAGTTCACCGTGTCGAGCGCGATCGGCTGGCCGGTGACGAGCGATGCCCAGGCGGTGACCAGGTCGGGCAGCACGACCCGCCAGGACACCCCGTCGATGACGAGGTGATGGGCGAGGATGAGCAGCCGTCCCTCGGCGCCGGATCCGGCGTCCAGCCAGACGACCTGGACCATGTTCCCTGCGGCCGGGTCGAGCAGGTCCCTGGCGCAGGCGGCCTGCTCGGCGAGGACGTCGGCGACCTTGGCCTCGTCAAGGCCTGCGGTGTCCGCCCGCAGCACGGTGGCTTCGACGGTCCCTGCGGGCTGGACGACCGGTTGCCAGGTGTCGCCGCGGCGGTCCAGGCGGAGCCGCAGCACATCGTGATGATCGAGTACGGCTCGCAGGGCGTTCGTCAGGTGGTCCACGCCGAGATCACCGGGGACCCGCAGCAGCACGGACTGGTGGAAGCCGTCGATACTCGCCGGATCGGCGTCCTCGACGCGATCCCGCAGCCAGGCCACGATCGGGGTGACCGGCACCGGGCCGATGGCCGTTCCGGGTGCCTCGGTCTCGAACTCGTCGGCGTCGGATGCGTTCTGGGTGACGGCCGCGAGTTCCTGCACGGTCTGGTACTGGAATACGTCCT
>JAOPYM010000553.1 GCA_025964615.1 Actinomycetes bacterium
TCGCCGAGTTCCAGAAGGAGCAGGAGGACCACGGGCTGCGCTGCTGGCTCCTGGAACTCGTCGCCGAGGCGCGATCCTCCGCGGCTCTGCCGTTGCTGGCGAGCCAGCTCGAAGGTGATGACGAGGCATTGCAGTTCTGGGCGATCCGGGGCCTGGAGATGCTCGATTCCCGAGACGCGAACCAGGCACTCCACCGAGCCCGCACCAACGGCTGGATCGCCTGACCGCTGAGATCAGTCGGGAATCCCGGGTAGTAGCCCATCAATGCGTCCGTGATCAGAGGCACCGGCGCACCCCAGCCTCCGGAACCGACGGGGACCATGATAGTGATCATCTTATCGGATGAGTGGGGGGAGATAGAGCTATGAATGACGCGATATGGGCCGGTACGGTGTCGATTGCCGGCCATGAGAGTGCCGAGCTTGAGGCGTACCTGGCCCGGCCACTGGGTGACCGCCCGCGCGGCGGTGTGGTGGTGATCCATCACCTGCCCGGGTACGACGACCCGACCAAGGAGATCGTCCGCCGGTTCGCCGCGCGCGGGTACGCCGCGGTGTGCCCGAACCTCTACTCGCGGGAGGGCGCGGGCGTCAGCCCCGACGACCAGGCCGCCGCCGCCCGCGCGAAGGGCGGGGTCCCGGACGAACAACTCGTCGGCGACGTAGCCGCAGCCGCGGCACATCTCAACGCCCTCGATCACGCCAATGGCAGGATCGGTGTCATCGGGTTCTGCTCGGGGGGCCGGCAGGCCTTCCTGGCCGCCTGCTCCCTGCAGATCGACGCGGCGGTGGACTGCTACGGCGCTTTCGTGGTGAACGACCCGCCCGCGCAGTTCCCGCTCAAGGCCGGACCGCTGATCTCCAAGGCTCCCGACCTGTCCTGCCCCCTGCTCGGGCTGTTCGGCGCGGACGACTCGCACCCCGCGCCGGATGAGGTCACGGTCCTCGCCGCCGAGCTCAAGAGGCTGGGCAAGGAACACGAGTTCCACACCTTCCCCGACGCCGGTCACGCCTTCTTCGCCGTCGACCGGCCCGCCTACCGGCCGCCCGCAGCCCTGGAGGGCTGGAAGAAGATCTTCGAGTTCTACGGGCGTCACCTCAGCGCCTGAAGGGAGACCGGCATGTGCACATACCGCACCGAGAAGATCGAGCTCGACGGGGCCGGCAAGGGGGCGGCCGGCTGGTTCACGCTCAGCGGAGGCGCCGTCTACGTCGACCATCCGTACCATGCCTGCCACGAGCACACCGTGAACATCGACTTCACGAACGCGGCCGAAGGCCCCTCGGCGCGGGTGGCGGTGGAGCTCACCGAGGAGTCGGCGCTGGCACTGGTCGAGGCCATTCAGAAGGCTCTGGCCGCAGCACCCGCCGGGCTCGCCTCGGCGCGCCGCAGACCGGCCGGCGCGTGAACACCGGCATTGTTCACGGCGCCCAGGCGAAGCCGGTCACCCCGGGGATCGTGGCGGTCGCCTTGCCGTGGGACACGGCGAGTGTGGTCCCGGTGAGGACGGGCACGATATCGATGGAGGCAGCGCCGGTCAGCTGGGCCTGCCACCCATCGCGCGCATAGCCGGCCTGGATCACACCCGTGCCGATCTGCACCCAGCGCCCGCCCTCGGCCCGGCAGACCACGGTGGTGGCGTGCGCGATCGGCGCGGGCGGGTTGCCTGTCGTCGCGCATGTCGACGGGTTGGGAAGAAAGGACGCGTACGCGGCGCCCGTACGGTCGAACCACATGTCCTGGACGAAGAGCCCGCCAGCGCCGCCGCCGGACGGAGGCGCAGGGTCCGTCAGGGCGCCGGAGGCGGTGTTCAGCAGATAGGCATGCTCGGCGTAGCCGCACGCTCCGC
This sequence comes from Actinomycetes bacterium, assembly GCA_025964615.1. Classification (GTDB taxonomy): domain Bacteria; phylum Actinomycetota; class Actinomycetes; order Streptosporangiales; family Streptosporangiaceae; genus RYN-227. The sequence continues at coordinate 1,850 of JAOPYM010000553.1, forward strand.
CACGCGAGGTCACCACCAAGCTCATCCGGCCGCCGGTCGGATCGGAGGTCGCTCCACCCGGTCTGCCGGCGAGCCGGCTGGTCTGCGTGAACAGAGCGGCGGGTGATCCGTACAGCAGCGTGGCCCGTCCCGCCGTGTCCACCCGGTAGAGCAGTTGGTTCCCGCCCATGTTGCTGCCTCCCGCATCGCCGAAGGCGACGATCACAGCGCCGGAGGCGGCGGACCCCAGCAGGATGAAGTCGTTGCTGCCCGGGAAGGGACTCTTGGCGATCCCGGTGATCGGCTCCCGGACCGGCGCCGAACCGTCAGCCGGATAGGCCAGCAGATGCGGGCTGTCGGCGGCGGCGGTGCCGGTTTCGGAGGTCAGCAGCCGATCGCCCTGGAACACGATGCCGGAGCAGTAGGAACACGCCCAGCTCCGTACCGGTCCGCCGCGCACGTCCGCGACGTCGACTGCCTGGCCGGTCAGCCAGGCGACCCGCTTTCCGTCCGGGGACCAGACCGGCTGGACCGCGCCGCCCTGGTTGGGCTGCAACGCGCCGAGGACCCGGGCCGGGCCGGTTCCGGTGCGGAGCTCGACCGAGGTGCCCGTGGAGTACGCGATCATCGGCGGGGTTTTCGGCGCGGCGGCCGCCCGGTGGGACGAGGATCCCGCGATCGCGGTCTTGTAGACGACGGCGGCGCCTCCGGCGGCGAGCGCCAGCGCGACCGCGCCGACCGCAGCCTTCGCCGCCGCGCCCTTGGCCGAGGCCCGGATCCCGGTCCGGATGGTCGAACGTGCGGCGGACTGGCCGGCCGCCTGGGCCACCCCGGTCGTCCCGGTGGACCCCAGCGCCAGCGGCGACAGCGCGGCCATCGCCATCGCGACCGTACTGAGCGCGACCAGTCCGCGCCGCTCCCAGTCCGGGCCGTACGCCTCGCCGGCGATCTCTTCGAGTTCGGTGACGAACGCGGCGGCGCCGGGCGGGCGGGCGGAGGCGGTCTTGGCCATCCCGCGGGCGACCAGCGAACGCAGCGGCTCGGGCACCTCGCCGGTCGGCACCCCACCGGTCAGGTGCCCCGCGCTCACATCCTCGCGGTACGGCCGATGGCCGGTCACACACTCGAAGAACACACACGTCGCGGCGTACACGTCGGTGGAAGGAGTGGCCGGCTGACGCAGCCACTGCTCGGGCGACATGTAGGCCGGCGTACCGGAGCCCCCGGCCACCCCGTCGACGACGGCCACCCCGAAGTCGATCAGCTTGCTCTCCCCGTTCCGCTGCACGACCACGTTCGCGGGCTTGTAGTCCCGGTGCACCACGCCGCGGGCGTGCGCGGCGGCCAGGCCGAGCAGCGACCCCTTGAGGATGACCAGTGACGCCTCCGGGGTCAGGGCACCGCGCTCATCGAGTACGACCCGCAGCGACACCCCGTCGACGGCCTCCATGAGCAGCGCGGCCCCCTCACCGGGCTGCTCCACATAGTCGTACAAACGCGCCACATGCGGATCGTCCACGGCGCGCAGCAACCGCGCCTCGTCCAGCGCGTCGGCGTTGAACACGTACTTGATCGCGACCAGCCGGCCGGACTCGTCATGCCGGGCCAGCACCACCCGCCCCTGCGCCCCGGAACCGAGCTCGCGAAGCTCGCTGAACCCGCCGATCTGCCACATGCCCGACATGATTCCCCATCCACCCGTGGCACCCGGGCGAATCGCGGCAATCTCCAGATCCGCACGCATCAGCGATCTGATGACTGCCAGCGTCCAGGTGAACCGGCACCCGCATACAGGAACTCACAGCCCGTAGCGAACATCCTGAACCGAGTCTCCAGAACACCAGACCCAAGGGCACCCCGAGTCAGCGCATGGGCCGTACCGGATCATCGGCCGGGATGTCGTCGGGCAGCACCTGCGCCACCGCCCGCTGAGCGCAGCCCTGGTCGTCAACGGTCCCAGGTACGCCGCGGTCGCGATGAGATCGGTGAACGCACCGGGGTTGCTTCTTCGGGACTGGATCAAGTCCCCGGTAGGGTTCTCGCTCATGGTGATCATCAGATTGCGTTCCGTGATGACAATGGGCACCGCCGCTGCGGCGCTCCTCATAGCCGGCGGGCTCGCGTGTGGGCGTACGGGCGCGACCGCTGGTATACCCGCCCGCGCCGCGACCCACTGCCCAATGGTCAGTGCCCGCCTGGGCCTGCACTGGCCGTACACGAATCTGCCGGAGAACTCCGCCGCCGCGATCGACGCCGCGCACAAGGCGGGCGCACCCAAGGTCGAGGTCGACGTGAACTTCTCTCGCGACGGCGTCCCGATGGCAATTCACGACTACTGGCTCAACGGCGTGACCGCGCACACCGGGAATGTGTGGGACTACACGGCGGCGCAGCTGGAGACCTTCCCGCTCAAAATTGCGGGTAGGCAAGCGAACAAGGGTATGAGCAGCCAGCACCTGATATCCCTGTGGAGCGCGCTGAACCGCGCCAAGGCTGACGGCATGCGGGTGTCGGTGGAGATCAAGCCGGAGAGCCTCACCGCCGCTCGGGCCCAGGCCGTGGCGCTGCGGTTCGGCTGGCTGAACGACTGGAACATGATCGATGTGCGCAGCTTCGACCCGCCCGTGCTGGCGGCGATGCGCAGGGCCGACCACCGGATCCATACCACCCTGACCGTCAACCGCCCAGTGGTACCGGCGCCTGCCGGCAATGTGATGGAGAGCATCGAATTCAACGCGTCCGGCGCGATCAAGCCCGCCACCGTCAGCGCCCTGCACGCCGCCGGGCTTATGGTCGACGCCTACACTCCGAACACGCCGGCCGAGTTCTCGACCGTGCCGCTCACGGTCGACCAGATAACGACGAACAACGTGCCGGGCGCGCTGGCGTTCCTGAAGGCGCACGGCTGCTGACTCTGTTTCAGGAAGGTCCAGGTAAGGGCCAGGTAAGGGCCAGGTGTCAGCGGCGGGCGGTCACCTGGGTGGGCAGCGATGCGAAGCCCCGGTCGTTGGAGGAGTGCACGCGACGCGTTCCGGCGGTGTCGATCTCATAGTCGGCCACGAGGCCCACGATCTCCTGGAGCGCTATGCGTGCCTCCAGACGGCCGAGGTTGGCGCCGAGGCAGTGGTGGCGTCCGTTGCCGAAGGCGAGCGAGGAGCCGGTGTCCCGGTCCAGGTCGAAACGGTCGGGCTCGGCGAACACGTGTGGGTCTCGGTTGGCCGAGCCGGTGAGCAGGAGGATGCGTGACTCGGCCGGGATCTTCACGCCGTGCAGCTCCATCTCCTCGGTGGTGCTGCGGGCGAGCGCCTGGGCCGGCGGATCGAACCGCAGGGTCTCCTCCACCCAGTCCTCGACGCGCCCGCCGAATGCCTTCGCCCGCTCGTCGGGGTGCTGCCAGGCGGCGTACCACGCGTTGCCGAGCAGCAGCATCGTCGTCTCGATGCCCGCCCCGACCAGCAGGATCAGTACCCCGACGATCTCCTCCGGAGTGAGCCTGTCTTCTCCCTCGGCCGCGTCGAGCAGGCCGGAGAGCAGGTCGTCCTGGCGCTCGCGGCTGCGCTCGATGGTCAGCTCGGTGTAGTAGCCGACCAGCGCGCCGATGGCCTGGAGCGCCTCCGGCGGGAGGTCGCCGGACTCCTCGTCGCGGTACATGATGGCCATCCCCAGGTCGCGCACCATGTCCCGGTCGGCCTCGGGGACACCGACCAGCTCGGAGATCACATCCGTGGGGAACCGGGCGGCGAAATCGGTCATCAGGTCGAACGTCCCGCTCTCCAGGAGCGGGGCCAGGTAGGTACGTGCGATCTGGCGGAGCCGTGGTTCCAGCTCCTGGACGCGACGCTGGGTGAACGCCCGGGACACCAGGCCGCGCATGCGCGTGTGCTTGGGCGGGTCCATGGCGACGAACGAGAAGAACCTCTCCGCGTCCGGGCCCCAGAACGCCGGCTCGATCCGCAGGCCGTTGACGCTGGAGAACCGGCTCGAATCACGCAGTGCCGCCACCACATCGGCGTGCCGGGACACCGCCCAGAAGTCGTCGGCCTCGTTGCGGTAGACCGGCGCCTCCGCACGCAGCCGGGCGTAGACCGGGTACGGGTCGTCCTGAATGTCGAAGTCGAACGGACTGTAGAACAGGTCCATGGCCAGCCTTCCGGGTCGTCACTGCAACACCGAGACGATCATGCCCCGATTCCCGCTGACATGTCGCCCGATCGGCGACAAAGGCGATACGTGACCCCGGGGTGCTGCACAATGGAGATGATCAAGCCCCTGTCGCCCCGCCGTGCCGGACCACCGAAATCGAGGTTGCAGTGGAGAGAGAGTGGATACCTCGCGGGATCGACGCGACGAAGGCCCATCCCGCCCGCAGGTACAACTACTGGCTCGACGGCAAGGACAACTTCGCGGTCGACCGGGCCTCCGCGGAGATGGTCGCGTCGTCCTTTCCGACGATCCGCCTCGCGGCCCTGGAGAACCGCCGTTTTCTGCAGCGAGCGGTGACCTACATGGTCGCCGAAGCGGGGATCCGCCAGTTCCTCGACATCGGCACGGGACTGCCCTCGGCGGGCAACGTCCACGAGATCGCCCAGGCCATCGCGCCGCAGTCGCGGGTCGTCTATGTCGATAACGACCCGATCGTGCTGGTCCACGCGCGCGCGCTGCTCACCAGCGTGCCCGAAGGCGCCACCGCCTATCTTGAGGCCGACCTGCGCGAACCGGAGAAGATCCTGGCCCATCCGGACCTGGCCCGGACCCTGGACATGTCCAAGCCGGTGGCGCTGATGCTGGTCGCGACCATGCACTTCATCACCGATGACCACGATCCGTACGGCCTCTTCGAGTGCCTGCGTCAGGCGCTCCCATCGGGCAGCTACATCGTCATGTCCCACGCGACCGGCGACTACCTCACGCCGGAGGAACTCGCGGAGTCGGCGGAGGCGAACGAACGCAGCGGGGTTCCCTTCCGGCTGCGCTCCACGGCAGAGTTCGCCCGTTTCTTCAGCGGGCTGGAACTCCTCCCTCCAGGGATCTCCTCCGTCGTTGAATGGCGCCCCAGCACCCCGCCAGAGGACCGGCCCGCGATCGAGGACGTTTCCATGCTCTGCGTCGTCGCCCGCGTCCCCTAATCCCGTTGAGTCGTGGCGTTTCCCGCACCCGTTCGCCGATCGGTGCGGGAAACGCCAC
>JAOPYM010000593.1 GCA_025964615.1 Actinomycetes bacterium
AAGCCGATGCTGGGCGACATGCCCTCGATCGAGTCGGCGCACCCGAGTCCGATGTCCGCCGACCGGGGCTTCTTCCGCTCCCGCCCCTTCAGCCGGGCGAACGCCCTGCTCGAACAGCAGGGCGCCCTCCCCATCGACTGGAAGCTAACCTGACATTTGCGCTCGCTCCGCTCGCGCGGCACTCGGGCGCTTGACGCGCGGCCTTCCCTCGTCACTCAGTCGCTGCGCTCCCTCGCTCCTCAGTCCAGGCCACGCGCGCCCGAGTGCGTGCCGGTTGGCGTTCAGGCGCGAAGGCTGAGGTTCATACCCCGGCCACACAACTGTCGAAGCCACGGCGGAAGAGTTGAAGGGAGCGGCGGGTGGCGTCTTCGACGAGCTGCCGCTCTTCTTCGTCGCGGGTGGTGATCTTGATGAGTTCGAGTGCCTCACGGGGGTGGGCGTCGTCGTACTCGGCGTGCTCGACAAGCCACATCAGCGAGTACTTGTCGTCACCGAAGTGGTCCCTGAAGGCCGGCATCACCAGGCGGGTCCACTCACCGGTCGTACCCTCGATGGCGTAGTTGACGGCGGCGAACGCCTCGGCGAGCGAGCCTCGGTAGGCCATCGACCAGAGATACTCCTGCAGCGCCCCGACCTCGGGTCCCGGCTTGTAGGAGACCATCTCCTCGTAGGTGACCCCAAGCCCGATCCCCCAGTCGATGAACCATTGGGCGTGCAGCGCCTCGGTCCGGATGTTCCCGATCAGCCAGTCGCGGGCCAGCAGATCGCCGGGGCGTTTGCCGAAGGTGGTCCTGCCGAGGTAGACGCCCATGTACTTGGGGAAGCCCTCGACGACGCCGAAGAACTCGCGGACGACCTTGCGCCAGGACTCCACTGGCATCGGGCCCTGGATCGTGTTCTGGAAGAGCGGCGATTCCAGTACCCCGGTCCAGTCCGGCCGGAGCCTGCCGATCATCTCCTCCACCCAGACCGGATGGGCGGTCTCGGTGAGTTCTCTCTTGATCGTGCGGTGGTGCTGGGTGCGGGACGGGGCTCGCGTGACGGTGGACATGTACTGACTCCCGTGGTACGAGGCGATCTTCGCTGGACCGTTCGAGTATCCGCAGATAAGACAGCGCCGGTCAATATGCTCCATTAGGAGTTTTCTGTTGCGAGATATCCGATATAGACCTATTCGGGCGACCTATTGCAACGTTCCCTGGTATTGACAGGCCGGACGGTCGACAATCGCGGGGACCGTCCTTACCCGCGTCCTGGAGATCAGCCGTGACGGATTCGCGCGAGCACGCCATCGTCGTCGGAGGAAGCCTGGCCGGTCTGCTGACCGCCCGCGTCCTCACCTCGCACTTCGACCAGGTCACCCTCATCGAACGAGATCGATACCCCGACTCCGCGGACTTCCGCGCGGGGATCCCCCAGTCCCGCCACCTGCACGCGCTCTGGACCAAGGGCCTGGAGATCATCGAAGATCTCTTCCCCGGCATCGAGGCCGAGCTCGCGGCGGCGGGAGCGCCCGAGCTCGGCATCCCCAGGGACTTCCTCTGGCTGACCTCCGCCGGGTGGCGGCGGCGGTTCGACATCACCAAGATGCTGACCTTCAGCCGTCCCCTGCTCGACTGGACCATCCGCAAGCGGCTGCTATCCGAGCTGACAGTCCTCACCCACCACGAGGTCATCGGACTGCTCCCCGATGGCAAGGACGTCACCGGCGTCCTGGTCCGTGAGGCCGGCACCAGGGGCCCCGGCGAGCCGCTCGCGGCGAACCTGGTGGTCGACGCGACCGGCCGTACCTCCAAGGCGCCCGACTGGCTGGCCGAGCTCGGTTACCCGGCGCCGAAGGAGACGGCCGTGGACCCGCTGCTCGGCTACACCAGCCGCTACTACGCCATCCCCGAGGGGTACGATCCCGGCTGGCGGGCCCTCTACCTCCAGGCCGACGCCCCCGCCACCCGGCGTACCGGAGGCCTCTTCCCGCAGGAGGGCGGCCGGTGGATCTGCAGCCTCAGCGGGGCCGGCCGCGACTACGCACCCACCGACGAACAGGGCTTCCTGGACTACGCCAAGGGACTGCGCAGCCCCGTGCTGTACGACGCGATCCGCACGGCCGAGCCGCTCACGCCGATCACCAGCTTCCGGCGGACCGCCAACCACCGGCGGCACTACGAGCGGTTCCGGACCTGGCCGGACGGGTTCGTGATCGTCGGCGACGCGGTGTGCGCCTTCAACCCGATCTACGGCCAGGGCATGAGCGTGGCGGCCCTGCAGGCGGTCCTGCTCGACGAGTCGCTCGCCGGGGACCCGCACGGCATGACCCGGCGGTTCCAGCGTGGCGCCAAACGCCGCGGTTCGGGGGCCTGGCTGGTCGCCACCGGCGAGGACTTCCGGTACGCGGAGACCACCGGATCGAAGATCAAGCCGTACAACCGGATCATCAACCGGTACGTCGCCCGCGTCGTGGCCGCCGCCAACGTCGACGAGCAGGCCTGCGCCGCCCTCCTGGACGTCCTCGCCCTGAAGGCCGGCCCGACCTCCCTGTTCAACCCCTCGGTCCTGCGCCGCGTCCTCCTCAACCACGCCCCCCAGCCTCCCGGCCCCGCCGATCTCCTCCCCACCCCCCTCCCCTCCCTCCGTTGACTCGTGGCGTTTCCCGCACCGGAGGGGAGAACGGTGCGGGAAACGCCTGCCTTTGTTGGACGACTCAACGAGATGGTGTAACGCGGGGAGAGGGTTTACGGGACCGTAGGTTACGGTTCATCCATGACGGAGAAGGTGTATCCCCCGGTCCTCGTGGTGGCGAAGACCATGTTCCGGGTCCTCAACCTGAAGTTTCGCATCGAGGGCACGGAGAACCTCCCGAAGACGGGTGGTGCGGTGCTGGTCAGCAACCACGTCAGCTACCTGGACTTCATCTTCGTCGGTCTGGGCGCGAACCCGGCCGGCCGCCTTGTCCGGTTCATGGCGAAGAAGGAGGTCTTCGACAACAAGATCTCCGGGCCGCTGATGCGGGGCATGCACCACATCCCGGTGGATCGGGAGGCCGGTGCGGCCTCCTACATGGCCGCGCTGAACGCCCTCAAGGGCGGCGAGGTGATCGGCGTGTTCGCCGAGGCCACGATCAGCCGGTCGTTCCAGGTCAAGGAGATCAAGAGCGGTGCCGTGCGGATGGCCGTCGCGTCCAACGTGCCGATGATCCCGATGGTCGTCTGGGGCGGCCAGCGCCTGTGGACCAAGGGCCGGCCGCGCCGCCTCCTGCAGCGCAACGTACCGATCACCATCCTGATCGGCGAGCCCATGTACCCCAAGCGCGGCGACAACTACGACCAGGTCACCGCCGACCTGCACGCGGCGATGTCCGCGCTGGTGGAGCGGGCGCAGCGCGAGTACCCGGAGATCCCCGAGGGCGTCTGGTGGCAGCCCGCCTACCTGGGCGGCACCGCGCCGACCCTCGAGGAGGCCGCCGCGATGGACACCAAGGACACGGAGTCCCGCAAGCCCGCCGAATGACGCCGTACCCCAGCCGAAACGGGACGCCCCTGCCGGAACGTCTGGATCCGGACAAGCACTTGTTCCCTGGCAACAAACAGTAATTCGCTGGACGTGCACCGTGCCGTCCCTGATCATCAAGGCATGTCCAGTGAGAGGCCGCGTATCGCCGAGCCCGCGCCCGTGCTCGCCTTCGACGATGCCGACACCGCTTGCGACGTGATCGACGCGCTGGCCCTGGCACCCTTCGTCACCGGCGAGCAGCCCTGGTCGCGGTCGGCCAGGATCGAGCGGGTACGGCCCGGCGCTCCGCTGCGCCCCGACGGTTCCCGGCTGATGCGGGTGGCCAGCGAGGACGGCAAGGAGTCGATCCTGGCGACCGGCGACGGCTGGACGCTGCGTTCCGTACGGTGGCGCAACGGGTCCGCGGACGTCGAGGTCACCGCGGTCAGCGATGAGATCGCCGGCAGCGTGCTCGGCGAGGCGACCAGGGACGCCGCCGAGGAGCCGCCCGAGGACGAGACCCAGGTGGAGATGGGCTTCTGGCACTTCACCCCGCAGGGGCCCAGGCGCCGGGAACGGACCATCTCCAGCGAGAGCTGGGCGGAGATCCGCCGCAACTACGCCGGCTCGGTGGCGGCCGCGATGGACCGGCTGATGGCGGTGACCGCCACAGAGGTGACCGGGCGGCTGCTCCTGCTGCACGGCCCGCCGGGCACCGGAAAGACCACCATGTTGCGCTCGCTGGCCCGGGAGTGGGCCGACTGGTGCCAGTTCGACTGCGTCCTGGACCCCGAGGTGCTGTTCGACAGCTCCGGTTACCTGATGGAGGTGGCCGTCGGCGTCGGTGGCGGCGGCTGCGATTCCGGGTCGTGCTCCTGCCCCGACGAGCACCAGAAGCGGAAGTGGCGGGTGCTGATCCTGGAGGACTGCGACGAACTGATCCGCGGCGAGGCCAAGCGGTCCACCGGGCAGGCGCTGTCCCGGCTGCTCAACCTCACCGACGGGATGCTCGGCCAGGGCCGGGACGTCCTGGTCGTGATCACCACCAACGAGGACGTCGCCCGGCTGCATCCGGCGGTCGTACGGCCCGGACGGTGCCTCGCGCAGATCGAGGTCGGCCCGCTGTCCCAGGCCGAGGCCACCAGCTGGCTGGGGTCCCCTGCCGAGACCGCCACCCTGGCCGAGCTGATCGCGGCCCGCAACGGCGACGCCCAGATCACCGCCACCCGCCCGGCCACCGCCACCGGCTTCTACCTGTAACAGGCCACTTTGTCCGGTTGGCACTGTTCGGTGACACGGCGGACGGGCAGGTTGGAGGCATGAGCGAACTACATCGGGAGACCCGGGCCGTACACCTGCCCGTGCCGCAGCCGACCGGCAGCAGGCCGCTCGGCGTACCCATCTACCAGAGCCACCTGTTCTCCTTCGACGACGCCGACGCACTGGCGGCGGCGTTCGACGGCCCGTCGGGCGCGCCCTTCTACAGCCGGCTCGGCAACCCGACGGTCCGGGCGCTCGAGGAGGCGGTCGCGGACCTGGAGGGGGGCGCCGGGGCGGTGGCCGCGGCCTCCGGGATGGGCGCGATCAACGCCGTGCTCCAGGCGCTGCTCCGGTCAGGCGACCACCTCATCGCACAGCAGTGCCTGTACGGCGGGACCTACGCCATCATCCAGGATCTCGCCGAACGGTGGGGCGTGGCGGTGACCTACGTGTCGGGCGACGACCCGGATGAGGTGCGGGCGGCGCTGCGGCCCGAGACCCGGATCCTCTACCTGGAGACGATGGCCAACCCGACCACGCAGGTCACGGACCTGGCCGCGCTCGCGGCCGTCGCCGGGGAGGCCGGGGTGGTGACCGTGGTCGACAACACCTTCGCCCCGCTGCTCTGCCGCCCGATCGAGCACGGCGCCGATGTGGTCGTGCACTCCACGACCAAGTTCATCAGCGGGCACGGCGACGTCCTGGGCGGCATCGCCGTCGCCGCCACCGCCGAACTGCACCGGACCATCTGGCAGCAATCCGTCGAGCTGGGCGCCTCGGCCGATCCGTTCGCGGCCTGGCTGACCCTGCGCGGGATCGTCACGCTCCCGCTGCGGATGGAGCGGCACTGCTCCAACGCGCAGTACCTCGCCGAGCGGCTCTCGGGGCACCCTGCCGTACGCGAAGTGCGCTACCCGGGCCTGCCCGGCCACCCGCAGTACGACCTCGCGCGGCGGATGCTGTCGGCGCCCGGTGGAATGCTGGCCATCGAGCTGCACGGGGGCCGGGCCGCCGGCCGGACCTTTGTCGAGGCACTCCGGCTGGCCGTCCTCGCGGTCTCGCTCGGCGAGGCCAAGACGCTGGCCATGCACCCGGCCAGCACCTCGCACCGGATGCTGGACGACGCGGCGCTGGCCGCCGCCGGCTTCGGGGGGGGCACGGTACGGATGGCGATCGGCATCGAGCACCCCGAGGACCTGTGGACCGACCTCGACCAGGCCCTCACCAAGGCGCTGTAGTTTGCCGGCGCTCGCTCCGCTCGCGCGGCGCTCGGGCCTTGACGCGCGGCCTTCGCGCGGAACGGGGGTGAGCGCATGGCTCGACGCGGCTCCCATGGCATAAGCGCCCGTCGAGCCTGGCACGCGCCCAACCCCGCACCCGGCTGTGGCCGCTTCCGGCCCCCCACTGGAGGCAGGCCACGGCCGAACCCCGAGCATCGCGCCGATACACGGCCCCGACATCCGGGTGAACACTGTTCCGTACTCGTAGGTTTCCGGCGAACAGCCACGTACTCCAGCCGCATGCCGAGCTCCCGACGCTCGTGGAGATCACCTACCCACTCGTGAGGGGCCAGGGACTGGACAGATGTCCGACATCGAGTAATCTCAACCTAGCGATTGCTTGTTTAGTGACGGAGGCGTGCAGGCCATGATCGAATTCCACCCCGTGACCCGGAACATCGGCGCCGAGGTCAGCGGCATCGACATCAGTAAGCCTCTGGACGCCGAACAGGTCGCCACCATCTGGCAAGGCCTGCTGGACCACATGGTGCTGTTCTTCAGGGACCAGAACATCACCGACGAGGAGCACCAGGCGTTCGCCGAGAACTTCGGCAGCCTCAACATGCCGCCCATGAACACCTCTGGCAGCGCGATCCACATCCTGGACCAGACCGACCCCAAGGGCGAGGGCGGCGACCAGTGGCACAGCGACAACACCTTCATGAAGATCCCGCCGATGGGTTCGCTGCTGCGCGCGGTCATGCTCCCCAAGGTCGGCGGTGACACCAACTGGGCCAACATGTACATGGCGTACGAGTCGCTGGCCCCCTCCATCCAGCGCCTGTGCGACGAGCTCTTCGCCGAGCACGACCTGACCATGTCGATTTCCAAGGCCATCGACAAGGGCCACACCTTCGACCTTCGCGCCATGCAGGACAAGAACCCCCCGTCCATCCACCCCGTGGTCCGGGTTCACCCGGAGACCGGCCGCAAGGCCCTCTACGTCAACCGCAGCTCGGTGACCCGCCTCATCGGCCTGTCCCGCCGCGAGAACGAGGCGCTGCTGCCGCTGCTCTTCGACGCCGTCCGCGACCCGCAGTTCCAGGTACGGCTCAACTGGCGGGTCGGCACCCTGGCCTTCTGGGACAACCGCCCCACCCAGCACTACGCCGTCGCCGACTACACCCAGCGCCGCAAGATGCACCGCGTCACCATCAATGCCCCGGCCGAAGTCGACAACGGCATCCCCGCCGGCGTAAGCGGCGTCACCGGCACCGACTCCCCCGCCGAGGCCAACGCCGCGCGTTATCTTTAGCCGCGCCTGCGGCACGGCGGCGCCCGGCCGCTTTTACCCGCCGTCTTCCCTCAGATCTTGTGTGCGCTGGGCGCCCACAAGATCCTCAGTCCAGACGACGGGCGGCCGGGCGCGTGACGGTTGCGGTCACTACAGGTGAGCTGCGGTGCTGCTTGTCCCGGTCCTGCCGCTCAGCCCAGGGTTCCGAGTTCGGTACGGGCCTGGGTGTTGAGCGTGTGGAGTGCCTCCAGGAGGGCGGTGCGCTGGTCTGCCGTCAGGGGGTCTGCGAAGACTCTCTGGAGAGTCCGGGTGTGGACCTCCTTGGCACGGTTCAGCGTGTCGCGGCCGAGGGGGGTCAGTTCGGCGAGCTGGATGCGGCGGTCGGTGGCGGAGGGGCGGCGGGCGACCAGGCCCGCCGCGACCATCCGGTCGATCAGGCGGGTCATCCCGCCGCTGGTCAGGATGAGGTCGCCGGCGATCTCCCCCATCGGCAGGCCGCCGGGGACCTTGGACAGATACAGCAGGACCTCGAACATCGGGTGGCTGATGCCGCACTCACGCTCGAACGCCCGGGCGGCGATCCGCTCCAGGCGGGCCGCGGCGCCCAGGAGCACCCCGAAATCGTTGATCAGCTCCTCGTCCATCCGTATACCTCACCAGAACGGCGAACGCTTTGCCCGAAGGGCTGGGGGTCGCGCCCCGGGGTGCTCAGGCCGGGCAGTCCCCCTGTACCGGCAGAGTCCAGCGAAGAGCCGTCCGCCCGCCACAAAATGTGATTTGGAGCACTGTCTTGGAACAAGGTCTTGAAAGCGAGTACTTACGTCGGATTTGCCCAACGGGCCCAGGCCGCTCTACCCCGAGCTCTTCGCCGGACTCTTCGCCGCGCTCCAGCCCGCCCGGCATACGACCGGCGACATCGAACTCTGAAACCCAAATCGGGGTAAGACTCGCGCAGAAGGGTGATCTTGGGGCAATCTACGTGACATGCGGGAAGTTCAGCACGGATCCACACGGCGTTCGTCGCCGCATGCGCGCAAGTCCCGGAAGTCCCGTCCGCCCCGCCGCGAACCGGGGAACTTCCAGCAGCCCGCCCCCGGTCCGCCCAAGCCGAAGCGGCGCCTGGTCCGGAGGGTCCTGACGCACAACGCGACGATCCTGCTGGTGGCCCTCGTCGCCGTCGGGGTGGCGGTCCTCAACTTCCACCCGGGCCCTGGCGGGCCGCCGGCCGCCAAGGACCTGTCGATCACACAGCTGTCAGACCTGCTCAACCACTACCAGATGGACCCGGCCACGGCCGCCGACGTCGCCAATGCCAAGCAGATCGCGTACCAGCAGCAGCTCAAGGTGCAGAGGGCCCAGTTGAAGGCCCAGAAGCTCCTCGAGGAGAAGGCCAAGAAGGACGCGAAGCTCCGGGCCGCCCTCGCCGCCAAGGCGGCCGCCGCCAAGGCCGCCGCCAAGGCTGCCGCCGCACTGGCGGCCCGGGCGACCAACCCCGTTGCCAACCAGGCCCTCGGCAAGCAGATGAACGCCCTCAAGGGCTGGAGCGCCTGCTGGCCCTCGCTGCTGACCATGTGGAACCACGAGAGCGGCTGGAACCAGCACGCCATGAACCCCTACGGCGGGGCCTACGGCATCCCGCAGTCCCTGCCGGGCAGCAAGATGGCCTCGGCCGGTCCTGACTGGCAGAACAGCTCCGCGACCCAGATCGCCTGGGGCCTCGGCTACATCCAGGCCCGTTACCACGACCCCTGCGGCGCCTGGTCCTGGTGGCAGGCCCACAGCTGGTACTGAGATATGGCTCAGGCGGGCTGATCAGGCGGGCTGGGACAACCTGACGAGGATGCGGGAGATCTCATCGATGATCTCGGTGGCCTCCTCGCCGTCCTCGGCCAGGGCGACCTGCCGGCCCGCTTCGCCCATCAGGGTGGTGAGCAGCTGGGTCAGCACCTGGGTCGAGCGCGCGCTGGGATGGCCGCCGAGCAGCTTGCCGTTCTGGCCGATCCACTGCCGGGCCCGGCTCCGCCACAGCAGCCCGAACCCGTTGGGCCCCTCGCTCTCGTGGAACAGCCTGGCCGCGTCCCGCAGCTCCCAGCAGACCTCCAGATAGGCCCGGGACCCGGCGATGAACAGCGCGATCGGATCGGTCTCACCGGCCTTGCGCGCGCCTGCCACCGCCAG